>NZ_CP060398.1:321176-642353 GCF_015840915.1 Synechococcus sp. CBW1002
CAACCTCTACCGCTCGATCAAGATCGAGGGGACCACGGCACCGGGTCACAGTTCCGGTGAGGCGATCATGACCATGCAGAACCTGTTTCGCGATCTGCAGATCCATGGGCTCGGCTACGACTGGACCGGCATTTCCCGAGAGGAGATCAAGGCCGGTTCCCTGGGTCTGGCGATCTTCGCCCTGGGAATCCTGGTGGTGTATCTGGTGCTGGCCGGTCAATACGAGAGCGTCAGCGATCCGCTGATCGTGCTGATGACCGTGCCGACCGCCATGCTGGGGGCCCTTCTGTTCCTGAGTCTGCGGGGCGAAGTGCTGAACGTCTACGCGCAAGTGGGGCTGGTCATGCTGATCGGCCTGGCGGCCAAGAACGGAATTCTGATCGTGGACCTGGCCAATCAACGGCTGGCTGGTGGGATTGGTGTCTTGGAAGCCGCCCGGGAATCGGCCCGATCAAGACTGCGCCCGATCCTGATGACCGCCACCGCATCACTGCTGGGGTTCCTGCCGCTGGTGTTCTCCACCGGAGCTGGTGCCCGAAGCCAGATTTCCCTCGGCACAGTGGTCTTCGGTGGCCTGAGCGTCGCCACTGTGCTGTCGCTGTTCGTGGTGCCGGTGTTCTATGTGGAGCTCAAGGGCTGGCTTGGTCGCCAGGCAGACAGCAGAGAAGCGAAGAAGATCTGAAGGGAAGGTGGCTCAGCCCCCAAACTTCCTGTCCAACCACTGGGTCAACACATAGACGCCGATGAACATCGGCAGATAGGCGATCCACATGTTGGGCAGATCCAGCTCAGAGTTGTTAATCAACACAAGCCCCGCGTAACTGACCAGGCCATAGATCGACGCTCTGCGCAGGGGCCCGACTATTTTATGCATTTCAAGCGTCATAGTGGGACCTGCCTATGGTAGCTTGCATCGATAACTGAGCCAGCGCCGACATCAGAAGTGAGCCACCCGGAAGCGATGGGAGAGCCGTTGCCGACCGCGTCAGTGGCAGAGCCGATCGCTTTGGTGGCCAAAACCTTCGGCTGCCCCCGCACCCGGGTGACGATCGAACGCGGTCAAGGGTCACGCCACAAGCGAATCCCGCATCGACGGTGCCGTTGGCCCTGAGCCTGACAGAACCTAGGCGGTAGTCAATGTCCGCAGTGACGCACTTGCATGGTGGATCGGTTCCATGGTTGGCCCATGGCACTTGGAAGGAACGATCCGATCGGGTGGCCGCCCCCCATCGACCCATTCCTAATCCAGAAGGCGATGCAATGAGCAATGCTGTGCTCAGAGATCAGCAAGCAGGCCAGTTGTCTGACGCATCAGCATTCGCTTGCCACGCATCGACTGAAGCGTGACCCTGTAGGGCAACGAGGCCAGCAAACCGCTTGTAGCGAAGCAAACATTTTGTTCGCGGATCCAGCTAAGTTCCCGTCACAGATGGTGCAAGGTCGGAAAAGATCTTATCCTGCAAGGGATTTCAGCTCTCGCCTTGGGAGACTGTGGGTTCTTATGCGGCTACAAGGGCTGGACAGGAGGTCGATACCGGACCCTTCGAAATTCTGTTGAACTAAGCCGCTTCGCGGCAGATTACAAGAATAATCATAGTCAACTTTTGTCGATTCAAGGCTCTGCGCCTTGCGGGGATGACACAGGGTGATGCTCAGGGCGAGAGCTGAGCAGTCCCCGCTGGGTTGCGGCTGGCGACTGATTCCGGGAGGACACTGAGGGATGCGCATCTACTGATGCGCTGATTCCCTTCATCTTCCCAACGGGAAGCCAGCTCAATGAATAGTACCGAACAGGAGCGCTTTGATCGCCTCTTTGACGCTAACGCAAAAGCGATGAGGCTGCACGGCTTACGCAGCAAGACGATTGACAGCTACAGCCGAACGTTGCGTCGTGTGGCTGGCCACTTCGACCGTTGCCCCGATGATCTCAGCCCTGATGACTTGAAAGGGTACTTCGCTGCCTTGTTGGAGCAGTATTCGTGGAGCACGATCAAGGTTGATCTCTGCAGTCTGCAGTTCTTCCACCGCTATGTTCTTGATCGCGAGATGGAATGGATCAAGATCATCCGCCCGCCACGTGTGCGCAGTCTGCCTGATGTTCCCACCCGCGAGGAAGTGCATCGGCTGATCAACACGGTGCGCAAGTTGCGCTACCGGATATTTCTGCTGGTGGTCTACAGCCTTGGCCTGCGAATCGGCGAGGGCCTGGCGCTGGAGGTGGCGGACATTGATGGCAGCCAGCGGCGCGTGCACATCCGCGATGGCAAGGGCGGCAAGGATCGCTACGTGCCGATACCGGTGCTGACGCTGCAGGCCATGCGTCGCTTCTGGACGACCCACCGCCATCCGCGGCTGCTCTTTCCCAGTCCGGCCGGCAGCCAGATCATCGTGCGGATCACCAGTGCACCGATGGATGCCAGCGGCGTGCAGGCAGCTCTCAGAGCAGCCCGCCTGGAGTGTGGGATCGAGAAGCGGCTCACGGTGCACTCACTACGCCATGCCTATGCCACCCACCTGCTGGAGCAGGGGATGGACCTGCGCCTGATCCAGTCCCTGCTCGGCCACAGCCATAGCAACACCACGGCCCGCTACGCCCACATCACCCAGGTGGTGCGCGATCACACCGGGAATCGCATTGAAACACTGCTGAATGGCTTCCAGCTGCGCTGGGCGGAGGAGTCATGATGCTTCTCTCTCACTTGGTGGAGCGCTACCAGGGAGACCTGGAGCGCCTTCATGGCCCTCAGCTACTGCCAAGTCATCGCCAGGCCCTGCAGGCGATGCGACGCTGCCGCCGTCAAGGCAGCGACCTGATGGTGCTGCAATGTTCCAATTGTGAGCACAGTGTCAAGATCCCCCATTCCTGCGGCCATCGCAGTTGCCCCCATTGCCAGCATCATGAAAGCCAGCAGTGGATTGAACGACAACGAGCCAAGCTGCTGCCGGTGGAGTATTTCCTGATCACCTTCACGGTACCGGCTGAGCTGAGGCCGGTGTTCTGGCAGCATCAAAGAGCAACCTATGATCTGCTGCTGAGAACGTGCTGGCAAACGATCGATTCCTTTGCTCGCCGTGATCCAAAGCTCAGGGGAAAGATCGGAGCGCACGCAGTGCTGCACACGCACAACCGCCGGCTTGACTACCATCCCCACGTGCATCTGATTGTGCCTGCAGGTGCGATTCATGAGCAAAGAAGGGAATGGCGCAGCAAGGCCAAGGGCTATCTGTTTCCTGAGGCCAGCCTTGCCAGGGTATTCCGTGCGAAATGGTTTGAGGGGATGCGGCAGTTGGGCCTGCAGGTGAAAAGCACGATCCCACGAGAGTGGGTGGTGCACTGCAAATCAGTAGGCCGTGGCGAGAAGGCACTGATTTATCTTGGCCGCTACCTGTACCGTGGTGTGCTGCCGGAGAAGAACATTCTCTCTGACGAGGATGGAATGGTGACATTCCGCACCAAGGACAATGCGGGAAAGGAAATCATCCAGACCATCTCAGGTGGTGACTTCCTCTGGTTGCTGCTGCGGCATGTACTACCAAGGCGGTTTCGGCGTGTACGTGATTTTGGCCTGCTGCATGCCAACGGCAAGCGCCTCATCCAGTTGGTGCAACTCCTGCTGAGGGTCGTGTTGCCCGATCGCACTGAGCCGAGCCACAAGCCAGCGGTGCTGTGTCCCCAGTGCGGCGGCGTGATGGAAGTCCTCGCTGTTCGTGTGCGAGGCATGAGACCACTGCTCAGCTAAACGCTCAAGGAAGGAGCGCAAGATAAGCCTGCCCATAGCCCTGCTTGCCCCATCCAGGCTGGTTCAGAAGGAGAGAACTGGCCTGGAGGCTGGACTGCGCCCCTAAGCTGAGCAGGAACCAGTCATCACAGCTCTGGTTCAGGCAGGACAGGTGTTTCTACCCATGGCAGAAGATAAAGCCAGTGTGGAAAACGGCCAGATGTTTCTGCAGTAAGCCCCTGGGCCCCAGAACTGCAGGCTTGTTCAACTTCGGATAAGATCGTGGCTGCGCACGATCTATCCATAATCGTTGGACACCAATAAACACATGAGGTATATCTCAAATGAGAGACAAAATAAGAAACAATCAAGAACGTAATGGTTCCAAGGAGCTGGCCATAATCGACACGGGACTTGATGTTATAGGTTATTCGCCACCGGCATGCGATTCCACCAGGCGTGAGTTCCTGCAGACGCTCGCTCTTATAGGGGGAGGGGCATCATCCACTCTAATCCTCGGCTCCAACAACGCATCAGCCGCTGACATCCCGCCAACCAATTCCTCGGTCAGCACGCCTAAACTTAATATCATCGATTACTCGAAGATCCCCCAACGATTGCACAAATATTCTGCGACAAACAGGGCGAAGAAAATTGTGAAGGCATCCATCACGATGGATACCCTGTTTTCTGGCGTCTGGCCGAGTCAGTGGTCTAGCCCGCAGGCACCGGAATTTCACGACGAAATGGAGCGTTGCAAGGCAGCGGGTTTCAAGGTGCTGGCATGCTGCCCATCGGCAGATTCGCTGGATTCTTCGATCAAGGGTGTCGCGCAGTCACTGATGTTCTATTTGAACAAGATCAGCGAGAAACCCGACAAATACAAAATTGTGCGCACGACCAATGATATCGATACCGCCATCAAAGAAAACAAGCTCGGCCTGTTCTTCACCCATCAGGGCACGGCATTGTTTGCTGGCGATGTGGATATGGTCGGGTTATGGCGGCAACTGGGCTATGGATATTGCCTGCTCGCTTATAACCAGCGGAATGCCGTCGGTGATGGTTGTTTTGAGACCGCCAACGGTGGCCTGACTGCGTATGGCAAACAGTTGATCGATGCTTACAACCGCTACGGCATGATTGTTGATGTCAGCCACACCGGTGAGCGGACATCACTCGATGCGATTGAACGCAGCAGCAAACCCGTGATCTCATCGCATTCGGGAGCATTGGCAATTGCAGACTACCAGCGCAGTCTCTCTGATACGGTGATCAAGGCGATTGCGAAGAGTGGTGGTGTGTGCTCGATCAATATGGTCGGCGCCTTCATGGACAAGACCAATCCGGATATCGTGACTACCGATGCTCTATTTCGTCATATCGACTACATGGCAAACCTCGTAGGCATCGATCATGTTGGTTTTGGTTCGGACTTCATTCCCAATGTCAACCTCACTGCTTCGCTGATTCAGACCCCGGCGGGTGCGGCCGTGTTTCCCGATGGCGGTTACAGCGCGGCGATGGGCGCCAAGGGCGTACCCACACCGGCGCCGTATCAGATCGTTGCCGCACTGGTGGACAAAATGCTGGAGAAAGGCTACTCGGAACAGGATTGCGGCAAGTTCCTCGGCGGCAATATGTACCGAGTGATGGAGGAGATCTGGATTTAGATTAAGACACCAAGGGCTTATGTGGGATTACATATTGAGGTCGTTAAATGCCTGACATCTGCATCACCTGCCTCTTGCTGGCTCTCTCCACAGCAGGCCAGCGATCCCAGCCCCAACGCCACCTAAGCCCAGAACATAACCGATAGGGATCAGAGGAAAGGCCTCCCGCAGGATGCCATCTGCATCTACATGTACGCCGATCAGCCGATAGGCGACCCAGCAGGCCATTGAACCAGCGAGCAGCAACAGCGATAGGCGGATGAGCGTGCGTTTCATGGCCGCAGCTGCTCCAGCAGGGTCTGGGTGAGCGCCAGCTCACAGCGCGTCGTGAAGATGCCGTAGCCCGTCCCCTGAAAGCTCACCGACTTGGCGTAGGCGCACACCTTGCGGCGTTCGGCTCGGAAAGCACGCGCCTGCTCGTTTGGGTCGGCACTCGTCTTGTAGAAGCCGGTGAGGTTGTCGCGCCAGAGCGTCTGGAAGGTTTCGCTGGGCACTTGCCTGGCCTCGCTGGCCACCCGCACCAAGGCCTTCTCCAGCTCCCGATCCTTGGCTTGGAGGGCTTCCATCACGCAGCGGGTTTCGGCCACGGTGCTTTCTGATGGGGTGCAGACCTCCGCTGCTGGTGCCGGCAGCGGCACCAGGGAGACGGCCAGCAGCAGGTGGAGACAGGTGCGCATCGTGAGGCTTTTCTCCAGACGCATTTTCCCCAGACACATTGTCATGCTGGATGCTGCTGTTCCGAGTCGCCGCGCCTCTTCCCCATGACCAGCCTGTTCTCCCGGCTCCCCCTGCTGCTCACGGCCATCGCCGGCTGCCTTGTCAGCCACCCGGCTGCCGCATGGGCAGCCCCGGCCGGCAGCAACCTGGCGGTGCTGCTTCAGGCAGCGGGCGGCCAGCCCCTGGGCCTCTACGACGGTGTGCGCTTCGTGCGCATCAACGCCTCCGACGGCACCCGCATCACCGTCACGATCAACTGCGAGCAGGAGCTCTGGCGGGTGGCCCGCATTGAGCCCAGAAGCGGCCGAGCGGACTTCCGCGACGATCGCTTCCAGAGTGCTGCCGGCATCGGCCGCAGCCGTTGGTGCACCACCCCCGTGCGCACGATGGAGTGAGTCTGGGCTCACTCCTCCAGCAGCTGCACCTGGTACACGGCCACATTGCTGCGGGCAAGCGAGCGCACGATCTCAGGCACCATCTGCATCGGGGTGCAGAGCGTCAGCGAGCGGCGCCTGCCGGCGGCCATCTCCGCCAGGTGCTGGGGATCGATGCTGGTGGAGCGCTGCTGCGCTGCAGCCTCAAACACCTCCACCGCTGGGTTCTTCCCGGAACCCAGCACAAACAGCACCCGCCGGGGCGTCTCGCTGTAGTCGCGGCTGAGGGCCTCCAGGGCAGGGATGTCCGGGTGTGTCATGGCCTGCTGGTGGTGGGGGATTGCTACACCCACCTGGATAATCGATTGGCTTTCCTTTGCTCCCGCATGCTCCACCGCCGCTTCCTCGCCATCGCTGCTGTCAGCGCGAGTGTCATCGCCGGGGCCTCCCTGGTGCGTCCTGCCACGGCCGCCCAGGCGCTGGACTGCTGGATGAACGACAGCAAGCAGACCTGTCAGGTGAAGCCCTGGGGTAACGGGGGATTTGAGATCAGCTTCAGCGGCAGTGCCATCTATCGCTTCGTGCCGGCCGGTCCACCCACCACCGACAACCGCCGCATGCGTGATGAGCAGGGCCGCATCTGGCTGATGAGCGGCCACCACAGCTTCACGCTCAGCGAGCAGAACGGCGACGGCAACAGAATCGCCGTCTCCAACGTCAAGAGTCGGCCCGCAGCGGCCGTGGATCACCAGGCCCACAGCAAGGTGAAACTCAGCGGCCATGGTCAGCCCACGGTGACCCTGTACGCCAAGCCCAACTACGGCGCCGCGATCGCGGGGATGGGGGTGTCGGGGGAAACGCTCGACAAGCTGGCGTGCACCTCAAACAGCCAGGGCACCTGGTGCCGGGTGGGCTACCCAGGCCAGAGCGGCCGGGTGCTGTGGGTGAACCGGGACTCGCTGATCTTCCTGGGGGACGGGGAGTAAGTCATCGCCCCTGCATTTGCTTGCCCTGGCCGGGTTCTCTGACCTGGCCTTTGCAGCTGCCCATGGAATCGGGATGGAGAAGCGCATCACCCATCACTACGGCCGCTCCCGGCCGTCACGTCAAAAGGCCCCGCTTCATGCCCTCCGAAGGGGCCCTTGCGCTGGCGCGCAAGCTGGCCGCCAGCGCGAGCAAGCAAAATGTTTATGACAAAACTACTCTCTACACATCAGGGAGGCCGCCCATGCGCACGAACATCGTCATCGACGACTAGCTGATGCACGATTCGATGCAGGTCAGCGGCGCCTGCACCAAGCGGGAAGCCGCCGAGATCGGCCTTCTCACCCTCATTGTAGCCGGGCTCACCCAACATTACAGCCCAGGTGTGCCTCATTTGGCTGGCAACGTCCAGCCCTGCTCGCCCCAGCTGGGCGCCAATACCCTGGCAGCGGTAGGTTGATGCCACGGCCAGTGGAGCCAGACCAACGCCGGTAGGTCCCGCCGTCGTGCTGCCCGGCGAGAAGGCCACATGGCCAACGAACTGTTCCTGATCTGTAGCGACGAGGGACACCGTGAGCCGCCCGGCTTGGCGCAGTGCCATTACCAGACTGGCCTCCGCTGGGGTGGGGAAGCAGCTCTCCAGAAGAGCAGTGATCGCTGGGCTGTCACCGGGGCCCTCCGCCCACCTCCCAGCCTGGATGAGAGCCTGGCCGCCCAGGCAACGTTCATCAGCTCGTTCCTGGTCAAGGATGGGCAGCTGCATCAGTGCCTTCTCGCTTGTGGCGGTATTCTGTTCTAGGTAAGGAAACTCTGACGCTCCTGTAGGAGCCCTCGGTAGTGAACGGTGGCCCTCCTCGCTGAATTCCTGGTCGGACAACCCGGCCACATTCTGATTTTGGCCCTGGTCCTGCTTGCTGGCTGGTCCCTGCTGCGCTTCTCCGGTGCCGTCAGCGGGCCGTCAGCCCGCCCCCTGTTGTGGCCTCCCTGGCCTGGGGAGTGTATGCCGCCTGGTGGGAGGCCCTGGTGCAGCTACGCACGCCTAAGACCAACATACGGGTGGATCAGCAGCTGATCTGTCCGCTGCTGGCCGCGCTGACGCTGTTCGGTTTGATCAGGGGAACCAAGGGGCAAGACGGTGAGCAAATGGTACAATCAGCATGGCCTATCCCTGAAGCGTGTGCTATGCCTCATACGCTTCCTGTCACAATCAGGCGGTCTAATCAGAATTTCTCTTTCCGTATTAACTATGGTTCGCAGCTTTCGTCAAACCTCTGCAGCCCTCGGCGCTGGCCTTCTGCTGGCGGGCATGTCCGCCCCCTTCGCCCCGGCGGCCATGGCCGAGGTGCTGGTCAGGGCCCAGGGCCGTTGCAAGCTCATGAGCGGTGGCTACGCAGCCTTCAATGGACACTGCACCTTCAAGCACAAAAAGGCAGGTAACACCGATGCCTATGTCGTGGAGCTCGATGACGGCACGGAGTTCAGCTTCTCGGGTCCTAATGTGCAGGCGCTGAGTGTGCAGACCTACGACGGAATTCGCAGCGTCAGTCACATCGCCCAGTCGGACTATGAGGTGTTCAGCTGGAACGACGGGGAACCCCGCAAGCTCTCCGTTCGGCTCGACCGTGTCGAGAACCCCGACGCCCGATTCGATGATTCCAGCCAGAAGGCTGATTCCAGCACGCTCTTGGGTGCCGCGGTGGGCGCCCTGATCGGCGGTCTGATCTCCGGCAAGCCCATCACTACGACCGAGCCGGCCCGGGAGGGCGCTCCGGTGTCCGATCTGCAATCGCTGGTGGGCGCCAGGGGGGGGCAGGCCGAAGGAACCCTGACATCGAAGGGCTACACCTACCGCGGTGGCACCAAGCTGGCCGACAGTTCCTTCACCTACTGGGAGCAGCCCTCCACGAACAACTGCGTGACGATTCGCACCACCGACGGCCGTTATCAGTCGATCACCTACACCAAGCGAAGCGACTGCAACTGAGTCATCAGCATGCTCAACCCCTGGGTCTAATCAGCCCCAGGGGTTTTATATGGAGCCTCGCCCTTCAGGCGCGCCTGATCACCCGCAGCACCACCAGAAGGATCACGGCGCCGAGCGTGGCCACCACGATGCTCCCCAGCACACCCCCTCCGAAGACACCACCCAGACCGCTGAAGAGCAGGCCACCGATCAGGGCCCCGATGATGCCGACAACCAGATCACCGATCAGGCCGAAGCCACCGCCTTTGACCAGGACACCAGCGAGCCAACCGGCAATGACCCCCACCAGCAGAAACCAGAGAACGTTCATGAGCTCTCATCCTTGTTCTTGAAGATCAACAAAAACGTAGACTCGAGAGCAAGCCAAGAGCCATGCAGGCTTAAGAGTTTGCTGAAAAACCCCGTCAAAGGCCATTCAGCCCGGGAACGCCTGACTTCGAGCCCAGTGTTCACGGGCGCTGCGCCCAAAGGTCAGGCTCAAGCCATGACGGCCTCGGGGCTTTTTCAGCAAACTCTTAGGAGATGACTTTGACATAGACGAAGATCCAGACGATGAGCGTCCACTACCCCAACAAGGACATCATCAAGGCGGACAAGGGCTGGGCCGAGCGCCCAGCGAAGCCATGCAAATCAATTTTCTAATCGATCAATTCTACCCAGGCCTGAGACTAAATCTACTGACCCAGCGATATGAATACATCGAAAACGAGAAGACGATCGAGATTGAAGACATCACCACAGTCTACATCCGGATCGCGGTGCACCCATCCCTGCGCCGTTTTCCACCCAAGACAGCCGTCACAGATGCAGCTCGTTTTAAGGGACGACTCAGGGCCTACCACCCTGTCGTCGAGTACTTAAACGAATGTGCAAAAACAATCGAGCCGTGGCCATGCTTTGACAAGCTAGCCAGCGAGATTCTCGGCCTGCCAGAGGAGCCGACACAAAATCCACAACTCAGCAATGGCAGAGCATTGGCTGATGTTGTGATGGAGCGGTTCCTAGTTGCCGCCGTCGCCAGGATCTTCGAGCCAGGCTGCACAATGCAATGGATGCCGATCCTCGTCGGCGAGCAAGCTATCGGCAAGAGTGAGGTGGGTGCCTTTTATTGGACAGTTCCGGCCCCTGACATCGTTAACCCAGGACGGGTGGAACATGGTTCGGCCTCAGTGTAGACCGCGTGGGGAGTTTTGCCTCCAAGGGAACTGTGAGGTCTTACATGGCAATACCGCCACAGGAAGCGGGCCAGGCTGATTTCAGCGTCCCAGCCATCGCTGTATGCCCGTAGGTAGACCTCCTCGTACTTGACAGTCCTCCACAGCCGTTCAACAAGGATGTTGTCGTAGCACCGCTTTCTGCCGGACCAGCTGATCTGGATCCGCTCCCCTTTGAGTCTGGCCACAAAGTCAGCGGACGTGAACTGACAGCCTTGATCGGAGTGGAAGATCTCTGGCCTACGGCCGCCTCCCAAGGCCATCTCCAGGGCCTCCAGACAGAACTTCGTGTCAAGGCTGTTGGAGAGCCTCCAGCTGAGCACATGCCTGGAATGGAGATCCATGATCGCCACCAGATAGAGGAACCCTTTCTGCAGAGGGATGTAGGTGATGTCGGTCGCCCAGACCTGATCCACCGACGTGACCTGCGTGAGGTCCACCAGGCAGGGGAACCGCACGGACGGATCACCTGGAACCGTCGTCCGGGGCTTCTGGTAGATCGCCCGTAATCCCATGCGCCGCATGAGGTTTCGCACTCGATCTCGGCTGATCGGGATACCATCTTGGGCCAGATAGTCCACCATCCGGCGGCTGCCGCTGCAGGGATCCTCCAGGTAGAGAGCATCGATCCTGGCCATGATCCGCAGCGTCGATACACGGACCGGTGTCGGCCGGTAGTACAGCGTGGATCGAGGCAGCCCCAGCAGCGCACACTGCCTGCTGATGCTGAGCTCGGGGTGGTCGTGATCGACCAGCTTGCGCAGTTCACGGGCATCAGAGCAGTTGAGACTTTTTTTTGAGCCACTCCAGCTCCATCTGCAGCCGTCCGATCTGCTGGAACAGCTCCGCCTCCTTGGCCTGCCCCTCCTCCTTGTCCTTGGTCTTCTTGCCTCGGGTGAAGAGCTCGCTGGCACCGTCCAGGAGCTGCCGCTTCCACTGGCTCACCTGGATCGGGTGGATGGCGTGGTCGGCGGCGATCTCCTGGATCGTCTTGCGGCCACTGATCGCCTCCATGGCGACCCTGGCCTTGAACTCGGGGCTGTGGGTGCGGCGCTTGCTCATCGGTGGGAGCCCCTTTCAGGGGCGGTACCCCGCCTCAGAGGTTAACGATGGGGCCTGTCCAGAAAAGCCAGACCACCTCAGAGCCGGTTCCTTGAGATGCTGACGCCCGAAGCCCCTAACGGCTCAGGACAGCACCCTTGGACGGCGTTCAACCAAGTCCCTCTGAAAAGCCTGGCCGAGAAACCACATCAGCTCCATTGCGGCTGGATTGTCGTACTCGACGAGACCGAGCGGCATTTCAAGCGTGATCAGGTCGAGATATTCAAGAACCTGGTCAGCATTTCGACAGATCGCTCCGCTCGCAAGTACGAGAACGAACTTGATTTGTACCCGTTCAGGAGTCGGGACAGCGGCGCCTATCAGCAAAGATGTCCGCTCAGGGTACTGATCTGAGTACCTCAGAAAGCCTACTCCGGATGGAGGATCATGGGCTTCGAGATCGGATGTTGATCGTCATCGCGCGTTGATCAGGAGCGCAGGCTTGAGCGGCCGGCCCCCGGTCGGAGGCTGAGGCCGGCCCGCCTCTTGCGGGCGGTCCAACCACAACCCCCTGGGGCCTGGGTTTCTGATCTTCAAGCAGCGACAGTGTCCTGCGGTCTGGGATGGTTGACCCGCACGACTGTTGGCTGAGCCCAATCGCGAGGTGGCCTGGCCCAGCGGCGTGGATGTTGCGCACGCGCCTGCTCATAGGTCTGCTGACGGACTCTGCAGATCGCGTCAGCTTCTCCGTAGTGACGTTGATTGGGCGTCACATACTTGATGCCGCTGTGACGATGCTCAGCGTTGTACCAGTCAACAAAACCATCGACCCAGGCACGCACTGAGAGAAGATCCCGGAAACGACGCACTGGATAGCTCTGGTGATATTTCATGGTTCGGAACCATGACTCAACGTAGGCGTTGTCATTGCTCACCCGCGGCCGCGAGAATGACAGGGAGATGCCGAGCTCGGCCAGCTTGGCGGCCAAGGTGTAGGAGCGCATGGGTGCTCCGTTATCGGCGTGCAGGATCGTGGTCGACCCCGAGCTGATCCCTTCATCACGGCAGACACGATCAAAGAAGTGCTTGGCCAGTTCGCCGCATTCACGATCGTGCACCTCAACGCCAAGGATGCGCCGGCTCCACACATCCATCACCATATAAAGGTAGTAGAATTGACCCTTCACAGGCCCCGGCAACAGGGTGATATCCCAGGCCAGCACTTGATGGATGCCCGTTGCCTCCAGCACGGGTGGCTCTCTTGGCTCCCGCGGTGGGCGGCTCCTGCCGCGATGATTTAACAGGCCTTCCTGGCGCATGATGCGGTAAATCGTTGACTCCGATCCCACGTAGACTCCCTCCTCGGCAAGGATCGCCACGATCTGACCAGGCGTGAGATCGGCAAAGCGTGGATCGTTGACAGTGGACAACACCTGTTGGCGCTCCTCCTCGCTGAAACGATGCATGACATGCCTGGACGCTCCCTTGCGTTGATCGCAGCTGAATCCCTGGGTCCGAATCATCAAGCCCCATCGCCTCAGCGTGCGTGTCGCCAGGCCGAAAAGATCAGCAATGGCCTTGGCCGAAAGGCCACGACTGATGCCTTCCTGTAGAAGCGCGACGATCGCACCGCGATCGCCAGACGGAATCAAGGATCCTCGTCCGGTTGAAAGATCTGGTTGAACTTTTTTGAGAGCATCAACAACGTCGCCGCTTCTGTCAGTGCTTTTTCTTTCTTCTGCAATTCACGCTCCAGCTGGCGATTCCGCCGGACCAGTTCCTGATTCTTGCGTTGCAGTTCCCGCTGATCAGCCATGCTCGGCGCGCTGGGGCCATTGGCATCCTCGGCGGCCTGGCGCCAACGGGCAACCTGCTTGGGGTACAGCCCCCGCTCCCTGCAGAACGACCCGAGCTCGCTTCCGTTCAGTCCTGCGGCCTGGATCACGGCTGCCAGCTTGTCGGCAGCGCTCCACTGCTCCGGCGGCCGGTTCGTGGCAGGCACCAGCTGGCCCTGCTTCTGCCACTGGCTCCGCCAGTTGTAGATGGTCTGCGCCGTGATCCCGGTGTCGCGGGCGATCTCAGCCACGCTCTCAAGGTTCGGAGGGCTCATCCGCAGGCGGACGGCTTCCCGCAGAGCGGCGTCATAGGGCGGTTGCATAGTCGTCGGTTGGGCCCCCAGGTGGACGGGTCAAACCGAGCGGACTTCTTCCTAAGAAACACCAACGGCCAACAGGGATCTCGGCTGACTGACCACACCTCAAGCAGAGGCAACAAGTTGAAAACCAAGGGCAATGGCGCGTCGCTGGAGACCACGAATCTGACGATCCCTTGATTCCTCCTGATATGCGGCAGCACCGGGATCCTGATATACCAAACCATCACGGAGCGTCTTGTAGTAAAGAATGGCAAGCTTTCGGGCAGTAGCAATTAATGCTTTACTCTTTCCGGCACGTGCTGCCAGACGACGTTGAAAAGCACCCAGTGCAGTATTCGTTCTTCCCAGCGGTACGGCAGCCATCCAAAAGGCACTACCTGCTCGCGTAGTGCCCTGTCGTGTTCGTGAAGAAAGTACCTTTCCCCCTGAGATCCTGTTCTGAGGACTGAGTCCCAGCCATGACACAAAATGCTGGGCACTGGGCCAGCGCTTCATGTCCAACCCACACTCACTAATGAGCGTGAGAACTGTTGTTGGTCCTAATCCCGGAAGCCTTAGAAGATTGTGGCCTGACAAGGCTTGAATTAGGTGGGTTGGGTTAAATGCAAAGCCATGTCCGCATATCTTCCAATCCCCAGGTTGACTGCCTGGATCTTGATAGTCCGAGCCGGCAAGCTCTGTCATCAATGATTGTGCCGCAAGCTCGCAGGCCCTGATCTTCTCTGAATAGGTGTCAAAGAGCTCAACTGCGATCTTCAAAGAGAACAAGTGATCGTCTTGGTAGTTCCCCTCAAGAGCAGCCGCAATTGTTGCCGCGCTCTCCTTGCAGCGTCTGTCTCGGAGAGAAGCGAGTCTTTCGGGGTCCCTCTCACCTGAAAGTATGGCATCGATGATTCGCCTACCGGTTAGTCCGCTGATATCTCTGACAACATGATGAAGCTGAAGATTCATAAGCATCAGCGCCTTCTGGATGTGTTGCTGATGAGACGAGCGGTATCGAACAAGTTGATCACGCTGCCGCAGATATGAGCGTAGTTCTGTGATTTTTTGGTCTGGACGAAAGCTTGCTCTCACCAGGCCGTAGCTGTGGAGCTGCTGAAGCCATTGTGCATCGTTGATATCCGTCTTGCGGCCCGGAACATTCTTGGCGTGCCTGGCATTAACAAGAAAGACGTCAATGCCTTTGCCAGAGAGAATCTCGTAAAGCGGAACCCAGTAGATTCCAGTGGACTCCATGGCAATGGTGCTAATTCCAACTGCCAGCAGCCATTCGGCGAGTGCGATTAGATCCTTTGTGAAGCTTGAAAACTTGCGGACGGGATTCGGATCAAGCTCGACAGGAACAGCAACAACGTGGAATCTACTGCCGACATCAATTCCAGCGGAACGAGGGTTAATGACTTTCAGACGAGCTCGGCGCTTGCCTGCTGAAATTGGTTCTCCCATGGCTTAAGGACTCACTAGGTGATCGGGAGGGCATCAGGCAGGATTCGCGCACTAAAATCAGCAAATTCCTAATCGGGATCGGCCGACTAACTCATTGGTCAGTCGAGCCGTCGCCAGGGCAGGGAGCGCAATTCGAATCCCAGGCCACGTTTGCTTTCGGGGTCAGGCCTCCAAAGATGTCATCGGCCATGGCCCGATGTCCTCATGACCAGAGTGGCAAGGGCGCTCTGGCTTGGCCGTGGGTGTTTCGGGCGCGAGGGCGTACGCGCGTACTGGTTCGTTTGCTGACACTGGGGGCAGCTCGCAACGAACATCGGGCTTGCTGAACCCTTGACGGTGGCTTGATTCCTGGTTGCATCTCAGTAAGAGACTCCTTGCGATGACCACCCCACCGGCCGGGATTTCAGAAGCCGATTGGGCCGCCACCCCGGTGGGAGTGAAGGCTGGATTTCTTGAGCTGGTCAGTCAGTGCCAGAGGCAGCAACAGGAGATCGAGCAGCTCCGCATCCAGCTCACCGCCCTGGCGACCGAACTGGCCCATCTGCGCGAGCGGATCGGCCGCAGCTCCCGCAATTCTTCCAAGCCTCCCTCCAGTGATGGCCAGGGGTTTAAGCCGCCCGAACGACGCAAGGGCAGTGGCCGCAAGCGCGGCGGCCAGCCGGGCCATCCCGGATCTGGGCCGGAGCTGCTGCCGATCGAGCGGGTGGATGAGGTGGTCGAGCACCACCCCCAGGCCTGCCGCCGCTGCGGCACGTTGCTACAGGGTCAGGATCCCGAGCCCTTGAGGCACCAGGTGATCGAGATTCCACCGATCACGCCTCTGGTGATCGAGCACCGGCTGCACCGCCTGGTCTGCCCCTGCTGTTCCACCAGCACCTGTGCCTCGTTACCGGCGGAGGTGGAAGTAAGCCATTACGGTCCCCGGCTCAGTGCTCTGGTGGGTCTGCTGGGTAGTGCCTTCCCGTTGAGTTTCAGCAAGACCCAGGCGCTGCTGGATCAGCTGCTGGGGGTACAGATCAGCCGGGGAGCGATGGCCACTATCCGCCAGCGCTTGAGTGCAGCACTGGAGCAGCCCATGCAGGAGGCCCTTGCGTTTGCCCGTCAGCAGTCGGTGGTCTATGTCGATGAAACCGGTGCCCCCACCGGTAATGCCGATGGGGGCAACCCCGATGGCCGGCGCGGCTGGGAGTGGGTCATGGTGACCGCCATGGGGGTGACAGTGTTCTTGCAGAGCCTGAGCCGCTCGGCTGCCGCCGCGATCGACCTGCTCGGGAATGCCTTTGGCGGAATTGTGGTGAGCGACCGCTTCTCCGCCTACAACCATCTCCCGCTGGAGCAGCGCCAGCTGTGCTGGGCGCACGTGATCCGCGATCTCACTGCCATCGCTGACCGTCAGGGCGCCAGCGGTGAGATTGGAGCGGAGCTGCTGGGCCTGCAGCAGCAGCTGTTTGCCCAGTGGCACCGCTACAAAGACGGAACGATCGACTGGTCCACGTTGCAGCAGGGCTGTCGGCCGATCCGCCAGGCGTTTGTGGGCACGCTGCATCGGGTTGTGGAGCTGGGCTGCCAGCGCGGCGAGCGAACGCCGTGGGCCAAGACGGTGCGTACCTGCCATCAGTTGCTGCAAGTGAGCGATGGCCTCTGGACCTTCCTGGAGATTGAAGGGATCGAGCCCACCAACAACGCAGCCGAGCGTGCCCTGCGCCATTCGGTGATTCAGCGCAAGATCAGCCATGGCGTCCAATCCCGCCAGGGTGCAATCTGCCGCAGCAGGTTGCTCACGGTCACCACCAGCCTGCGGCAACAGGGCCGTGATATCTGGCAGTTCCTGGAGCAGGCCTTGATCGCCCATCATCGCGGCGGTGAGATGCCATCAATGTTGCCGAATCCCTGAGCCGGCCGTCATCGATCGTGGTGTCTGTGGTTGCTCGTTGATCAACGATCAAGGGTGGAATGCTGCGCTGCTGCGTAACGGCCCCTGAACGGATACTCGGACAGGAACACCGAATAGAGCACCCAGCTGAGCGGGAACCAGGTGATCGGCCGGTTGGTGCTCAACTTGGGCAGATCCAGCTGGATGCCCTCGGCCACCAGGGCGCGATTGAGAAAGCCCGCATGGCGGGCCTCATCGCGGGCCATGAGTTGGAACAGGCGGCCCAGGTCGTTGCGGCCGGCCTGGAACAGGCGCCGGGATAGTTCCTTGAACAGCAGGAAGCCCGAGAACTCCGACACGCACGAGCGCACCAGATAGCTCTCGTAGGCACCCTTTTCCTCGAGGCTGAGGTCCCGCAGCCGACCCAGTGGCACGCGTCGATCGAAGTGATCGCGGTTGTAGTCGGCCTCCATCTGGGCCAGCATCGCCTCGAAAGCCGGACGCTGGTTGTCCAGATCGGTGCGGGCTGCCTTCTCGATTTCGGTGGTGTAGAAGCGCGGCGTCAGCAGGTCTTCGCGCAGGTGGGGGGCGGAGGTGGTCATCGCTGGGGGGTGGCAAGGGTGCCGCCGCTGCAGGCCGATCTGGCGCAGCAGGATCAAGCCGGTGAGCCGCTGCTCAGGCGCCCGACACGCCCCGAGAGCGGCAGCCATTGATCAACGGCATAACGACATCGTGATACTACTGGATGGTGCACCATTGCGCCAGCAGGCGACGGCGTCGAGTTCGTTCTGCGGCTCCCGGGTTTTCGAGGTCAACGGGCAGTGCAGGCCAATCCCTGGCAAGAATCTGATTCAGATCGGGTCTGCACATCGTCCTCTGTGTTGAAGTTGCAAAAGCCGATGAGGGCATTGAGGATCGAATCTATTCAGTGCTGACAAACCCGAAAATAACGGCTTGCCAATTTAATCTTGGTGTCTGCATGACACTGCAGCCTGGTTCCGATCCTCTGAACGCTGCCTCTGAGTGGCAGGTAAGGAGTGACTGGAGCAGCAGAGAGCTGCGGGGGCCTGGCCACTCCAGGGGCTTGTTCGGAGTGCCCCCATTCTCTCTGATCTGGCGAATGCCCAGGACTTGCTACAAGTCTGTAAGGAACTTAAGAGTTTGCGGAAAAACCACCTGAGAAGCCGCTTTTTTCCCTCCTGAGAGCTGGTGGAGCTCCTCTGGGGTTGACCTCAATCAATCATGATCTGTTCGAAGGTGATTGAATCGGTACGGATCAGGATGCCTAGATCAGTGTCTGATGCTGTCAAGAGCCAGGAGCTTGGGCCAGTGGATTGGAGAATGAGATCGTCGCGCTGGAGATTCAGACCTCTCAGATCCAGGCGATCTTCAGGGGCGAAACCGACGAGCACATCGGGGCGGAGCACAGTAGATTCATTGATTGACTCAATCACAAACCGATCGGCACCATCACCTCCAACCAAGCGGTCGGCACCTCCACCTCCAATCAGGATGTCATCTCCTTCCAGTGATTCCAGTCGGTCATCAGAGCTGCTGCCAGTCAGAACGTCATTATCAGGGCTACCAAGCATCGGCATAGGAGAACGCTCCGCCGAATAGGGTTGTTGGATACCTGTTGGGATAATTCGCACAGAGTTGCCGTCCGTTCCAGCGAACAATGGCAGCATGAGTGCATCAGTTTCGCGTCTGGCGAAGCCATCCACCGTTTCACCATTCGGTGCAACCTCTTCCCACGGAAGATGGATCTGATCAGCATGCATGCTCCATCCCGGCGCAAATCCCGATTCACCGTTTCGGAAACTGAGATCATCTGGATTGCCGCGTTGCAACCTCAGATCCAGGTCACCGCCTGCTTCTGGCAATGACATGTAGTCGGAACTAACTAGGTGAAGATTGTTGTTGATTCTGCCGTAGTGAATTTGGAGTTGAAGCTGGGGAATCAGCAAAGGATGTTCATTGGGGCCAACCCCAGATCCATCTCCGTAGGCGACATGGCTTTTGTGGTCGGGGCTATCCAGGGATTGACCAGTCCAGTATTCCGGAAAAATGATCACTGCCTGCAAAGGTAGATCTCGCCATTCATCGCCAAGGGGGATGTGGTCATAGGAAGCTAATTCGCCGATGTAGTTCCAGAACACCTGGGCCCTCGACTGGCGATTCTGAGGGCGAGCCGAACCAGCGATCATTTTCAGGCCGATAGGCATGTTCACGAGCTCACTGGGTTCGTTCGGCTTCAGGACGCTGTAGTAAGCGATGGATGTTGCCTTAGGAGTGACATAGGTCTGTTCACCGCCAACGCCGTCGGAGCCCTCATCAATCAGACTAGGTGTCCAATAGGTGGAGATGTTATTGATCGGAATTGCCGCTGTGTCGGAAGCATCCATCAGGGATGCCACCGTGGACGACGCGCCGGTTGTTGGATTTGCGAAAAAGTCATGGGCATGCATGAACTTTGTGTTTCCAGGCGCAACAATCGGATCAACTGTCGCCCGGTGGCTGAAGGCGATTGTTGAAACAAATTCACCCTGGTTGAATCCGGTCGCTTCAAAAGCGCTGACTGTGTTGCTGTTGAGTTCGTCTTGTGCATCTGACTCGGGGCTGCGGGGAGCAGGGATGATCCCGTCTGCGTCGAGGTCAATCTGAAAGAGCGCTTCTGTTTCCGGTACTGAAAGCACACCTGGAGCGTCTTCTCCGATGAACAGACCAGAGGGATCGAGAATCCAGCTGAAGTCGCCCCAAGGCCCGCGATCGAGAACGCGGAGCTGTCCGTCTGCATCAACGGCAGCGGAAACAAGTGCGGCATCGCCGCGCTGGAGTGGAATATCCCCCTGCCAGTAAGAATCGTTGCGGCGAATCAGAAGGGGCTGATCAGAAGCGTTCTGCTGGATGAAAGCGAGTCCTGTGGTGTCATCCACAAGCAGGCGTGCTGAGCCGGAATCCGCAACCACACGGAGATCGCGTTCGTCTTGTGCATCTGACTCGGGGCTGGGGGGAGCAGGGATGATCCCGTCTGCGTCGAGGTCAATCTGAAAGAGCGCTTCTGTTTCCGGTACTGAAAGCACACCTGGAGCGTCTTCTCCGATGAACAGACCAGAGGGATCGAGAATCCAGCTGAAGTCGCCCCAAGGCCCGCGATCGAGAACGCGGAGCTGTCCGTCTGCATCAACGGCAGCGGAAACAAGTGCGGCATCGTCGCGCTGGAGTGGAATATCCCCCTGCCAGTAAGAATCGTTGCGGCGAATCAGAAGGGGCTGATCAGAAGCGTTCTGCTGGATGAAAGCGAGTCCTGTGGTGTCATCCACAAGCAGGCGTGCTGAGCCGGAATCCGCAACCACACGGAGATCGCGTTCGTCTTGTGCATCTGACTCGGGGCTGGGGGGAGCAGGGATGATCCCGTCTGCGTCGAGGTCAATCTGAAAGAGCGCTTCTGTTTCCGGTACTGAAAGCACACCTGGAGCGTCTTCTCCGATGAACAGACCAGAGGGATCGAGAATCCAGCTGAAGTCGCCCCAAGGCCCGCGATCGAGAACGCGGAGCTGTCCGTCTGCATCAACGGCAGCGGAAACAAGTGCGGCATCGCCGCGCTGGAGTGGAATATCCCCCTGCCAGTAAGAATCGTTGCGGCGAATCAGAAGGGGCTGATCAGAAGCGTTCTGCTGGATGAAGGCGAGTCCTGTGGTGTCATCCACAAGCAGGCGTGCTGAGCCGGAATCCGCAACCAGCAGTAACTGGCTCTCAGGTACCACGTCGAGATCAATGTCAAACTTCGCCGCTCCAAGACTGTCACTTCCTCCTTCTTCAAACAAACCCCAATGATTATCGCCACCCTTCCAGGATTCATCACTCAAGTTAAAGTAAAACATGGCATCAAAGCGTGCCAGATCTCCTTGAATATAGTCCCTCGCGCTCTGAAAGTAAGTTTCCATATTCTCAGCATTGGTAACACTTTGGGCACCTCCAACGCTTTGCCACCCGGTCTCACCGAGAATGAGAGGGGTGCTATGCAAGCCAAAGTTATCGAGAGTCTTGCGAAACAAAGCCTCGTCCAACTTCAGCACTTCAAGCTGCCTGCCTGGAGTCCACTCTGGGTTCCAGCGATTATCAAAAAAGCCTGCATAGGAGTGAACGTTAATATAGTCAAGCTTTCTCAACAACTCTTCGCCATTCTGAGCCCAAAAGCTACTGTTACCGCGAAGCGTTTCTCCCGAAAAATTATACGTCAGCGGAATATCGCTGAACTCTCTGAAAAAATTAACGTGTTGAATCACATCGGCAACCGTTAAGCCCGTATTGTTCCAGTCGGCCAGTTGTTCATTCCCTAGGCTGACTCCGATGACCAGGTCAGGGTGGGAGTTGATTGTTTGCAAGGCAGAGACAATCTTCTGCTCCGCATCGCTATCTTTGCGGAGATAAATGCCTGCTTGAACTTTCAGGTTGAGGCCCAGGTCACTGATAGCTTCAAGGATCCGACCCGTGTAGGCATTGGTGTCCCAGGTGCGAATCGTGTCGAATCCGAGTCGAGTGATTTCCTGCAGGGCTGACTCCAGCCGCGCCTGATCATCCCATCGGCCCAAGGAATCCACTGAGAAGCCAATGCCGCTTCTGCCACTCCAGAAACTCTTCTCTGAGGCCGATAGCACTGGTGGCTGAGAGTCGGAGGTACCAGCCAAGATCCTCGAATGGTCGTTCATTGATGAACACAGGATGTACATGCCTCCTCATTGTCCGACTGGAGTCGCACTGAGACATCCATCAAAAGTTGTAGGCCCTGTATCTGAATATTTACGAGTCCCAAGTTCAGGCGATTGCGTTATTTTGATGATAGTGACATTCGCGGCGGGCCGTTATCAGCCAGTCCCCAACTACATAGGCCAGTACGTAAGGCGCGTGTCGCAAGGTGAGCCCTGTTGCTGACATTTAACTTTTGCATCAGATTATACACATGCCGTTTTGCCGTCGCCTCACTGATGCCCAATCGTTCGCTGATCTGGCCGTTCGTGAGACCGTAGACAATTTCGACGAGAACTTCCTCCTCCCGCGTGGTCAAGCTTTCTATTTTTTCGGTTTGAGGATGACAGTCACTACGAAGCAATTGTCGCTGGAGATCAGGATCACAAAAGGCTCCGTCGGTAAAAAGGGTACGGTAGGCATCAAATAGTCGTCCACCTCCTGTCTTCCGGCGTAAAACAATCACTTCACAACCGGCCGTCCACGCTTCTCTGCTCCCTCCTATATGGGGAGAACGCTGGATCAGCATGACGCGTTTCGTAGCATGCTGACGTTTGATTTCTGCTGCAAGTTGAGATCCATCTCCGGATTCGAGATCACTGCAGATAATCAGATGGCTAGGTTGATGCTCCAGAATCAAATCATGAGCTTCTGATGCGCATGTGCACAAAGACACAAGGCGGAGTCCTGGATTGATTCGTTCATAGGCAACAACCATGAAGCCCGGTGAAAGGTCACCAGCCACAATCATCAAACGAGAGTCAACGACAAGGCTGGCAAGCTTGTGCAGACTTTCCCTTGTGGATTCAATGAACGCGCTACCATCCATCAACCATTCAGTGAATCAAATCATCACTGTAAGCCACGTTCCCAGAGAAGCGTCCGATGGTGTGAAGTGACCCAAGGGGATCAGCTGCGATCAGCTGCGGCATGGGTGGAAACCACTCATGGGCTGCCATAGGCCAACATCCGAGCTGGCAATGTGCCGGTGGTCGGGCCTGAACATGACGTCAGCGAGGGGAGAGGAACGCACAATTATCGAGAGAGGCGGCCACCTCGCTGACTCCATTTTGAAAAAGGCTGACATCGATCACACCGGTTCTGGCGAAGCTGAGCTTCAATGCCTGCAGTTGGGTGGAAGCCGCCTCGGGGGTCAGGACCTTGTCGTCCCTGACCAACGAGCAGACTGTTGCCGCCGCACCGTAGCCAAAACCGCTTGAGAATCCACGACGCCCGAACCAGGCAGCTGAAGACAACAGAATCGCTCCTCCACCGAGAAGAGCAGCCAGAATCACGAACCAAGTTCGTCCTCCTTGCACCCAGTAGGGGACAAGATAAAGACCATCGTCGGCTGGAGAACGGTCACGGCGAGGATGGTCTGGCATCAAAGATGGGTTATTCAAGCCTCAGCATAGGTTCGCTTCTGGCTGTCAACTCAATTGTTGACTAAAGTTTTAAGTAATAACTTCATTTTTTAATTTTTTAAGCTATCAAATTTGAAACAATAAAAATCAAGTCATTGAGGTCATTGTCTCCATTAACAGTATCCTCAAAGCCAATAGAAAGTGAACTGTCGGAGTTTAACGAGGACAGGCCAACAAATTGACTTGATGTGGGTCCATAAGTTCCGAAGGTATTTCCATTGACTTCGACAACAAAGCCATAATTTGTATTTGTTTCGAGTTCCCCTAAAGCGTAAGTTTTTTCACCACGATAGGCAGGAAGCTCGGACGAATCGAATGTGTGCTTAGCATTTTCGATGGCTTTACTTAAATAGATATCTTGATCGGGATAAAATTGATTCTTCTCTTTATCTGTTATCATGCCAGTTATAGAGTCAGCTTCATAAATGTGAACAGTGGCATCGAGAACGCCCAATTTTTTGATATTTAATTGCCAATTCGCTCCAACTGCTGTTGATTCTGCACCCATAGCCTCAGGGATAGTCTGAACATCCACAACTTCATACACCCAATCGTTGATATCTTGGGGTTTTTCTGGCCTCCAGGATTGCACAAGTTCACCAACTCCAGGCCCAAGCTGCGTATCAGCAAACCAATCTTTGTCAGTCGGATAATACCAATCATAGGTGTAACCATTACCAGTCCACGGGAATTGGTTTAGCAAAGTATTATTTTCCCACCAATTTTTATACCAATCACTGAAGCTCAGCGTTGATTGGCCCTTTGCATCAGGATAAACTGTTTTGAGCAATCCTTCACCTATTTCTGGATTGTAGAACTCGATATCTTTACCTTCAGGGATTGTAAAGGTATATTTACCGTCTTTTTGCTTTGCAAACCCTTCAAGAGCGCCGGATTGGGTATTGCTAGGCTTTTGAAAGTCTGTATAAGACGGATTATTAGGATCAAAGCCACCTCCTTTAGGGCGAAAGACTGAACTTTCTGGCACCCATAATGTGACAGCAAATTGGAAGTCGTCAAATTTTGCTCCAGCCACTCCAACAGTATCTGGAAAACGACCATAAGGGTCTAAGTTGTTATTGGTTCCATTGACTAAATTCAAGTCATACTGATCAGATTGATCGACTAAACCTTTCCTCAGGCTACCATTTAAGTAAAAGTATGATGCTGATTGTTGGTTCTCAGCTGCTGAAGTGGGATCATTGATTACCGCAGCGTACCAAGGGAAACTATCAGCTTTGGTGCTGTCTTTTTTGAAAACTTCATCATAGGAAGGTATGATTGCACTCTTTAAAATCTCATCGCTTGCTTTGGGAATAACACGACCTTTCTCGTCAGTTTCAATAATTGGATTGATGCCACCAATGCCAAACAGAGGATCATATTGATTGAATTGATAGGCAACCTTGATACGCCCCTTTGTGTCTTTTATTGGCTGACTCAGTTCAATTTGTGGATACCCTGATGGATCATTGCTGCTGAGCGTATTAATAGCAGTAAGATAATTGGCATTTGAATATTTCAGGTCGCTTGCCCATGATTTACTTAGGGCATCAGATGAAAGCTGAATGACAGTGTTTAAAGATGAAAGCTGAATTTCAACTCCGTTTTCGAAAGTAGCTAGTAAAGTATTGGCACTTGATTCATATGTTTTGGCTTCAATAATTTCGGAGGTGCCTTCTTTCCTGATCTTCAGCGTGTAATCACCAGGGTTAAAAATAGAATTTACAGTTCCATTGGTAGCAATTTGCGAAGTTGATATCGATTGATTCTCAGTTTCAAGCCAATTATCCAATGAAAAATTGGCTTGAGCAATGGAATTCCTGTCTGCGCCACGACTCTCAAAGACATTGGGATTCAAATTATTGCCATTATCTTTTGCTGGTGATAAGAAAATTTCATATGAATTTTGCCCAGAATCAACCCGTGTAAAAATCAACCCTAAGGGATTATTCAGGGTAATCGAACTTGGATTTGCTTTGAATCCAGAAATCTGGTTAGGAGTGAAGTAAAAGCTCATGCCTTGGATCAAGGATCAATCTTTATTTTTTAGCGAATCGAGATAGCATTGTCAACGCTTGATCCGAAAGGTGCCGAGACTGTGACATTTCTACTCCAGAAGCAGCCACCCTCATGGATGGCCGATAGCTCAGCTTGATCGTCAGAATCACTGTTACCAAGCCTGCTGGAGCAGCTGCACAGCCTGCTCGCGCTGGCTGAACAGCAACACCATGCGCTCGCCATGGCTGTTGAGGCCGGTCTGCTCCCGAAGCAGATCGGTGCTGGCCAGAGGTGGTTGACGGGGGTGCAGCTGGCGAAATCAAACGACGACGTTGTCATCAGATCAGACCGGGAGCTGCTCGATCGCAACCACGATCATCTGCGGTGTGACCGGGATCGTCTCCAGGGCATCCTCGTTGTCGAGATAGGCGTCGAAGGAGGCAAAGCGTTCGATCCGAGGGGCTGCACCTTCGGCGGCACAGGCCTCGATCCAGTCGTTGTCGACGGGCTTCACCGCCACGTAGGCCTGAAGGGCTTCCTGCAGGTCGCCGCCATCGCCGATGCCCTCCCCGTGCCAGATCGCTTCAAAAAATTCAGACATGGCCCGTGGGAAACAGACGACGGTTGCGGTTGGCGATCGCCACCAACGACAGCATGACCGGAACTTCCACCAGCACACCCACCACGGTGGCGAGCGCAGCGCCGGACTGCAGACCGAACAGACTGATGGCCACGGCGACCGCCAGCTCGAAAAAATTCGATGCTCCGATCATCGCTCCAGGCGCAGCAATCGCATGCGGTTGCCTCCAGAGGCGCATCCACTGGGCGCTGATCCAGAAGATCAGATAGGTCTGCAGAATCAGGGGCACGGCGATCAGGGCGATGGCCAGGGGATCCGCCAGGATTGATCCGGCCTGCACCATGAACAGCAGCAACACGGTGCCGATGAGGCACACCACAGTGAGCGGTTTCAGGCGTTGTTCCAGCCGCTCAATCCGACCGGGCGAGTTGAGAAACACCCTGGTGAGCCAGCCGGCCGTGAGCGGCACCACCACAAACAAGCCGACAGCGGCAATCAAGGTGTTCCAGGGCACCAGAACCTCACTCACCCCCAGCAGCAGGGCGGCAATCGGTGCGAAGGCGAACACCATGATCAGATCGTTCACCGCCACCTGCACCAGGGTGTAGTTGGCATCTCCGTCGCTGAGACGGCTCCACACAAACACCATCGCCGTGCAGGGAGCCACGCCGAGCAGGATCATGCCGGCCACGTACTGATCCCCGAGCTCGGCAGGGATCCAGGCGGAAAACAAGCCGCGGATGAACAGCCAGGCCAGCGCCGTCATCGTGAGGGGTTTGATCAGCCAGTTCACCACCACCGTGATGAGCAGACCGCGGGGCTGACGGCTGAGACCACCGATCGCGGCGAAATCCACCGCCAGCATCATCGGATAGATCATCCCCCAGATCAGCAGAGCGATCGGCAGGTTGATCCCAGCCACCTCCAGGGAAGCGATCGCCTCCGGCCATGCGGGCACAGCCGCACCGAGGACCACGCCGGCCAGGATCGCCAAGGCCACCCACACACTGAGAAACCGCTCAAAGATGCCCATCAAGCTGCCGGTGGAAGCGTCTCAGTTTGGGTGACGGTCGGCGCTGCAGACCCGGCGCAGCGCTGTTGATCGAGAAAAGACAGATGTTGACGCTCGCTGTAATACAACTGCTGAAAACGCAAGGCATCCACATTCAGCGTTTCGAACATCGACTGAATGCGCTGCTCCATGTCGACCGAGGGCTGGGGGTCCTGCTGTTCCTCTTGAATCAAGGCGGCAATGCAGCGTTCGAGCGTTTCCAGCCGTTGGCCACTCCAGGCCTCAAGCAGATGGCGACAGCGCTTGAGACTTTTCTGGCGCTCGAGCATGGCAGCGGTGCCTCGCAGCTGCTGCAGAGGATGCTCCAGGCTGAGTCGCTGCAACTCGCCTGGTTCCAGAAGCGGAGTCAGCCTGGTGACCAGAGCACTGTTCTCCAGCAACAACTGATCGGTGAGCAGTCGCGCCAATTCAAGATCGGCCAGCGCATCGCCGGGATCATCGCCCCGACTGATCGCTTCCAGCCGTCCCGCACCCAGGTTGGTTTCCTCCAGTTCACTGATGGCCGCCCAGAGCAGGCGATGGTGCTGAAGGCCGAAATCCTCCAGCTCCCGCTGACGCAGCTCGCGCCGGATCTCCGGCCGATGGGACGGGCAATGGAGATACAGCATCAACAGCTGGGCTTCGCAACGCTCCCGCTGACTCGACTCGCCCGGCTCTTCAAAGCGGGCTGCCCGGCCATGCCAGCGCTGCCCCTTGACCTGCTGACGCAGGTCGTCTTCCAACTGCAAGGCCACCCGGCTCTGACCACCGCTGAGGCGTTCGGCCACCTGCTGCAGGTAGTGGGTGCGCAGTGCGGACTGGGGCAATTTGCCCAGCAGTTGCACCATCCCTGACACCGCCTGCTGGAACTGGTCGGCCCGATCCAGATCACACCCCTCCAGCACCTGCTCGATCTGCCAATCGAGCCAGAGCGGCGCCTGATCCAGGAGGGCGCGGTAGTCGCCGGCGCCATGCTCCTGGAGGAATTCATCCGGATCCTTGCCCGAGGGCAGGTGGAGAACCCGCAATTCGAGCTGCCCCTGAAGGGCCAGCTGCTCCACCTCACCGATCGCCCGGTTGGCGGCACGCACACCGGCCCGATCGGCATCGAAATTGAGGATGATGCGCCTGCTGTCGGTGCAACGGCAGAGCTGGGTGATCTGCTGACCGCTGAGCGCCGTGCCCAGAGACGCCACCGCATTGGTGATGCCGGCAGCGTGAAGGGCCCCCAGTGTCAGCAAACGAACCAGTACGCGCGTACGCCCTCGCGCCCGAAACACCCACGGCCAAGCCAGAGCGCCCTTGCCACTCTGGTCATGAGGACATCGGGCCATGGCCGATGACATCTTTGGAGGCCTGACCCCGAAAGCAAACGTGGCCTGGGATTCGAATTGCGCTCCCTGCCCTGGCGACGGCTCGACTGACCAATGAGTTAGTCGGCCGATCCCGATTAGGAATTTGCTGATTTTAGTGCGCGAATCCTGCCTGATGCCCTCCCGATCACCTAGTGAGTCCTTAAGCCATGGGAGAACCAATTTCAGCAGGCAAGCGCCGAGCTCGTCTGAAAGTCATTAACCCTCGTTCCGCTGGAATTGATGTCGGCAGTAGATTCCACGTTGTTGCTGTTCCTGTCGAGCTTGATCCGAATCCCGTCCGCAAGTTTTCAAGCTTCACAAAGGATCTAATCGCACTCGCCGAATGGCTGCTGGCAGTTGGAATTAGCACCATTGCCATGGAGTCCACTGGAATCTACTGGGTTCCGCTTTACGAGATTCTCTCTGGCAAAGGCATTGACGTCTTTCTTGTTAATGCCAGGCACGCCAAGAATGTTCCGGGCCGCAAGACGGATATCAACGATGCACAATGGCTTCAGCAGCTCCACAGCTACGGCCTGGTGAGAGCAAGCTTTCGTCCAGACCAAAAAATCACAGAACTACGCTCATATCTGCGGCAGCGTGATCAACTTGTTCGATACCGCTCGTCTCATCAGCAACACATCCAGAAGGCGCTGATGCTTATGAATCTTCAGCTTCATCATGTTGTCAGAGATATCAGCGGACTAACCGGTAGGCGAATCATCGATGCCATACTTTCAGGTGAGAGGGACCCCGAAAGACTCGCTTCTCTCCGAGACAGACGCTGCAAGGAGAGCGCGGCAACAATTGCGGCTGCTCTTGAGGGGAACTACCAAGACGATCACTTGTTCTCTTTGAAGATCGCAGTTGAGCTCTTTGACACCTATTCAGAGAAGATCAGGGCCTGCGAGCTTGCGGCACAATCATTGATGACAGAGCTTGCCGGCTCGGACTATCAAGATCCAGGCAGTCAACCTGGGGATTGGAAGATATGCGGACATGGCTTTGCATTTAACCCAACCCACCTAATTCAAGCCTTGTCAGGCCACAATCTTCTAAGGCTTCCGGGATTAGGACCAACAACAGTTCTCACGCTCATTAGTGAGTGTGGGTTGGACATGAAGCGCTGGCCCAGTGCCCAGCATTTTGTGTCATGGCTGGGACTCAGTCCTCAGAACAGGATCTCAGGGGGAAAGGTACTTTCTTCACGAACACGACAGGGCACTACGCGAGCAGGTAGTGCCTTTTGGATGGCTGCCGTACCGCTGGGAAGAACGAATACTGCACTGGGTGCTTTTCAACGTCGTCTGGCAGCACGTGCCGGAAAGAGTAAAGCATTAATTGCTACTGCCCGAAAGCTTGCCATTCTTTACTACAAGACGCTCCGTGATGGTTTGGTATATCAGGATCCCGGTGCTGCCGCATATCAGGAGGAATCAAGGGATCGTCAGATTCGTGGTCTCCAGCGACGCGCCATTGCCCTTGGTTTTCAACTTGTTGCCTCTGCTTGAGGTGTGGTCAGTCAGCCGAGATCCCTGTTGGCCGTTGGTGTTTCTTAGGAAGAAGTCCGCTCGGTTTGACCCGTCCACCTGGGGGCCCAACCGACGACTATGCAACCGCCCTATGACGCCGCTCTGCGGCAAGCCGTCCGCCTGCGGATGAGCCCTCCGAACCTTGAGAGCGTGGCTGAGATCGCCCGCGACACCGGGATCACGGCGCAGACCATCTACAACTGGCGGAGCCAGTGGCAGAAGCAGGGCCAGCTGGTGCCTGCCACGAACCGGCCGCCGGAGCAGTGGAGCGCTGCCGACAAGCTGGCAGCCGTGATCCAGGCCGCAGGACTGAACGGAAGCGAGCTCGGGTCGTTCTGCAGGGAGCGGGGGCTGTACCCCAAGCAGGTTGCCCGTTGGCGCCAGGCCGCCGAGGATGCCAATGGCCCCAGCGCGCCGAGCATGGCTGATCAGCGGGAACTGCAACGCAAGAATCAGGAACTGGTCCGGCGGAATCGCCAGCTGGAGCGTGAATTGCAGAAGAAAGAAAAAGCACTGACAGAAGCGGCGACGTTGTTGATGCTCTCAAAAAAGTTCAACCAGATCTTTCAACCGGACGAGGATCCTTGATTCCGTCTGGCGATCGCGGTGCGATCGTCGCGCTTCTACAGGAAGGCATCAGTCGTGGCCTTTCGGCCAAGGCCATTGCTGATCTTTTCGGCCTGGCGACACGCACGCTGAGGCGATGGGGCTTGATGATTCGGACCCAGGGATTCAGCTGCGATCAACGCAAGGGAGCGTCCAGGCATGTCATGCATCGTTTCAGCGAGGAGGAGCGCCAACAGGTGTTGTCCACTGTCAACGATCCACGCTTTGCCGATCTCACGCCTGGTCAGATCGTGGCGATCCTTGCCGAGGAGGGAGTCTACGTGGGATCGGAGTCAACGATTTACCGCATCATGCGCCAGGAAGGCCTGTTAAATCATCGCGGCAGGAGCCGCCCACCGCGGGAGCCAAGAGAGCCACCCGTGCTGGAGGCAACGGGCATCCATCAAGTGCTGGCCTGGGATATCACCCTGTTGCCGGGGCCTGTGAAGGGTCAATTCTACTACCTTTATATGGTGATGGATGTGTGGAGCCGGCGCATCCTTGGCGTTGAGGTGCACGATCGTGAATGCGGCGAACTGGCCAAGCACTTCTTTGATCGTGTCTGCCGTGATGAAGGGATCAGCTCGGGGTCGACCACGATCCTGCACGCCGATAACGGAGCACCCATGCGCTCCTACACCTTGGCCGCCAAGCTGGCCGAGCTCGGCATCTCCCTGTCATTCTCGCGGCCGCGGGTGAGCAATGACAACGCCTACGTTGAGTCATGGTTCCGAACCATGAAATATCACCAGAGCTATCCAGTGCGTCGTTTCCGGGATCTTCTCTCAGTGCGTGCCTGGGTCGATGGTTTTGTTGACTGGTACAACGCTGAGCATCGTCACAGCGGCATCAAGTATGTGACGCCCAATCAACGTCACTACGGAGAAGCTGACGCGATCTGCAGAGTCCGTCAGCAGACCTATGAGCAGGCGCGTGCGCAACATCCACGCCGCTGGGCCAGGCCACCTCGCGATTGGGCTCAGCCAACAGTCGTGCGGGTCAACCATCCCAGACCGCAGGACACTGTCGCTGCTTGAAGATCAGAAACCCAGGCCCCAGGGGGTTGTGGTTGGACCGCCCGCAAGAGGCGGGCCGGCCTCAGCCTCCGACCGGGGGCCGGCCGCTCAAGCCTGCGCTCCTGATCAACGCGCGATGACGATCAACATCCGATCTCGAAGCCCATGATCCTCCATCCGGAGTAGGCTTTCTGAGGTACTCAGATCAGTACCCTGAGCGGACATCTTTGCTGATAGGCGCCGATGTAGGTGATGTCGGTCGCCCAGACCTGATCCACCGACGTGACCTGCGTGAGGTCCACCAGGCAGGGGAACCGCACGGACGGATCACCTGGAACCGTCGTCCGGGGCTTCTGGTAGATCGCCCGTAATCCCATGCGCCGCATGAGGTTTCGCACTCGATCTCGGCTGATCGGGATACCATCTTGGGCCAGATAGTCCACCATCCGGCGGCTGCCGCTGCAGGGATCCTCCAGGTAGAGAGCATCGATCCTGGCCATGATCCGCAGCGTCGATACACGGACCGGTGTCGGCCGGTAGTACAGCGTGGATCGAGGCAGCCCCAGCAGCGCACACTGCCTGCTGATGCTGAGCTCGGGGTGGTCGTGATCGACCAGCTTGCGCAGTTCACGGGCATCAGAGCAGTTGAGACTTTTTTTTGAGCCACTCCAGCTCCATCTGCAGCCGTCCGATCTGCTGGAACAGCTCCGCCTCCTTGGCCTGCCCCTCCTCCTTGTCCTTGGTCTTCTTGCCTCGGGTGAAGAGCTCGCTGGCACCGTCCAGGAGCTGCCGCTTCCACTGGCTCACCTGGATCGGGTGGATGGCGTGGTCGGCGGCGATCTCCTGGATCGTCTTGCGGCCACTGATCGCCTCCATGGCGACCCTGGCCTTGAACTCGGGGCTGTGGGTGCGGCGCTTGCTCATCGGTGGGAGCCCCTTTCAGGGGCGGTACCCCGCCTCAGAGGTTAACGATGGGGCCTGTCCAGAAAAGCCAGACCACCTCACATCCGATCTCGAAGCCCATGATCCTCCATCCGGAGTAGGCTTTCTGAGGTACTCAGATCAGTACCCTGAGCGGACATCTTTGCTGATAGGCGCCGGGGCGATGACGTCGAAGTATCCCTCCACCACCACAGCGCGATCGGCTTTGCGAATCGCCTTGGCGGCCCGATCCAATCCAAACAGGTGCTTGCCTTTTTCAAACACCTCCGTTTCCGGTGAATTGAGATATTTCGGTTCGCCGCCATCGAGGCTGCGCCCACCGAAACCGATCACCCGGCCCTGGCGGTCGTGGATCGGCACCATCACCCGATGGCGAAAGCGGTCGTAAAAGCCATTCCCCCCCTTGCGCGGCACCACCAGCCCCGCCGCTTCGAGCAGTTCAGGAGCGAGTCCCTCCACCTTCTGGAGATGCTTGAGCAGACCATCCCACTGATCCGGGGCATAGCCGAGACCGAACTGCTCCAGCGTCGCCTCCCGCAGCCCCCGTTTCTCCTTCAGATAGGCGAGGGCCTCAGCGCCGCCGGCGCTTTTCAACTGGCTGCGGAACCAGCCGGCTGCCAAGGTGAGAGCCCGCTGCAACGTCTCACGACGGGACAGTTGCTGCCGCAGGCGCTCCTGCTGGGGGCCCTCGACGGTTTCAACCGGCAGCTGATACTTGCGCGCCAGCTCCAGCACCACGTCACTGAAGCTGCGGCGCTGCAGCTCCATCAGAAACTTGATCGCATTGCCGCCGGCGCCGCAGGAGAAGCAGTAATAGAACTGCTTGGCCGGGGACACCGTCATGGACGGCTTGCTGTCGTCGTGGAAAGGGCAGATCCCCACGAACTCCCTGCCCTTCTTCTTGAGCACCACGTGCTCGCCGACGACGTCGACGATGTCGGCCCGTTCCTTGACGGCGTCAATCGTGCGCGGGTGGAGCCTGGGCATCGCCATCCCCGCATTCTGCGAGACCCGGAGCCGGGTGGCATGGTTGACAGGCGATCAGCGCTGGATGGGGATGGCGAGCCTGCTCAAGGCCCTGCGTGGTCGACAGTCGGATGCGGAATGGCGAGCCTGCGGACTGCTGGTGGCCTGTGCCCTGGCCTTCAGCCTGATGACCGTGTGCGTGAAGCATCTCGGCGGTCGGCTGCCGGTGGCGGAGATCGTGCTGGTGCGTTCCGTGATCAGCCTGGCGATCACCCTCGCCATGCTCCAGCAAGCCCAGATCTCGCCCTGGGGCCACCAACACCCCCTGCTGATGCTCAGGGGGGCCCTGGGCACCGGCGCCCTGCTGCTGTTCTTCGAGGCCCTGGCACGGCTGCCCCTGGCCGCCGCCACCCTGATCCAATACACCTATCCGACCCTCACGGCGCTGACCGCCTGGTTGCTGCTCGGGGAACCCCTCCGCAAGCGCATCGGCCTCGCCGTGCTGCTCGGCTGGCTGGGGGTGACCCTGGTGGTGCAGCCCGAATGGATGGGAGAAACGGTGCGGAACCTACCCGTGCTGGCGGTGCTGATCGGCCTGGGAGGGGCCCTGCTCACCGCCCTCTCCTATGTGAGCGTGCGGCGCCTTTCGGTGCGTGAGCACCCATTGGTGATCGTGTTCTATTTCCCCTTCATCTCGGTGCCTGTGGCCCTGCCACTGCTCTGGGGGCAGGGCGTCTGGCCCACCCTCACCGAATGGTTCTGGCTGATCGGCGTGGGGCTGTTGACCCAACTGGGTCAGGTGTGGCTCACGGAGGGCCTGGCCGCACTACCGGCGGCACGCGCCACGTCCATCAACTACGTGCAGGTGGTCTTTGCCACGCTCTGGGGTGTGTTGTGGTTCGCCGAACCGATCACGGGCACGGTGGTGATCGGGGCCGGCTGCGTGCTCGCCGCCACCCTGATCAGCCTGAGCGCGAGGAAGTCCCGGTCTGTTCAGGACGGATCAAGCGGCAAGGGATAGGTGACCCATTCCAGTGTGAGTCCGTCGGAGGATCCCAATGGCTGGGCCAGCCCCCAGCTCTCGCCCCGTTCCCTCCGCTCCAGGAACAGCTCGAAGGGGCTGTCGACCCGCACCCGACCACCGGGCAATCGCCAGTCGAAACGGGGAAAACCCAGACAAGCCCACAGAGATGGTGATTGGGACATGGGAAGACAACAGGGCGGCGCCTATCAGCAAAGATGTCCGCTCAGGGTACTGATCTGAGTACCTCAGAAAGCCTACTCCGGATGGAGGATCATGGGCTTCGAGATCGGATGTTGATCGTCATCGCGCGTTGATCAGGAGCGCAGGCTTGAGCGGCCGGCCCCCGGTCGGAGGCTGAGGCCGGCCCGCCTCTTGCGGGCGGTCCAACCACAACCCCCTGGGGCCTGGGTTTCTGATCTTCAAGCAGCGACAGTGTCCTGCGGTCTGGGATGGTTGACCCGCACGACTGTTGGCTGAGCCCAATCGCGAGGTGGCCTGGCCCAGCGGCGTGGATGTTGCGCACGCGCCTGCTCATAGGTCTGCTGACGGACTCTGCAGATCGCGTCAGCTTCTCCGTAGTGACGTTGATTGGGCGTCACATACTTGATGCCGCTGTGACGATGCTCAGCGTTGTACCAGTCAACAAAACCATCGACCCAGGCACGCACTGAGAGAAGATCCCGGAAACGACGCACTGGATAGCTCTGGTGATATTTCATGGTTCGGAACCATGACTCAACGTAGGCGTTGTCATTGCTCACCCGCGGCCGCGAGAATGACAGGGAGATGCCGAGCTCGGCCAGCTTGGCGGCCAAGGTGTAGGAGCGCATGGGTGCTCCGTTATCGGCGTGCAGGATCGTGGTCGACCCCGAGCTGATCCCTTCGTCACGGCAGACACGATCAAAGAAGTGCTTGGCCAGTTCGCCGCATTCACGATCGTGCACCTCAACGCCAAGGATGCGCCGGCTCCACACATCCATCACCATATAGGGACTCCTGAAAAAGATTCTCGGCCCATCGGCGCCGGATTCGTCCGTTTGCTTCGCGTTAATCAGGCTGGCAAGCGCGGTGACATCAAGTCGGCCAGATCTCAAAAGCATGGCTTGCAGATGCCCTCAGGCGCTCTGATCGCTGACCAGGCCATAAAAAAGCTGTAGATCCACCCAAAAAGAAGGACAAAAAAGAGGCGCAGCAGCCTCAAGACCTTTTCCGCGCACATCACGACAAAGGCCATCGAGATGGAGGATTCGGCACCAGCTGGTAGACGAGCCATGATCAGATCCAGGGAATACTTGCGCTTTCCAGAGCCAAAGACGCCTTCCACTTCATTGCGTCGAGCTTGATCAGATCGGAGCTGGTGCTTGTGTGCAGTGGTGACATCAGGATCCTTGGGCGGGCGACCCAATCGCTTGCCGGAGAGGCGAATACCGTTCCTCGTGCAGAAATGCCTATTCTTGGCCGTGATATAAATCCGGTCGGCGCAGATTCGCTCTGGGTAAGATCCTGTATCCAGCTTGTATTTTTCCGCCTGAGCGATAAGGTCTTCTCCTTCGTTGTAGGGGTTCCAGCTTATGCGGTGCAAGAACGGAAAGCCGTTTTGAACCGAAACACTGATTTTGGCTCCAAACTCCACCGCAGCACGTGCTTTGCCTCGCACCATTGGGCGGATATGGGTCTGCACAAGATTCACCAGGCGGTCTGGAATGCTGTTGGTCTGAGAGGCGAGCAGAAGGCCCTGTTGCCGCTCCAACTCGCTGCAGGCCAACAACTTCTGCCACCAATGCCTCTTAAGCTCGGAAAGCCTTGCCCCGCAGCCGATCAGAGCATCAATGGCCTTGAGATTCTGCCGCACATAGCCAAGCTGATGTTTAATGGCAGCCTTCACTTTGCGGCGACGTGGTCGTTTTTGCTTCGCCACTCTCAGGAAATGAGCACGAGCAAGGCCACGGTCGTAGCGAGGTCGATGTCTCCTGAATCCCGATGACTGACTGCACAGATCATCAATGACTCGCTCGGTCGTTGTGCGAGCCTCGTTGAGGAGCTTGAGGTCTCTGGGATAGGTGATGTCGGCTGGAGTGCAACTGGCATCAATCGTGAGAGTGCCCCAATTCTTTCCTTCTGGCCAGTCAGCAGGCTTGATCAACGCATCAAGTTCTAGCTGAGCGCCTCCTCCACTGGAATCACGATCATCATGGTCGTCATCGTCTGCTGCCTGAGCAAGTGCTTCCAGAAGGATCTCTTTGCCGCGCTGCACCACCAGCTCGTTGATACGGCGCAGATCCTCGTCAGAAAAACGCTTGCGAAAGTGCACCATCATCGAGGCATCAAACGGTGCCTTAGCTGTGTAGCCCGCAAAGCCGAGAAAGAACTGAATATAGGCGTTCTCTCTGATCTGATGGACTGTCTCTTCGTCGGTGAGCCCTAACTTCTGTTTGATGTAGAGAGCACCAAAGGCCATTCTCACTGATTTGGCTGGAGCGCCAATTGTGGCGCTGAATTGAGGGGCATAGGTTTCTTCCAGCTCATCCCATGGGATCAGCCCCTCCAGTTGAACCCAGCGATTCTCGGGATCAAGTGTGCCGCCAAATGGCAGGTGGAACTCCTTGATTGAGATCTGACCGTTATTGTGCCTCCGGTACATATGGAACGATCAGGAGTAAAGGCAATCACGGATTGCCTGATTCACGGCCACTTTAGCGGTTTCTCATGCTTGAGACCAGCTGCGGCGCAATGGATCTGGATTTTTCAGGAGTCCCCATATAAAGGTAGTAGAATTGACCCTTCACAGGCCCCGGCAACAGGGTGATATCCCAGGCCAGCACTTGATGGATGCCCGTTGCCTCCAGCACGGGTGGCTCTCTTGGCTCCCGCGGTGGGCGGCTCCTGCCGCGATGATTTAACAGGCCTTCCTGGCGCATGATGCGGTAAATCGTTGACTCCGATCCCACGTAGACTCCCTCCTCGGCAAGGATCGCCACGATCTGACCAGGCGTGAGATCGGCAAAGCGTGGATCGTTGACAGTGGACAACACCTGTTGGCGCTCCTCCTCGCTGAAACGATGCATGACATGCCTGGACGCTCCCTTGCGTTGATCGCAGCTGAATCCCTGGGTCCGAATCATCAAGCCCCATCGCCTCAGCGTGCGTGTCGCCAGGCCGAAAAGATCAGCAATGGCCTTGGCCGAAAGGCCACGACTGATGCCTTCCTGTAGAAGCGCGACGATCGCACCGCGATCGCCAGACGGAATCAAGGATCCTCGTCCGGTTGAAAGATCTGGTTGAACTTTTTTGAGAGCATCAACAACGTCGCCGCTTCTGTCAGTGCTTTTTCTTTCTTCTGCAATTCACGCTCCAGCTGGCGATTCCGCCGGACCAGTTCCTGATTCTTGCGTTGCAGTTCCCGCTGATCAGCCATGCTCGGCGCGCTGGGGCCATTGGCATCCTCGGCGGCCTGGCGCCAACGGGCAACCTGCTTGGGGTACAGCCCCCGCTCCCTGCAGAACGACCCGAGCTCGCTTCCGTTCAGTCCTGCGGCCTGGATCACGGCTGCCAGCTTGTCGGCAGCGCTCCACTGCTCCGGCGGCCGGTTCGTGGCAGGCACCAGCTGGCCCTGCTTCTGCCACTGGCTCCGCCAGTTGTAGATGGTCTGCGCCGTGATCCCGGTGTCGCGGGCGATCTCAGCCACGCTCTCAAGGTTCGGAGGGCTCATCCGCAGGCGGACGGCTTCCCGCAGAGCGGCGTCATAGGGCGGTTGCATAGTCGTCGGTTGGGCCCCCAGGTGGACGGGTCAAACCGAGCGGACTTCTTTGCTGACACTGGGGGGAGAGTTTGCCGCCAAATGGCAGGAAGAAGTCCTCAAACGAGAGCTGATGACGAGGCTCGCGTCGATACATGTGGAAAACTCTGGGCGGCTTTTCGGCGGAATTGAGCCGACTTGCCCACATTCTACCGTTGATAATCGCTCAGATCGACTGCGGTGCAACCCGTCTGCCCATTCTCAGGAGGCCCTACGTAGGCGGCCGCCTACGTAGTTGACACCGGGCACTGGAGACTGCCCTGGCGGTGTATCAGCCCGCTTGAACGGCCGCACGACAAAGGCAACCGCAAGCCCCAGACACCACGCGTTCCATGGCCTACCCCTACATCGAAGCAATCCTGGAAGAAGGTGGTGACATCACGGTGGGGCGTGTTGGTCCGATCGACTGCGTGGCCTCCGCCAGCACCAGCTACGACTGTCCGGTGATGCTGGTGCGGCGCGAGGGGGAGAGCTTTGTGGCGCTCCTGCGGCGACTGGATCGCTCGATCGCCAAAGCCTGGGAGCAAGAGACCACGATTGACGAGGTCAACGGTTGAAGGGATACAGATGACTTAAAAAGTGATTCCTTGGCCGCAGCTCGGCAAACCAGAACGAAACAAGGGAGGGGAAAGATTTCCCTCCCTATACTGAGCAACATGGGGACTGTTGATCATGGCGCAGGGAATCTTCGTTGAGCGGGCTGAACCGGATGATCCTTTCTTAGATGTCTTCTGCAGCGGCCAGGGAAGGGTTGATCAATACTTCCGGACCCGCGAATGGTTTACAGAGCAAAGCAAGGGAGGTTCGCTCACGACTTATGTTTTCCGCGCTGCAGAGGCTGGAGCCGTTGTGGGATATGCGGCCGTGAGCTTCCGCAACCAGCCCCATCCTGATGACGCGAGCGACTCGAAAGCCAAGGTTTTGGTGATCTCGATGTTTGGCGTCGACCAAGCCTTTCAAGGACAGACGAATCCCTTTTCAGCGGGTCAGTCCTACGCCTGTTCCATCATGGGCTACCTGGAGGAACAGGCGCGATCCAAAGCGAGCTGTGTTGCCCTGAAGCTATGGGTGCGCTCGACCAATGCGCGAGCAATCGGCTTTTACACGAAAGTCGGCTTTGTCACGGATCCAGCCGGCCCATTTCAGCGTGATGATGGAGATCCAATACTGACGATGCGAAAGTTTCTGCGCTGAACTGGTTCAAGACAGCGGCAAGTCGGCCGACGCGTCGCCGCAATCAACAGGTGTCAGATCACTGCGGCTGTTGCGATCGCGCAGGTCTTCCAACCGGGACCTCACGGCCTCCACGTCTTCCAGCGGGAAGCGCCAGTGTCCGCCAGCCGTTTGATAGGCCCCAGGGAACCACCCCCCCTCCAGCCAGTTCTTCACGGTGTTGGCCGACGACACCCCAAGCATGGTGGCGGCCTGCTTACTGGTGAGCGGGGCAGCAGTAGCACTCGCGACCAGCCGATCAACCAGGTCGCTTCGACCAGCCTGCCGCAGGACGGCGGTCACATCACTGAGGAGAGCCGGGCTGATCGCAGTCATGGGCCGATCTTACGCCAAAGCGTCAAAATCGTCAGTTGGAGCAGCTGAATCGTTGCGCCACTACCGCTTTGTTCAGCCGCGGTCTCAAAGACTGGCATTGCTATCAGTTGAGGGAGCGCGCCCGGCGCTGCTTGCGGGAGGCCTGCTCGATTGTCTTGAGCTCTTCGGCCTCCTGCTGCAGCTCAGCGGAGAGGGCCTCCAGGTCGTCGGCAGCATCGAGCAGCTGACTGCTGAGCTTGAGCCCTTGCTCAATCGAGGCGCTGTAGGCCGCAGCCGCTTGATCGATCTCGGCGAACAGCTCCTTGTATTCCTCCGGTGGGTTGCGCTCCCACTCGGCCATGGCCGCCGCCGCCTGCTGGAGCACCTCCAAGGCGGAGCGCCAGCTGGCCTTGAGGCGGAAATCGAGATGGCGCAGATCCACGTTGGCCCGCTTGAGCTCCTTGGTGCTGGAGACCTTTGCCAGGGCCATGACCTGGCGTTTGAGGTCGGCCAGCGAGGGTTCTTTCTGCCGCGGGGGCCTGGCCTTAGCCGGGGCTTTGGCGGTTGCCTTGGCCGCTGCCTTGGCTTTGGGGGCTGGCTTTGCTCCTTTCGCTGGTGGGGACGACTTGCGGGCCATGGTGCTCACTCAGCCAGGCCGAGCCCGAGCTGCTCACCGCTGCGCAGTTGCTCCAGCTCCCGCCGCAGGGCTTGGCTGGTCTGCCGTTCGATCCTGAGGGCCTCGCTCAGCTCATCGCGCTCACGCCGGTAGCGGTTGGCGTGGGCGACGCGGCCACCGAGACTCTGGTTGTTTTTGGCCAGTTGCTTTCGGCGCTCCACCTCAGCCTCGTAGGCACGCTGAAGCGCATCGAGCTCCTTGTCGCGTTGGCGTTCAGCTTTGGATTGCTGTTGCTCCGTTCGCAGGACTTCGTTCTCCGCCTGAAGCGCTTTAATCCGCGACTCCAGACGAAGAATGGTGCCATCCTTCCCTTTGAGGATGTCTTTGAGCTTGCTGATAACTGCCAGCAGCCCACGTTGTTTCTGACGATGATAGAGGGCCTGTTCTTCACACTGGCGGGCATAGTCGCGCAGCAGGCCCGTACGGCGCTGCAGCACCTTCGCGGTGCACTCGTATTTGATGATCGCGATGACGCGGCAGCGCTCCAGTTCATCGAGCTCCTGCACAGCCTTCAGCCGCCTGAGTTCGTCGTAGTTTGTGCACTCATGCCGCAGCTCCTGGGTGGTGACGTGCTCACGTGCCCCCAGGCGCTTGAGGTTGGTCAGCCGCACCCGGTCGTGCCAGTAATCAAAGAGGGCTTTTTGGTCTGCACCGCCGAGCATCCCGGAACCCTCCTGACCCGCTACCGATAGCCAACCGATCCTAAGGAGGGCCATCGCTCCTGCCCTCAGCGCAGGGGAGCAGAGCCTTCGGCCCGGCGGCTCTCCAGCCGCAGGATGCGTTGGGCATGCAGGTCGCTCTCGGCAGTCCACTGCACGGGCAGCCCTGGCTCCTCCACTGGCGGCTCCGCCGCCTCCGCCCGTGGGGAGGTTGCGTCCATGGTGGCGACGAGAAGCAGCACCACAATCAGCTCAGCAGCGAGGAGCAGGTCGATCTGGGGCATGGCGAGAACGGCTCAGGCGTCAGTGAACAAAGCCTCAGCCCCCTGACCCGCTTTTGGCTCAGTTCTCCTGCGAAAGAGCAGAGGCCGCAGGGCTCCCCGGGCGGTGTGTGCCTCGGGTTGAGCCAGAGCGGGTAGCGAGCTGGCGCTCGTAGGCGGACTGATTCCGCTTTGTTCGGACGATTCCGGCGACATTGTGAAGATTGCTGCGGATTTGCCGCTCGTTCAGCACCCTTCTCGCCTCAGTCGTCATAAGGGGCGATGCCGGAACTATTCACCCCACGCATAGATCCAGCCTCCTCACCATCGCTGTCACCTGCAGCTGTGTTCCGAGGATGGAGGCCGATGTGCAGCACGGCATGGTCTTCCTGCCCCCAACCTCCGATTTCCCGCCCGATCCCGAACCGCTTGAACGTGAGGAGCTCAACAGCACCTACCTGGAACTGCGCAATTGCTACTCCAGTCTGATGCGCAGCCGCGCCCAGCATCGGCGTCTGGCCAACAAGGCCAAGGATGAAACCGCCCTGCTCAAGGAACGGATCACGGCCCTCGCCAGTCGCGATCTGCCCCAGCGCAAGGAACTCTATGAGCTCCTGGAGATCGTGACGGCCATCGCCGGTGACATTGAAGATGCAGGCGATGATCTGGTGAATGGCTTTAGCCGCTACAAGAAAGGTCGCCATAGCTTTCAAGGTGGCGGGTATATCGGTGATCTCGTCCGTGCAGTGATTCATTTCATCAATCGTTGGGGCCGCACCAAGGACCGCCTCGGCGATCTCAAGCAGAAGCAGCAGGAGCTGATCAACAAGTCGCAGGAGCTTCTGCCGCCACCGCCACCCCCCGGCGGCAATGGCAACGGCCACGGACCCGCAGCCGGGACACCCACACCGCCGGGGGACAGTGCGCAGCGACCCATCGACCTGAGCGCCAACGGCATTCAGCCCCCACACCCGGCCGAGCCCACAGGCCCTCAGCAGCCACAGCTGAACCTGCCCGATCCAAAGAGCCAGCCGCAGATCCAGGATCAAGCCAAAGGAGCCGACGACCATGGGTGAGATCGCCGATACCCTCCGCTCCACCCTGCAGCAGCTGGCCCAGGCCGATGCCCGGCTCTATCGCGGCCTGGCGGAAGAGCTGGGCGACAGCGCCACGGCAGTCGAGGAACCCCGCGCCCTGATCCAGCCCGAGGGCGGCACACCCGCCACGGAGGCCCAACTCCTTGCCCTGAAGAACGACGCCCTGCAGGAGCTCTGTGCCCAGAGGGGCATCAAGGTGCCCAAGCGCCCCAGGAAAGATCTGATGGTGGGCCTGCTGCTGGCCGATCCCAACGGCCCGCCGCCCCTGTCCCTGCTTCCCCCTCCCAAAACCAAACCCAGCCCAGGTGGGAAGGGCACGGGGGGCAAGGCTGGCGGCGCCGAGCTCCAAGCCCTGGAGCAGCGTCTCGTTCGGCTGGAGCAGCTGGTGCTGCTAATCGCCCAGCAGGTGGGCGTACCGCCAGCATCGATCGAACGGTTGCTGCCGCCGGCTGCTCCAGAGCCCTGAGAGAGCCGACAACCCGCGATAGGCGTCGTAGATTCGCTATTCGCGAATGCCGAATGGCCCCTGCGACCGTGGCCCGTTCACCCTCCAATCCCCAGCTCGTGCTGCGCCCGCAGGATCTGGTGGTGCTGCTGCGCCTGGCCTTGGACGCAGGCCCTGCCCCCACCTATGCGGCCCTCGGCGCAGAGCTGGGGTTGACGGCCTCGGAGACCCATGCGGCGGTGGAACGTGCTGTCGCCGCCAGGCTGGCGATCAAGGATGAGGCCGGCAAGCCCGCGGTGGTTCGCGCTGCCTTGAAAGCCTTCGTGCAGCACGGTGCCCGCTACTGCTTTCCAGCCACGCAGGGCGGGCTCAGCCGCGGTGTTCCCACCGGCTATGCCGCCTCCCCCCTCAACGCGCAGATCCGGCCGGGCAACGACCCTCCACCGGTGTGGCCGTGGAAGAAGGGAACAGCCCGCGGCATCGCCTTCCACCCGCTCTATCCCAGTGTTCCCGAGGCGGCGGGGCGCAACCCGGCCCTGGGGGAACTGCTGGCCCTGTTCGATGCGGTGCGCGGCGGCAGCGCCCGTGAACAGGCCCTGGCCCTGACGCTGCTGGAGGAGCGGCTGCAGCCATGAACCCCAACGACCCCAATGTCTCCCTGCTGGAGCGGGCCGCTGCGCAGCTGGGTGAGGCGCTGCTCGAGCAACTGGTGTTTGTCGGCGGGGCCGTGGCTGGCGTATTGATCACGGATCCGGCGATGCCGGAGATCCGGCCCACCCAGGATGTGGATGTGATCTGCCGCGTGATCGCCAGGTCCGACTACCACCAGCTGGGGAGCCAACTGCGGCAGCGGGGCTTCCAGGAGGACAGCCGGCCAGGGGCACCCCTCTGCCGCTGGTGCATGGAAGACCTCGTGCTCGATCTGATGCCAACCCATGGCGAGATCCTGGGTTTCTCCAATCGCTGGTACCCCCTCGCCCTGGACACCGCCCAGCTGCAGGGGCTGCCAAGCGGTCGCTCGATTCGGATCGTCACCGCACCGGTGTTCCTGGCCACCAAGCTGGAGGATCTGATGGCCGTGGTCGACGGCCGGGCATCACTGCTGGAGGAATGCAGACTCAGCCCGCCCGAGCTGCGGCAGGATCTCGCGGCCCAGTTCCTGGAGCTGTTGAACACCACCGCCTTTCTGGAGGCCCTGCCTGCCTTCCTCCCACCGGATCAGGCCAGCCAGCAACGACTGCCGGACCTGCTGGAAACGCTGAGGGCCATCGCGGCTCTGGCCGAGCCCTGACGATTCAGCTCAGATCCCGAGGACTGATCCGCAGCTCGGCATAGCCGGTAGCCGGATCCAGCTCCCGCCGGAACTGCCACTCCGGCAGCAGGCCGATCACCAGCTCCGCGGTGGTGCGCACCAGCGAGCCGGCGCAGAGGTGCCCGCCGATCACGACGCCCTTGCTGTCGGCGATGGCGATGTGCAGGTGGGCGCCATCCGGCGAGAGGGTGCCCGAAAGGCTGAGGATCTCCAGCTCGCCGTGGATCGCCGTGGCTCCAGCCGCACCGGCCAGGCGCAGCTGGGCCAGCGACAGGCTGCCGACGGCACTGATCACGCAGCCGGCCAGTTCCTGCTGCGCTCCCATCCAGGCCTCCAGAGCCAGGCGCAGGTCATCGCCGGGCTGCAGGCGCAACGGCACCACCTTCATGCTCCAGGCCCCTCCACCAGCGCCTGCACCATCACCAGGGCATCGACATAGCCCCGTTGCCGGTGGCGAAACGCCCCAGGCTGAGGTGGGTGCCTTTTATTGGACAGTTCCGGCCCCTGACATCGTTAACCCAGGACGGGTGGAACATGGTTCGGCCTCAGTGTAGACCGCGTGGGGAGTTTTGCCTCCAAGGGAACTGTGAGGTCTTACATGGCAATACCGCCACAGGAAGCGGGCCAGGCTGATTTCAGCGTCCCAGCCATCGCTGTATGCCCGTAGGTAGACCTCCTCGTACTTGACAGTCCTCCACAGCCGTTCAACAAGGATGTTGTCGTAGCACCGCTTTCTGCCGGACCAGCTGATCTGGATCCGCTCCCCTTTGAGTCTGGCCACAAAGTCAGCGGACGTGAACTGACAGCCTTGATCGGAGTGGAAGATCTCTGGCCTACGGCCGCCTCCCAAGGCCATCTCCAGGGCCTCCAGACAGAACTTCGTGTCAAGGCTGTTGGAGAGCCTCCAGCTGAGCACATGCCTGGAATGGAGATCCATGATCGCCACCAGATAGAGGAACCCTTTCTGCAGAGGGATGTAGGTGATGTCGGTCGCCCAGACCTGATCCACCGACGTGACCTGCGTGAGGTCCACCAGGCAGGGGAACCGCACGGACGGATCACCTGGAACCGTCGTCCGGGGCTTCTGGTAGATCGCCCGTAATCCCATGCGCCGCATGAGGTTTCGCACTCGATCTCGGCTGATCGGGATACCATCTTGGGCCAGATAGTCCACCATCCGGCGGCTGCCGCTGCAGGGATCCTCCAGGTAGAGAGCATCGATCCTGGCCATGATCCGCAGCGTCGATACACGGACCGGTGTCGGCCGGTAGTACAGCGTGGATCGAGGCAGCCCCAGCAGCGCACACTGCCTGCTGATGCTGAGCTCGGGGTGGTCGTGATCGACCAGCTTGCGCAGTTCACGGGCATCAGAGCAGTTGAGACTTTTTTTTGAGCCACTCCAGCTCCATCTGCAGCCGTCCGATCTGCTGGAACAGCTCCGCCTCCTTGGCCTGCCCCTCCTCCTTGTCCTTGGTCTTCTTGCCTCGGGTGAAGAGCTCGCTGGCACCGTCCAGGAGCTGCCGCTTCCACTGGCTCACCTGGATCGGGTGGATGGCGTGGTCGGCGGCGATCTCCTGGATCGTCTTGCGGCCACTGATCGCCTCCATGGCGACCCTGGCCTTGAACTCGGGGCTGTGGGTGCGGCGCTTGCTCATCGGTGGGAGCCCCTTTCAGGGGCGGTACCCCGCCTCAGAGGTTAACGATGGGGCCTGTCCAGAAAAGCCAGACCACCTCAGGCAGGGTGCCCACCACCTGAAAGCCGTTGCGCTGCCAGCAGCGGATGCCGGCCGTGTTGGTGCTCACCACCAGGTTGAACTGCATCAGCCGAAACCCCAGTCGCCGCGCCGCCTGCAGGGAGTGCTGGCAGAGCCTGCTGCCGATTCCCTGGTGCCGGCAGTGGTCGGCCACTACGTAGCCCGCATTGGCGACGTGGGCGCCGAGGACGAGGGAGTTGGGCCTCAGGTAGTAGGTGCCCACCAGCGCACCCGCGGCATCCACGGCCACCATCACCGCCTGGCTCTGCTCCACCCACGCCACTTGAGCTTCCGCCTCGGTGATGGCCGGGTCGTGAGGGAAGGTTTCACCGGCGCGGAACACCGGCTCCAGCAGCGCCCACACCGCCGGCCAGTCGGCCACCTCGTAGGGGCGGATCTGCAGGGGGGTGGTGTGCGTGGCCAGGGACAAGCAGCGGCCGGAGTCAATTGTCTCGTTCAACGGCCCTCAGGGGCCATACACCGCAAGCCCCCTGTGCTGGAAACCGTCGCTCAATCCTCTTCTGCAGCGCCAAGGGGGATGAGTTTGATCTGCTTGCGGCCCAGCTTGATCTCGAACTCATCGCCGGGTTCCAAGCCCAGCTGAGCGGTGTAGGCCTTGCCGACCAGAAGATTGCCGTTGAACTGAACCTTGGCCACATAACTCAGGCTGCGGCCTGCCTTACCACGTCCGCCACCAGCTCCGGTGCCCAGGCTCATGCCCTTGGCCTCCAGCAGCGCCTCATAGAAGGCCGTGAAGTTCAGTCGCTCCGTGCCGTCCTTCTTGGTGCTCACATAGCCGCAGCCCCGTACCAGATCAGACTTGGAGGCATCGCCCAGCTCCTTGACTTTGGCGAGCAGATCAGCACCGGTCAGCATGATGCGGGAGTTGGGTGGATCGACAGCCTCTTTTTGCCAGGCCTGCAGGCGTTGTCAACTGCCGTGGTTGTAATCCATGTCCGGTGAAAGCTGCCCCGGAGTGAGCCACTCCGCCAACTTGGTATAGCGCCTGCGGCCCAGGTGGTTCTTCACGGCCATGGCCAGGGCCTTCTTCTGGCCCACCAGCACCACCAGCTGCTTGCCGCGGGTGAGCCCCGTGTACACAAGGTTCCGCTGCAGCATCGCGTAGTGCTGGGTGAGCAGCGGAATCACCACCGCTGGGTACTCGCTGCCTTGGCTCTTGTGGATCGTGCAGGCGTAGGCCGGCACCAGGGTGTCGAGCTCTCCCCAGCCATAGATCACGGCCCGGCTGCCGGCGGCGCCGGCCTCGCTGGTTGGGAACAGCACGCACAATTCGCTGTTGTCTGAGTCGATCGCATCGATGGTGCCCACATCGCCGTTGAACACCTCCTTCTCGTAGTCGTTGGCGATCTGCATCACCTTGTCGCCCGGCGCGAACCGCCAGCCAAAGCGCTCCACGTGCTCGGGCGGATCTGGGTTGAGCAGCTTCTGCAGCTCGATGTTCAGCGAGCGCGAGCCGCAGCCGCCGCGCGCCATCGGGCAGAGCACCTGCACCTGGGCGATCGGATCGAGGCCAAAGCGCGCCGGGATGCGCTCGCCCACCACCTTGAGGATCAGGGATACCGCCTGCTCGGGCGTCTCGGCCGGCAGGAAGTAGAAGTCGCTGCTTACGCCCTCGGCCGGGGCCCGCAGATCGGGGATGGTGCCGCCGTTGATGGCGTGGGCAGTGGTGATGATCCGGCTGGATGCCGCCTGGCGAAACACCTCGGTGAGCCGCGTCACCGGCAGCGCACCGCTGTTGATCGCATCGGCCAGCACCTGCCCTGGACCCACCGACGGCAGCTGGTCCACATCGCCCACCAGCAGCAGCGCTGCCTCCGGCGGGATCGCCGCCAGCAGCGAGGCCATCAGCGGTACATCCACCATCGAGGTCTCGTCCACCACCAGCAGGTCGCACTCCAGCGGCAACTCGGCGCCACGCCGGAAGCCGTAGCTGGCGGGGTCGAACTCCAGCAGCCGGTGGATGGTTTTCGCCTCCAGGCCCGTGGCCTCAGCCATGCGCTTGGCGGCGCGGCCAGTGGGAGCGCAGAGCTGGATGCGCAGCTTCTTGGCCGCCAGGATCTGCAGGATGGCGTTGATCAGGGTGGTCTTGCCGACTCCCGGCCCGCCGGTGATCACCAGCACCTTGCTGGCCAGGGCCTGCTGCACCGCTTCCCGCTGGCTGGCGGCCAGCTGCAGGCCCAGGCGCTGCTCCACCCAACCGATCGCCTTGGCCGCGTCGATGGCCCCCCAGGGCGGTGCCCCCTGCGCCAGCTCCAGCAGCGCTTGGGCAATCTGGCGCTCGGCTTTGTGCAGGTGGCTCAGAAAGATCGCCGGCTCGCCCGCCAGGCTGTCGGCCACCACGGCACCTTCTGCAAGCTCGAGATCCAGGGCTGATTGGATCTGGACCGGCTCCAGGGGCACGCGGCTGGTGGTCCCGGCATCGGCACCCGGCTCAGCGGCGGGCCGCTCCACCGCCAGCAGCTCGCCGGCCAGCTTGAGCAGCTCGGCGGTGGGCAGGCCGCAGTGGCCCTCGCCACTGGCCTCCAGCAGGGCGTAGTTGATCCCCGCCCGCAGGCGGATCGTGGCGGTGGGTTCGATGCCGAGGCGGGCGGCGATGGCGTCAGCGGTGCGGAAGCCGATGCCGCGGATGTCGCGCGCCAGGCGGTAGGGGTTCTCCGCCATCACCTGCACGGCGTCGTTCCCATACGTCTTGAAGATCCGCACCGCCCGGGCAGTGCCCACGCCATGGCTGTGCAGGAACACCATGATTTCGCGCACCACCTTCTGATCCGCCCAGGCCTGAGCAATCCGGCCGGCGCGCACCTTGCCGATGCCAGGCACCTCCCGCAGCCGCTCCGGCGCCTGTTCGATCACCTCGAACACCTCCGCCCCGAAGACCGCCACGAGCTTGCTGGCGTAGATCGGGCCGATGCCGCGGATCATCCCGGAGCCCAGGTACCTCTCGATCCCCTCGGCGGTGGTGGGCGGTGAGGAGCGCAGGAAGGCAGCCTTGAACTGCTGGCCGTGCTCCCGGTCATTCACCCAGGTGCCACTCACCGTGACCCACTCGCCAGCACTGATCTCGGCGGCATGGCCCACCACCGTCACCAGCTCGCGGTGACCGCGCGCCTTGATGCGCAGCACGCAGAAGCCGTTGCTGGGGTTGTGGAAGGTGACCCGCTCGATCGAGCCGGCCAGCACCTCGGTGGGCTCGGCTGCGGTGTCCGCCATCCCGCGGGACCGGCCAGCGACCGGCTTGTTCATGCCTCCCCGCGGTGCCATCGGGCCATGCTTACAGCCTCTTGCAACGTCCTCCTCCCCCAGTGTCAGCAAACGAACCAGTACGCGCGTACGCCCTCGCGCCCGAAACACCCACGGCCAAGCCAGAGCGCCCTTGCCACTCTGGTCATGAGGACATCGGGCCATGGCCGATGACATCTTTGGAGGCCTGACCCCGAAAGCAAACGTGGCCTGGGATTCGAATTGCGCTCCCTGCCCTGGCGACGGCTCGACTGACCAATGAGTTAGTCGGCCGATCCCGATTAGGAATTTGCTGATTTTAGTGCGCGAATCCTGCCTGATGCCCTCCCGATCACCTAGTGAGTCCTTAAGCCATGGGAGAACCAATTTCAGCAGGCAAGCGCCGAGCTCGTCTGAAAGTCATTAACCCTCGTTCCGCTGGAATTGATGTCGGCAGTAGATTCCACGTTGTTGCTGTTCCTGTCGAGCTTGATCCGAATCCCGTCCGCAAGTTTTCAAGCTTCACAAAGGATCTAATCGCACTCGCCGAATGGCTGCTGGCAGTTGGAATTAGCACCATTGCCATGGAGTCCACTGGAATCTACTGGGTTCCGCTTTACGAGATTCTCTCTGGCAAAGGCATTGACGTCTTTCTTGTTAATGCCAGGCACGCCAAGAATGTTCCGGGCCGCAAGACGGATATCAACGATGCACAATGGCTTCAGCAGCTCCACAGCTACGGCCTGGTGAGAGCAAGCTTTCGTCCAGACCAAAAAATCACAGAACTACGCTCATATCTGCGGCAGCGTGATCAACTTGTTCGATACCGCTCGTCTCATCAGCAACACATCCAGAAGGCGCTGATGCTTATGAATCTTCAGCTTCATCATGTTGTCAGAGATATCAGCGGACTAACCGGTAGGCGAATCATCGATGCCATACTTTCAGGTGAGAGGGACCCCGAAAGACTCGCTTCTCTCCGAGACAGACGCTGCAAGGAGAGCGCGGCAACAATTGCGGCTGCTCTTGAGGGGAACTACCAAGACGATCACTTGTTCTCTTTGAAGATCGCAGTTGAGCTCTTTGACACCTATTCAGAGAAGATCAGGGCCTGCGAGCTTGCGGCACAATCATTGATGACAGAGCTTGCCGGCTCGGACTATCAAGATCCAGGCAGTCAACCTGGGGATTGGAAGATATGCGGACATGGCTTTGCATTTAACCCAACCCACCTAATTCAAGCCTTGTCAGGCCACAATCTTCTAAGGCTTCCGGGATTAGGACCAACGTAAGCATTCAGGGGTCGGGACAGCACGCGGCGAACATCGTCTCTGCTGAACCCTTGACGGCGTCCTGATTCCCGTTTGCATCTCAGGCAGAGACTGCTTGAGATGGGCGCCCCTCCTGCTGGCATTTCCGAGGTGGACTGGTTGTCGTGGCCAGCTGGTGCCAGGGAGTTCATTCTGGCTCAACAGGAGGAGATGGTGCAGCTCCGCGTCCAGCTCACCGCCCTGGCGACCGAACTGGCCCATCTGCGCGAGCGGATCGGCCGCAGCTCCCGCAATTCTTCCAAGCCTCCCTCCAGTGATGGCCAGGGGTTTAGGCCGCCCGAACGACGCAAGGGCAGTGGCCGCAAGCGCGGCGGCCAGCCGGGCCATCCCGGATCTGGGCCGGAGCTGCTGCCGATCGAGCGGGTGGATGAGGTGGTCGAGCACCACCCCCAGGCCTGCCGCCGCTGCGGCACGTTGCTACAGGGTCAGGATCCCGAGCCCTTGAGGCACCAGGTGATCGAGATTCCACCGATCACGCCTCTGGTGATCGAGCACCGGCTGCACCGCCTGGTCTGCCCCTGCTGTTCCACCAGCACCTGTGCCTCGTTACCGGCGGAGGTGGAAGTAAGCCATTACGGTCCCCGGCTCAGTGCTCTGGTGGGTCTGCTGGGTAGTGCCTTCCCGTTGAGTTTCAGCAAGACCCAGGCGCTGCTGGATCAGCTGCTGGGGGTACAGATCAGCCGGGGAGCGATGGCCACTATCCGCCAGCGCTTGAGTGCAGCACTGGAGCAGCCCATGCAGGAGGCCCTTGCGTTTGCCCGTCAGCAGTCGGTGGTCTATGTCGATGAAACCGGTGCCCCCACCGGTAATGCCGATGGGGGCAACCCCGATGGCCGGCGCGGCTGGGAGTGGGTCATGGTGACCGCCATGGGGGTGACAGTGTTCTTGCAGAGCCTGAGCCGCTCGGCTGCCGCCGCGATCGACCTGCTCGGGAATGCCTTTGGCGGAATTGTGGTGAGCGATCGCTTCTCCGCCTACAACCATCTCCCGCTGGAGCAGCGCCAGCTGTGCTGGGCGCACGTGATCCGCGATCTCACTGCCATCGCTGACCGTCAGGGCGCCAGCGGTGAGATTGGAGCGGAGCTGCTGGGCCTGCAGCAGCAGCTGTTTGCCCAGTGGCACCGCTACAAAGACGGAACGATCGACTGGTCCACGTTGCAGCAGGGCTGTCGGCCGATCCGCCAGGCGTTTGTGGGCACGCTGCAGCGGGTTGTGGAGCTGGGCTGCCAGCGCGGCGAGCGAACGCCGTGGGCCAAGACGGTGCGTACCTGCCATCAGTTGCTGCAAGTGAGCGATGGCCTCTGGACCTTCCTGGAGATTGAAGGGATCGAGCCCACCAACAACGCAGCCGAGCGTGCCCTGCGCCATTCGGTGATTCAGCGCAAGATCAGCCATGGCGTCCAATCCCGCCAGGGTGCAATCTGCCGCAGCAGGTTGCTCACGGTCACCACCAGCCTGCGGCAACAGGGCCGTGATATCTGGCAGTTCCTGGAGCAGGCCTTGATCGCCCATCATCGCGGCGGTGAGATGCCATCGCTGTTGCCGAATCCCTGAGCCGGCCGTCATCGATCGTGGTGTCTGTGGTCGCTTGGTGATCAGCGATCAAGGGCGGTGAATGCTGCGCGGCTGCGTCACGGCCCCTGAACGGATACGGACCAACAACAGTTCTCACGCTCATTAGTGAGTGTGGGTTGGACATGAAGCGCTGGCCCAGTGCCCAGCATTTTGTGTCATGGCTGGGACTCAGTCCTCAGAACAGGATCTCAGGGGGAAAGGTACTTTCTTCACGAACACGACAGGGCACTACGCGAGCAGGTAGTGCCTTTTGGATGGCTGCCGTACCGCTGGGAAGAACGAATACTGCACTGGGTGCTTTTCAACGTCGTCTGGCAGCACGTGCCGGAAAGAGTAAAGCATTAATTGCTACTGCCCGAAAGCTTGCCATTCTTTACTACAAGACGCTCCGTGATGGTTTGGTATATCAGGATCCCGGTGCTGCCGCATATCAGGAGGAATCAAGGGATCGTCAGATTCGTGGTCTCCAGCGACGCGCCATTGCCCTTGGTTTTCAACTTGTTGCCTCTGCTTGAGGTGTGGTCAGTCAGCCGAGATCCCTGTTGGCCGTTGGTGTTTCTTAGGAAGAAGTCCGCTCGGTTTGACCCGTCCACCTGGGGGCCCAACCGACGACTATGCAACCGCCCTATGACGCCGCTCTGCGGGAAGCCGTCCGCCTGCGGATGAGCCCTCCGAACCTTGAGAGCGTGGCTGAGATCGCCCGCGACACCGGGATCACGGCGCAGACCATCTACAACTGGCGGAGCCAGTGGCAGAAGCAGGGCCAGCTGGTGCCTGCCACGAACCGGCCGCCGGAGCAGTGGAGCGCTGCCGACAAGCTGGCAGCCGTGATCCAGGCCGCAGGACTGAACGGAAGCGAGCTCGGGTCGTTCTGCAGGGAGCGGGGGCTGTACCCCAAGCAGGTTGCCCGTTGGCGCCAGGCCGCCGAGGATGCCAATGGCCCCAGCGCGCCGAGCATGGCTGATCAGCGGGAACTGCAACGCAAGAATCAGGAACTGGTCCGGCGGAATCGCCAGCTGGAGCGTGAATTGCAGAAGAAAGAAAAAGCACTGACAGAAGCGGCGACGTTGTTGATGCTCTCAAAAAAGTTCAACCAGATCTTTCAACCGGACGAGGATCCTTGATTCCGTCTGGCGATCGCGGTGCGATCGTCGCGCTTCTACAGGAAGGCATCAGTCGTGGCCTTTCGGCCAAGGCCATTGCTGATCTTTTCGGCCTGGCGACACGCACGCTGAGGCGATGGGGCTTGATGATTCGGACCCAGGGATTCAGCTGCGATCAACGCAAGGGAGCGTCCAGGCATGTCATGCATCGTTTCAGCGAGGAGGAGCGCCAACAGGTGTTGTCCACTGTCAACGATCCACGCTTTGCCGATCTCACGCCTGGTCAGATCGTGGCGATCCTTGCCGAGGAGGGAGTCTACGTGGGATCGGAGTCAACGATTTACCGCATCATGCGCCAGGAAGGCCTGTTAAATCATCGCGGCAGGAGCCGCCCACCGCGGGAGCCAAGAGAGCCACCCGTGCTGGAGGCAACGGGCATCCATCAAGTGCTGGCCTGGGATATCACCCTGTTGCCGGGGCCTGTGAAGGGTCAATTCTACTACCTTTATATGGTGATGGATGTGTGGAGCCGGCGCATCCTTGGCGTTGAGGTGCACGATCGTGAATGCGGCGAACTGGCCAAGCACTTCTTTGATCGTGTCTGCCGTGATGAAGGGATCAGCTCGGGGTCGACCACGATCCTGCACGCCGATAACGGAGCACCCATGCGCTCCTACACCTTGGCCGCCAAGCTGGCCGAGCTCGGCATCTCCCTGTCATTCTCGCGGCCGCGGGTGAGCAATGACAACGCCTACGTTGAGTCATGGTTCCGAACCATGAAATATCACCAGAGCTATCCAGTGCGTCGTTTCCGGGATCTTCTCTCAGTGCGTGCCTGGGTCGATGGTTTTGTTGACTGGTACAACGCTGAGCATCGTCACAGCGGCATCAAGTATGTGACGCCCAATCAACGTCACTACGGAGAAGCTGACGCGATCTGCAGAGTCCGTCAGCAGACCTATGAGCAGGCGCGTGCGCAACATCCACGCCGCTGGGCCAGGCCACCTCGCGATTGGGCTCAGCCAACAGTCGTGCGGGTCAACCATCCCAGACCGCAGGACACTGTCGCTGCTTGAAGATCAGAAACCCAGGCCCCAGGGGGTTGTGGTTGGACCGCCCGCAAGAGGCGGGCCGGCCTCAGCCTCCGACCGGGGGCCGGCCGCTCAAGCCTGCGCTCCTGATCAACGCGCGATGACGATCAACATCCGATCTCGAAGCCCATGATCCTCCATCCGGAGTAGGCTTTCTGAGGTACTCAGATCAGTACCCTGAGCGGACATCTTTGCTGATAGGCGCCGGTGTGGATGGCCAAAGCCTGGACGACTTCAACAAGGATCTGGAGAATAATCTCTACAAACTCTGGAATCGGATGGCATCAGGAAGTTATCTTCCGCCACCAGTTCGGCGTGTGGAGATTCCCAAATCCGGTGGAGGCGTCAGGCCGCTGGGTATCCCGACGGTTGCTGATCGCATCGCACAGATGGTGGTCAAGCAGGTGCTGGAGCCAGAGCTGGAGCTGATCTTTGATCAGGATTCCTACGGCTACAGACCGGGCAAGTCAGCGCATCAGGCAGTAGAGGTCTGCCGTCAGCGCTGCTGGAGGTCCAACTGGGTTCTCGATCTCGACATCAAGGGGTTTTTCGATGCTATCGATCACGACCTGTTGATGCGCGCGATCAAGGCCCATACCTCCGAGCGCTGGGTGGTGCTCTACCTGCAACGATGGCTGCAGGCACCGGTTCTGTTGCCGGATGGCACGCTCCATCCCAGGGACCGGGGCACACCGCAAGGTGGTGTCATCAGTCCACTGCTGGCCAATCTGTTCCTGCACTATGCGTTTGATGTGTGGATGCGCCGGAGCCACCCGGCCATTGCCTTTGAGCGCTATGCAGATGATGTGATCTGTCATTGCCACAGCGAGAAGGAAGCTCGGCGGTTGCTGGAGGCATTGCAGGATCGCTTTGCGTCCTGTGGCCTCCAGCTTCATCCCCAGAAGACCCAGGTGGTCTACTGCAGGGATAGCAACCGCCGGGCACCGCTTGCTGATGTCACGTTCACGTTTCTTGGTTTCGCGTTTCGGCCACGTGTGTCTCGCAATTCTCGCGGAGTCATCTACACAGGCTTTTTGCCGGCAGTGAGTCCGCAGGCTCTCCAGCGTATGCGGGAGAGGATTAGGTCGATAGGGCTTCCATCGCTCGTGTATCTGTCGCTTGAGGAGATCGCTAAAGTGCTGAATCCAGTGATTCGTGGCTGGATTCAGTACTACGGTCGTTTCTATAGGACAGAACTGATCAGGAAGTTGTATCGCTACCTGGATGACAGAATTGCAGCCTGGTTACGGCAGAAGTACAAAAGGCTGCGGGGTCGTCGGCTCCAAAGCTGGCGAGTACTTGCCAGGATCAGGTCTGGACATCGTGATCTGTTCGCGCACTGGCGTCGAGTCAGTGAAGTGGCATGTGGATGATGGGAGCCGTATGACGCGAGAGTGTCACGTACGGTTCTGTGAGCACCTCGGGGGGAAGTTCCCCGGGGTGACTCGACATGGTTCGTCTGGTTGAGGTGGTTCTCGAACCAGGGAAACGGGCCTGCCCACCCCTTGCAACGCTGGCCGCTGAGCGGAACGTCTGAGGTGCGCGCTCAACCCCGGCTACGCCGGGGTTGAGGTCCCCAGGGATTTACACCAACACAGGGGACGCAAGCAGCCAACGCCATCAGGGCCTCCTCCGTGGCCGGAACGCTGAGCGAATACCACTGCTACAGCAGATGGATCGGGAGCATCGTGGCCAGCGGATAGGGAGGTCGACCGACCTTCTTGCTCGCTTTGGAGTAGTGGGGCCCGATCAAAGCGATCAGCGCCAACCTCGGCACTACCGCCTCCATCTCAGAGAGAAACTTCTCCCGATTGGTCAGCTTCTTGGCCGTGGTCAGCTCGAAACCCAAGAAGCCTAGCTGCTTGCCACACGTCAATCCAGTCCTGGCCTGCGATCACAGGTCCATTGTGGTGCGGATCGACGGGGTTTCCCAGAGCTTCCTCAACCAAAGGCGCCTGCCATCGGCAAGATGAAATTCATAATATTGTCCAATGCGTATTGCAAATCAGTGGATTCGAGGACCAAGCTGTCTCCCCCAGAGAAGGCGTCAGGAGTGAAGTAACTTGCGGCATGACCCCAAAGTTCATCCTTTAAGGCGGATAACTCTTTTTCGCTTGCATTCTCCGAAATTGACTTTATGCCATCAAAGACTTGCCGCAGGGCCCATTCACCTGGGTCAGCCTGCTGCAGTGCAAATTCTGCAAATTCATTAATCGTGACAATTTCAGCGCCGGTTATAAGATCGCGCGCAATAGCATTGCCGGATGCCGAAGAAAATGGCCGCGCAAATAGTCCTTCGATAGCCTCATCGGAGAGAGCCTTGTAATTAATCAGTCCCATGAGTGCAATGGAATTTGCAGTTCCTGGCGCGTAGTGTCCGCCGAGTTCAAGATGGATTTCAGCAATAGGCGTTGCCTCTCTGCCGAGAACTGTCACAACTTGGTCTTCATTGCTATATGCAACCCGCTGTCTCCCATCCAGTATTAGCATATCTTCGCCAAAGCTAAATCTATTTATTACGTTAAGTCTGCCCGCTCGAGATAGATCTATGTGATCCGAAGCATTGTCCAAGTCTTCAAGATAAAGTGTATTTCTGTTGCCGAGAATACGCACCGTGTCTAGGCCTTCCCCAAGATTTACGCGAACTTGGTTGCCAAGTATTGCTTGATCGTTGTCGTTTCCCATCCAAACAGAACTGGCCCCTGTGGCATTGATTCTGTCGTTGCCATTGCCAAGGCGAATCAAGCTACCCCTCGCGGAGTCATTCAAGATAACGCTGTCCGAACCGTCTTCAGTGACGATATACGAATTAGATCCATCTACGGTCAAACTATCCTCGACTCCTTCTTCATCGATGTAGGCGAGGTTGTCGTCGTCAATCACTAGTTCCCCCTTTTTCCTTTGTATGGCTTCTCTAATCGTAAATGTTGCGGCTGCAGACGTTCCATTAAAATTGGCCAGAGCTATGTTGTTGGCAGCGATCGAATTAGTGTCGCGACGCACAATCTGATTTGGTCCAACATTGTAGGCCAAATCCCCCTTAAGCCTGACGGTGTCAGCGTAGATGGCGCCAATACTATTATTTAGATCCCATGTATTGATGCCATCCTTGCCACTGAAAGCGATATATTGAGTTTTTAGCTGCGCATTGGTTTCTGGGACGCCGCTGTAAACCGCAGTGTTGTTGACATTGCCATCAAGGCTGCCCCTTAGGAATTCGAATGTTAACGTATATCGCTTGCCATTCTCCAGCTGGAACTGCTTTCCATCGGGGCCGGTGAATATGCCATTTTCAAGAAAGTTTGCAGGGCTTATCTTAATATCCGTCGACTCAATTGTTGCCGTTTCACTAGTCGTAGTCTCTTTGAAGCTGTATTTATCCACCTGTTCCCATGTAGATTTAGCGGAAGCCTCTATTTCCCCTCTTTTTGTTTCTGGCCCAACTGTGTATTTGGTTTTCAGACCTATTTCGGTGCCAAGCTTCATTTCTGTTTCGGTTACGATTTCGTTTGAAGTAGTTAGCTTTTGCTCGAGCCTGTAGCCAAGGGTGAACTCTGTTCCTGTCAAGGCTGCCCAGTCAAAAGTAAGCTCTGTCGCAGATCCGCTGCTTCCCGCTATGCGTATATTTGAATCGGCAATAAGATCCCCGGATTGCTGCATATTCTCCATATTCGCTATTCCTGGGTCAACGAGATTCCGTTCACCAATTTCTGATTTTCTTTGAAGCCAGACGGCCATTTGCGGGCCTGTCGTTCCCCTTGGACTTGGCTCGTTATACCATGGTCTCCCTTTTCTAGTCTGCCCAGCTGGATATTCCATTCGTATGAACGGGACATTAAAGGCTTCTCGAAAGATTCTATCATTGCGTTGCCCGTATTGACTTGCAACGTCTATCGTTGGATTTTGGTCTAGCATGATACTGCGTATATTGCGCTCATCGCCGTTATAAGGCCAGCTATTCCTTGGCCTTGCCCGGGAGCGACCATTGAAATGAATGCCGCTGGCTTTTCTTATGTTTTGCCCCAGAGAAACGAATGGGTTGCTTTCGCCATAAGTAACTGAGCTATTTGCCAAGAACTCTAGGCTTTCTTTGGTTGTCCATGACGTGCTATAATACCACTCTAGGACTCGCTCTCTGCTGGTACTTCCAAGATTTTCACCAATGAACACTTGATCAAACCACTTGGCGACAAGTCCATAGGAGATTACGTCGTCCAGATTAATGCGGGTCATGATGAATACTAGGTGAATGGTGTTGGAGCCTAAAATCTTCGGCTGGCCACAGTTGTTGAGCCCGCTCAGTGGAGTGATCTCAGGTTTTCTGGCTTGTGCGCTTTAAAAGCTTGATGATTACTCGCTATTTAAGTCAGAATAGACAGGAATGATGCGCACTTTGCCGGTGTCCTTGGCTTCAGCGATCAAGTTGCTTCGCTGCATGACTTGCCTGGCTGCATATTGGGCGTTGCCCTGAATAGCCTGTGTGAGATCGTCACCGGATCGAAGTGATTCTCGGATCGGCTGCACGAGATCCTCGATCAGCGGCGTCAGAGGTTCTTTCCCCATGGCAGCCTTCACAGCGCCGCAACCACTATGACTAATTACGAGAATTAGAGGCATTTCTCTAGCACGGCTACCGCGTGTTCAAGGCTGGCGATGCCGTCAATGAATGCGCTGTTACCAGCGACTCGCACTTGGAACAACTCACCAGATCCGAGCCCAAACGTCCATTATAGGAGCCTGTCGCGCATAGATCACCGCCCGCATGCTCCACAGACGCCCCTGAATCTGCCCAGATCTCAGTGGCTTCAATGGATCTGGTCGATAATATGGGGCATGAGCAAGCCCAAGACCTTCCGGCCCTGGACCCCGGGACAGACCAGCTTGATGCCACCGTCGCCGATCGACTGGCTGCCGAGTGATCACCTGGTGTTCTTCCTGCTGGAGCTGGTGGAGGAACTGGACTTTGCGCTGATCATGTCTCCCGCCCGGCAGAAGGATGCCCGCGGTGAGAAGGGGTATGACCCCAGGATGCTGACGCTGCTGTTGCTGTACGCCTATTGCATCGGTATTGCCTCGTCTCGCAAGATCGAGCGCTCCTGTTACGAGGAACTGACTTTCCGGGTGCTGACGGGCAACCAGCAGCCTGACAACAGCCGCATCAGCGAGTTCAGCCGTCGCAATCTCGATGTCCTCAAGGGTCTGTTCATTCAGATCCTTCGGCTCTGCCACATGGCCGGCATGGTGAGCCTGGGCCATGTGGCGCTCGATGCACCAAGGTTCAGGCCAATGCCTCCAAACACAAGGCAAAGCTCTCGGCTTCTGCGAAGCAGTTGAGCCACGAGCGGATGCTCAAGGCCGAGAAGCAGCTGGAGCAGGTGATCAGCGCCTTGATGTGCAAGGCTGAGATTCTCGATGCCCAAGAGGATCGACGCATACGGCAAGGGCAATCGCGGCAATGAGTTGCCGGATGAGTTGCGTCGTCGTCAGGACCGGCTGGCGAGGATTCGGCAGGCGCGCAAGGAGATGGAAGCAGAGACCGCTGCTGGTGCAGCGCGGCAGCGACAGGAGGAATCCGAGGAAGCCAGGGCCAGAGCGGCGGCTGCGCACGAGGTCGACACACCAGAGACAGAGCAGGCCAAGCTGAACAAGAAGGCAGAAACAGCAGCGGTCAAAGCCAAAGAGGCGAGGGAGAAGGCACTCGAGGCCGCAGAGATCGCTGGTGTGGAACCACCGGATCAGGAGCCTCTGGCGTCTGACGCGATGCCCAGGCGCGGCCTGCCCCGGAAGGCCGACGGCACACCCACCAGCAGGACCCAACGGAATTTCACAGATCCCGACAGCCATCTCATGCAGTCAGGCGGCACCTACCTGCAGGGCTACAACTGCCAGCTGGCGGTCGACAGTGACCACCAGGTGATCGTGGCGGTGGGCGTAAGCAACCAGCCCCCAGACGTGGGACATCTGGAGCCGATGTTGGAGCGCCTTGCCGCCAGCGCCGGTGCATTGCCGGATGTGATGACGATGGATGCGCGCTACTGGAGCGAAGACAACGCAGGTCACTGTGAGGACCCTGGCATTGACGCCTACATCGCCACCGGCCGGCTCCCCCACGGTCAGCCGCTACCGCCGAAACGCGGGCCGATGCCCAAGGATGCCGACGCCAAGGCCCGCATGGTCCGAAAGATCAGAAGCAAGAAGGGCTCCAGGATCTACGCCCAGCGCAAGGCGATCGTGGAGCCGGTGAACGGCCAGATCAAGCAAGCCAGGGGCCTGCGGCGCTTTTTGCTGCGGGGTCTGAAGAAGGTCGATGGTGAATGGCATCTGATCGCTGCCACACACAACCTGAGGTGGGTGCCTTTTATTGGACAGTTCCGGCCCCTGACATCGTTAACCCAGGACGGGTGGAACATGGTTCGGCCTCAGTGTAGACCGCGTGGGGAGTTTTGCCTCCAAGGGAACTGTGAGGTCTTACATGGCAATACCGCCACAGGAAGCGGGCCAGGCTGATTTCAGCGTCCCAGCCATCGCTGTATGCCCGTAGGTAGACCTCCTCGTACTTGACAGTCCTCCACAGCCGTTCAACAAGGATGTTGTCGTAGCACCGCTTTCTGCCGGACCAGCTGATCTGGATCCGCTCCCCTTTGAGTCTGGCCACAAAGTCAGCGGACGTGAACTGACAGCCTTGATCGGAGTGGAAGATCTCTGGCCTACGGCCGCCTCCCAAGGCCATCTCCAGGGCCTCCAGACAGAACTTCGTGTCAAGGCTGTTGGAGAGCCTCCAGCTGAGCACATGCCTGGAATGGAGATCCATGATCGCCACCAGATAGAGGAACCCTTTCTGCAGAGGGATGTAGGTGATGTCGGTCGCCCAGACCTGATCCACCGACGTGACCTGCGTGAGGTCCACCAGGCAGGGGAACCGCACGGACGGATCACCTGGAACCGTCGTCCGGGGCTTCTGGTAGATCGCCCGTAATCCCATGCGCCGCATGAGGTTTCGCACTCGATCTCGGCTGATCGGGATACCATCTTGGGCCAGATAGTCCACCATCCGGCGGCTGCCGCTGCAGGGATCCTCCAGGTAGAGAGCATCGATCCTGGCCATGATCCGCAGCGTCGATACACGGACCGGTGTCGGCCGGTAGTACAGCGTGGATCGAGGCAGCCCCAGCAGCGCACACTGCCTGCTGATGCTGAGCTCGGGGTGGTCGTGATCGACCAGCTTGCGCAGTTCACGGGCATCAGAGCAGTTGAGACTTTTTTTTGAGCCACTCCAGCTCCATCTGCAGCCGTCCGATCTGCTGGAACAGCTCCGCCTCCTTGGCCTGCCCCTCCTCCTTGTCCTTGGTCTTCTTGCCTCGGGTGAAGAGCTCGCTGGCACCGTCCAGGAGCTGCCGCTTCCACTGGCTCACCTGGATCGGGTGGATGGCGTGGTCGGCGGCGATCTCCTGGATCGTCTTGCGGCCACTGATCGCCTCCATGGCGACCCTGGCCTTGAACTCGGGGCTGTGGGTGCGGCGCTTGCTCATCGGTGGGAGCCCCTTTCAGGGGCGGTACCCCGCCTCAGAGGTTAACGATGGGGCCTGTCCAGAAAAGCCAGACCACCTCAACCTGCTCAAGTTGTTCCGGTTCAGGCGATCACAGCAGCTGGCGCTGGCGGCAACGACGGGATGAGGGGCAACGGCCTTGGCAAGCACGGCCAGGGCTGACTCAAACCCGCCTGAATGAAGCTGCTCAGCAGAAGAACAGTGCCGCTGGAGTTCACCTCAGCCACGGTTCGTCGTGGCCGGGGGGCCGCTGCTCTATTGGCAACAAACTCCTAGAAAGGTCGATGTAGATTCAGTTGCCCAGGAGGGCTTCAACAGAGGAAGACTTCTCGTTTTTTCCTGCTTTCAACCCTGGCGTACCAGGTGGTGAAACCCTAACGACTTGCGTTGATTGATCATAAACATAGGGAAGCAATGGAAGCGTTGCTTGCTGCATCCTGTATCGGTTTCGGATTGCCGGAGGCAGTTCTCGGATCGCCGCTTCAAGTTTCATGCGTCTCTCTCCTTCGCCTGGATGCGTAGAAGTTGCTGAAGTGCTTTTGTCATTCGTGTTTCTGTGAATGACATTCATTACATCCAGGCATGACTCCGGATTTATCCCGGCTTTTGCGATGTAATCAACTGCTACTGCGTCAGCTTCAAGCTCCTGATCCCTGGAAAAGCCCATTAGCTCAAGGCGGTACTCGTTTAAGTATTGGTCTATGTCTTTCTTGGTTCTCTTGACATATGATGCCCCAAGACCATTGAGTCCCTCCATCGCGGCCAAAGAGCGAGGTGCGTTGCTTTGCAGGGTTGAATAGTTGGCAGAAATATATCTCGCATACTCATTGGCTCCCATTGAGGATTCCGTCTGGAGAGACAGAGCAAGGTACTGATTGTTCATCGCTGCCTGATTCGCAAGTGAATAGTTTCCCATTCCTATATTAAGACCCGAGCTGAATGCATTCAATCCCATCGCGATCGCAGCCCAAGTCTGAGCACTTCGCTGAGCCGCATGAGCGTTTTTCACTGCACTCGTGATCTTCGCAGACGCCAAAGCATCGAGTTCTGAGCCCTTTGTGGAGATCTTCTTGGGATGGTCTAAGTTTACATGGGGACTCCTGAAAAATCCAGATCCATTGCGCCGCAGCTGGTCTCAAGCATGAGAAACCGCTAAAGTGGCCGTGAATCAGGCAATCCGTGATTGCCTTTACTCCTGATCGTTCCATATGTACCGGAGGCACAATAACGGTCAGATCTCAATCAAGGAGTTCCACCTGCCATTTGGCGGCACACTTGATCCCGAGAATCGCTGGGTTCAACTGGAGGGGCTGATCCCATGGGATGAGCTGGAAGAAACCTATGCCCCTCAATTCAGCGCCACAATTGGCGCTCCAGCCAAATCAGTGAGAATGGCCTTTGGTGCTCTCTACATCAAACAGAAGTTAGGGCTCACCGACGAAGAGACAGTCCATCAGATCAGAGAGAACGCCTATATTCAGTTCTTTCTCGGCTTTGCGGGCTACACAGCTAAGGCACCGTTTGATGCCTCGATGATGGTGCACTTTCGCAAGCGTTTTTCTGACGAGGATCTGCGCCGTATCAACGAGCTGGTGGTGCAGCGCGGCAAAGAGATCCTTCTGGAAGCACTTGCTCAGGCAGCAGACGATGACGACCATGATGATCGTGATTCCAGTGGAGGAGGCGCTCAGCTAGAACTTGATGCGTTGATCAAGCCTGCTGACTGGCCAGAAGGAAAGAATTGGGGCACTCTCACGATTGATGCCAGTTGCACTCCAGCCGACATCACCTATCCCAGAGACCTCAAGCTCCTCAACGAGGCTCGCACAACGACCGAGCGAGTCATTGATGATCTGTGCAGTCAGTCATCGGGATTCAGGAGACATCGACCTCGCTACGACCGTGGCCTTGCTCGTGCTCATTTCCTGAGAGTGGCGAAGCAAAAACGACCACGTCGCCGCAAAGTGAAGGCTGCCATTAAACATCAGCTTGGCTATGTGCGGCAGAATCTCAAGGCCATTGATGCTCTGATCGGCTGCGGGGCAAGGCTTTCCGAGCTTAAGAGGCATTGGTGGCAGAAGTTGTTGGCCTGCAGCGAGTTGGAGCGGCAACAGGGCCTTCTGCTCGCCTCTCAGACCAACAGCATTCCAGACCGCCTGGTGAATCTTGTGCAGACCCATATCCGCCCAATGGTGCGAGGCAAAGCACGTGCTGCGGTGGAGTTTGGAGCCAAAATCAGTGTTTCGGTTCAAAACGGCTTTCCGTTCTTGCACCGCATAAGCTGGAACCCCTACAACGAAGGAGAAGACCTTATCGCTCAGGCGGAAAAATACAAGCTGGATACAGGATCTTACCCAGAGCGAATCTGCGCCGACCGGATTTATATCACGGCCAAGAATAGGCATTTCTGCACGAGGAACGGTATTCGCCTCTCCGGCAAGCGATTGGGTCGCCCGCCCAAGGATCCTGATGTCACCACTGCACACAAGCACCAGCTCCGATCTGATCAAGCTCGACGCAATGAAGTGGAAGGCGTCTTTGGCTCTGGAAAGCGCAAGTATTCCCTGGATCTGATCATGGCTCGTCTACCAGCTGGTGCCGAATCCTCCATCTCGATGGCCTTTGTCGTGATGTGCGCGGAAAAGGTCTTGAGGCTGCTGCGCCTCTTTTTTGTCCTTCTTTTTGGGTGGATCTACAGCTTTTTTATGGCCTGGTCAGCGATCAGAGCGCCTGAGGGCATCTGCAAGCCATGCTTTTGAGATCTGGCCGACTTGATGTCACCGCGCTTGCCAGCCTGATTAACGCGAAGCAAACGGACGAATCCGGCGCCGATGGGCCGAGAATCTTTTTCAGGAGTCCCTACATGAGCTAGCTCATGAGCCACTACACATGCTGCGGCTGCTGGCTTGTCGCTCGTACCCGTTCAGGAGTCGGGACAGCTCGCAACGAACATCGGGCTTGCTGAACCCTTGACGGTGGCTTGATTCCTGGTTGCATCTCAGTAAGAGACTCCTTGCGATGACCACCCCACCGGCCGGGATTTCAGAAGCCGATTGGGCCGCCACCCCGGTGGGAGTGAAGGCTGGATTTCTGTATCCGTTCAGGGGCCGTGACGCAGCCGCGCAGCATTCACCGCCCTTGATCGCTGATCACCAAGCGACCACAGACACCACGATCGATGACGGCCGGCTCAGGGATTCGGCAACAGCGATGGCATCTCACCGCCACGATGATGGGCGATCAAGGCCTGCTCCAGGAACTGCCAGATATCACGGCCCTGTTGCCGCAGGCTGGTGGTGACCGTGAGCAACCTGCTGCGGCAGATTGCACCCTGGCGGGATTGGACGCCATGGCTGATCTTGCGCTGAATCACCGAATGGCGCAGGGCACGCTCGGCTGCGTTGTTGGTGGGCTCGATCCCTTCAATCTCCAGGAAGGTCCAGAGGCCATCGCTCACTTGCAGCAACTGATGGCAGGTACGCACCGTCTTGGCCCACGGCGTTCGCTCGCCGCGCTGGCAGCCCAGCTCCACAACCCGCTGCAGCGTGCCCACAAACGCCTGGCGGATCGGCCGACAGCCCTGCTGCAACGTGGACCAGTCGATCGTTCCGTCTTTGTAGCGGTGCCACTGGGCAAACAGCTGCTGCTGCAGGCCCAGCAGCTCCGCTCCAATCTCACCGCTGGCGCCCTGACGGTCAGCGATGGCAGTGAGATCGCGGATCACGTGCGCCCAGCACAGCTGGCGCTGCTCCAGCGGGAGATGGTTGTAGGCGGAGAAGCGATCGCTCACCACAATTCCGCCAAAGGCATTCCCGAGCAGGTCGATCGCGGCGGCAGCCGAGCGGCTCAGGCTCTGCAAGAACACTGTCACCCCCATGGCGGTCACCATGACCCACTCCCAGCCGCGCCGGCCATCGGGGTTGCCCCCATCGGCATTACCGGTGGGGGCACCGGTTTCATCGACATAGACCACCGACTGCTGACGGGCAAACGCAAGGGCCTCCTGCATGGGCTGCTCCAGTGCTGCACTCAAGCGCTGGCGGATAGTGGCCATCGCTCCCCGGCTGATCTGTACCCCCAGCAGCTGATCCAGCAGCGCCTGGGTCTTGCTGAAACTCAACGGGAAGGCACTACCCAGCAGACCCACCAGAGCACTGAGCCGGGGACCGTAATGGCTTACTTCCACCTCCGCCGGTAACGAGGCACAGGTGCTGGTGGAACAGCAGGGGCAGACCAGGCGGTGCAGCCGGTGCTCGATCACCAGAGGCGTGATCGGTGGAATCTCGATCACCTGGTGCCTCAAGGGCTCGGGATCCTGACCCTGTAGCAACGTGCCGCAGCGGCGGCAGGCCTGGGGGTGGTGCTCGACCACCTCATCCACCCGCTCGATCGGCAGCAGCTCCGGCCCAGATCCGGGATGGCCCGGCTGGCCGCCGCGCTTGCGGCCACTGCCCTTGCGTCGTTCGGGCGGCCTAAACCCCTGGCCATCACTGGAGGGAGGCTTGGAAGAATTGCGGGAGCTGCGGCCGATCCGCTCGCGCAGATGGGCCAGTTCGGTCGCCAGGGCGGTGAGCTGGACGCGGAGCTGCACCATCTCCTCCTGTTGAGCCAGAATGAACTCCCTGGCACCAGCTGGCCACGACAACCAGTCCACCTCGGAAATGCCAGCAGGAGGGGCGCCCATCTCAAGCAGTCTCTGCCTGAGATGCAAACGGGAATCAGGACGCCGTCAAGGGTTCAGCAGAGACGATGTTCGCCGCGTGCTGTCCCGACCCCTGAATGCTTACAAGTCACCGCGGGAAGACGCGCACGGTTACCGCGAGGAGAACGGCGTTCAGATCCTGGCAACCCTCAGGAGCTGGCCGACCGTCCACGCCCGGTCGGCCAGTGCTGCGATTCGGATGAACACTGAGCGATTCGGGGCTTACCAGAAACGGTGGTTAGGCAGCTTTTCTGCTCTTTGAGGTGGTCTGGCTTTTCTGGACAGGCCCCATCGTTAACCTCTGAGGCGGGGTACCGCCCCTGAAAGGGGCTCCCACCGATGAGCAAGCGCCGCACCCACAGCCCCGAGTTCAAGGCCAGGGTCGCCATGGAGGCGATCAGTGGCCGCAAGACGATCCAGGAGATCGCCGCCGACCACGCCATCCACCCGATCCAGGTGAGCCAGTGGAAGCGGCAGCTCCTGGACGGTGCCAGCGAGCTCTTCACCCGAGGCAAGAAGACCAAGGACAAGGAGGAGGGGCAGGCCAAGGAGGCGGAGCTGTTCCAGCAGATCGGACGGCTGCAGATGGAGCTGGAGTGGCTCAAAAAAAAGTCTCAACTGCTCTGATGCCCGTGAACTGCGCAAGCTGGTCGATCACGACCACCCCGAGCTCAGCATCAGCAGGCAGTGTGCGCTGCTGGGGCTGCCTCGATCCACGCTGTACTACCGGCCGACACCGGTCCGTGTATCGACGCTGCGGATCATGGCCAGGATCGATGCTCTCTACCTGGAGGATCCCTGCAGCGGCAGCCGCCGGATGGTGGACTATCTGGCCCAAGATGGTATCCCGATCAGCCGAGATCGAGTGCGAAACCTCATGCGGCGCATGGGATTACGGGCGATCTACCAGAAGCCCCGGACGACGGTTCCAGGTGATCCGTCCGTGCGGTTCCCCTGCCTGGTGGACCTCACGCAGGTCACGTCGGTGGATCAGGTCTGGGCGACCGACATCACCTACATCCCTCTGCAGAAAGGGTTCCTCTATCTGGTGGCGATCATGGATCTCCATTCCAGGCATGTGCTCAGCTGGAGGCTCTCCAACAGCCTTGACACGAAGTTCTGTCTGGAGGCCCTGGAGATGGCCTTGGGAGGCGGCCGTAGGCCAGAGATCTTCCACTCCGATCAAGGCTGTCAGTTCACGTCCGCTGACTTTGTGGCCAGACTCAAAGGGGAGCGGATCCAGATCAGCTGGTCCGGCAGAAAGCGGTGCTACGACAACATCCTTGTTGAACGGCTGTGGAGGACTGTCAAGTACGAGGAGGTCTACCTACGGGCATACAGCGATGGCTGGGACGCTGAAATCAGCCTGGCCCGCTTCCTGTGGCGGTATTGCCATGTAAGACCTCACAGTTCCCTTGGAGGCAAAACTCCCCACGCGGTCTACACTGAGGCCGAACCATGTTCCACCCGTCCTGGGTTAACGATGTCAGGGGCCGGAACTGTCCAATAAAAGGCACCCACCTCACTTCCCCACCCCTTCAACTCGGGTCCAACGAGCCTGCGCTTCTCTGATCTGGTCGGGCGCCCACAAGACTCGACCAGTTTTGCCTGGCGTCGTCTTAATGAAATGAACACCAGCCTTTAGCAATCCAAGCTGACGAAGCCTGTAGAGCGAAGCACGTGAGATGCCAACTTCAACAGCGGCCTTCTCTGCACTTACCCAAGGCCCCGCATGTACTGCGGTAGTCATGAGATCAGCATGTAGAGATTGACAGCCTTCTGGAGTTAGCGGTGTTGCGCCGCTTCGGCTGCGGCACTCTGCCTCACGCAGAGCCAATAGGCGATTGCCTTACACCAGATCCCTGCCGAGGAGGTGCTGATGCGTCCGCCAGGAAGGTCGTCTGGCGTGTTTTGAATCTACACGGGCTTGCCTCAATCTGTCAACCGTCGGTAATTGAGACCCCTATTGATTGCAGCATCGATAGTCTCTTGATCACTCCAAGTGCCATAGACCGATTGATGTGTATTGACAGAGTGCCCCATCAATGCAGCAGCGATCCTCGGGCTTAATCCATAGCTTTGATGCGCCCTTAGTGCATAGCCGTGTCGGAATCCATACACAGTGCAACCTGTGCGCGCAAGGAGCTGCCAAGACTCCTGTCGCATGAGGTAGCGCCTGGCTGCTTCTGCCACGCCTCCTCCAAAAGGCGGCAGCGCCTCACCAGCCACCAATCGGTCGCGCAAGGACCACTCCTGCTCCCACTCGGGATGGAGAGCCCTGAGCGGCCGGGGCTTGGTGACCCCTCCCCCGCTGCGCTTCTGGTAGTCACACCACAACTGCCCATCAGGCCGAGGCCGCAGATGTAGCAGCTCCACTGGCCGTAGCCCGTAGGCAGCGATCAGCCGCAGTGCGTAGCTCCATCGCTGGCCAGCCGCATCAATGGGAAGAGCCTCCAGTAGACACAGAATCTGCTCATCCGAGATCGGCACTGCCACTTCCTTGCTCGACAGGGCTTCTCCGACGAACCGGCTCAGGCTGCTAGGTGGTGTCCACCGCTCGGGCGGCAAGAGATCCTCGTCACAGGCCCAGCGGAGCATTGCCGCAACGTGCTGGATTGCGATCTGGCGGCGGCGGGCGCCTGCAGGCCACTTCTCCCCAAGCGTGCAGAGCAACTCCTTGGCGTTGGTCGACCCTTCGACCACCTGAGACAACCGCTTCTCGGTCTGCTTGTAGTCCTTGGCCCAGGTGGTGGGTTTGATTCGCCCGCTGCGGACTTTGTCTTCACCGAAGCGAGACCAAATCCCCATGAGGTCTGGGGTCCCTGCTGGGGGGGCGGGAGCCGCCTTCTGGGTGCCGGTAAAGGGAGCAGCGGCCTCGACCAGCGAAGACCCTGCTGCAACCTGCTCCACGATCCGCTCTACGGCCGCTTGGATCTCCCGAGCCTGGGCCGGAACCCACGCATACGGCAGCACCACGGAGCGGCGGCTTCCATCAGCGAAGCGGACGAACAGCTTCGCCTTGTCCCTCATGGGGCTGACGCTCCAGGCCCGACCCACGGAGGAGAGGAGGTTGGCCCGCAACCCCCGCACCCACAGAGCGGAGGCCGCTTCCTGCTGGGATGCCATGAGCGCTGAGAGCTGTGAGAGCTGAGTGAGAGCTGAGGGGAGCCTAATCGGGATAAACGGCGACAAGCTGCGACAAGTGGTCAGCCAATGGCATCCCAATGGCCAAAAGCCATGCAGTGCCTAATCTCAGGCCACATCAGGCGTGGTGGGCCACCACCGCGTAAGGTGGTGGCCGACGGGGCGTGGCGCAGCTTGGTAGCGCGGGTGCTTTGGGAGCACTAGGTCGCAGGTTCGAATCCTGTCGCCCCGACTGAAATCCCACCGATTGCCCCCTTTCCAGGTTGGACAGGGGTTGGACAGAGAGGCTTGGCGGCCTCGGCAGGATCTGCATTACTGGGTCCCAGTGCCCAAGCCTGGTCGGCCTGAGCAAGTCGTCCGAGGGCCGATTGACAGACTCCTCAGCCCCACCCCACCCCTGAGAGAAGGGTCCGCTCTCGGGGGGAATGCTCTGACCCCTCTGCTCGAGCCCCTGGTCGGCCCCAGGAGCGCCTGGAACGGCCTTCAGATGGCCTGCACGGGTCTTCCCCGGGACGGGGTTGGGGCATGGGGGCCAGCCTGGGCCGGCTAAGCCCGCAGTAGACCCGCCAGGCCCGCCCGCCTGGCCCCCGAGGGCGGGGCGACGGACCATGCACCGTGCGGACGATCAGCGGCTCACTCCCTCGCACGGATCCGCCTCCCCTCCCCTCTCCACACCAGCAAGCGCGAGCGAGCGCGCGTGGCGATTTACGGCCTCGGGGGGCAACCAAAAGCCATCCTCCTTATTGAGAATGGTTATCATTAACCAATGATGCTCGGCATGGCCGGCTCCCCGCCGCTCTGCCCGTGGAAGAAATCGGAAATTCCAGGAAGATCAATGGCTAGATGCGGTCACGGAACGGTGTACCCCACTGTCCTGGCGGCAGCCATTTCCGACCTCGAGGGGATGGCGGCCGTTTGCGGATACGAGCAACCTCGCTGGCTCACGATCACACCGTTTTGCGAGCTTGTAGGCGTACCACGCCAAACGATGATTGGTCGCCTGTCTTCCTGGTACGCCCACTGCAACAGGAGTGGCTACAAGCCTTGGACCGATCCTCTGGTATGTCCGATTTACCGGCGTGGTTCACTTCCTGGTCTGCCGCGCCGAGGTCGCCCGCCTGGATGTTGGCTGCTTGATGCAACCCGAGAACGGGCGATTTGGATACATCTGAGGAACTTCAGTCGATGGAGTGATCAGGAGCGAAGGCGTAAGTGTCTTCGCGACCTCGGGGGACTGCACCAGAAGCAGCTGTGACTTGTTTGTGTTGACGAGCAGGTGCTTGGCAGGGGTGACTTTGCCGCAGATAAAGGCAACAGATTCGACCCGGGAAGACTGAGAGCTCGGGATTCTCAATAGAGGTCATAGCTGAGAATCAAGAAGGGGACGGCTGGCGCCTGCTGGAAGCCGGGTGTCGAGATCGGCTGCGCACATTGGGAGGTTGTCCTATCATGATAAAAGACAACTCCCGAGAGCGGCGATGCCGAAAACCTGCGGCTCCGGTCAGGCCCGAGTGCTCTCGCCGGAGGAGCTGGATCAGCTCATGCAAGTGGCGCCCAACCCCGAGCACCGAGCCCTGTGGAGCGTGATGCGATTCACCGGCAGTCGCACGACCGAGACGCTGAGACTGCACTGGGGAGCGATCCATAGCGACCGGATCGTGTTCGCAGCCGCCACCACCAAGACCCGCCGCACTCGCGAGCCTCTGATCGCACCTCGCTTGGGGGAGGAGTTGGAGCAGTTCCGGCGTCACTGGGAGGAGCGCCACCGGCGCCCAGCCCGCAACGGGTCGCTGCTCTTCCTCAGTCCTGGGAGCGAGAACCAACCCATGACCCGCCAAGCGGCCGACAAGGCCCTGCGGCGGGCTGTGGCGGCCCTTGGACCGGACTTCCCGTCAGGGGTGTCGCTGCACAGCTTCCGGCGAAGCCTGGCCACGACGATGGCGCAGCGTGGCGCGAGCTTGAGAACCGTTCAGCGATTCACGGGGCACGCCAGTCTTGGTCAGCTTCAGAACTACATCGACGTGGCTGAGGCCGACGAAGAGGCGGCGCTGCGGCTTCTGGACTGAGTTTCACGAGACTTGATTCGTGAAGGGTTGTTGACAAAGCAAAGGGGGTGGAGGGAGGCAGGGGAGGCCAGGAGCCCCCCCCCTTCCCCGATCAGTGAGACAGGGGCTCTAGCTGCACGGGGTGACCATCACCATCCATCAAGCCACCATTCCCAACCCTTCCCTGTGTGGGAACGGTGTTGGCCGACATGCCTCCGGTTCGAGGCCCGAGAAGGCTCTGACGTTCTCGGAGTGGAAGGCCATTATTTGAGCCTCCAGGTCCAACAGTTCCTGGATCTCTGGGTCCAGCTCCTCCGTCTCCTCCCGCTGCTCAGCCCTCGCGTGCGCGTGTAAAGAGAGAGGGGGCTGATTTGACCGAAAATCCCCCGAGCCCGAATCCCTTGCGCCGGAAGGAGTTTCAGCGATCTCAGGGGCCTCTGATTTTCGGTCACTTCCGAAATCTTCCACCAGTTTTTGGTCGTTCGGTATCAGCCCGATACCGTTTTGTCCACCAGAACTGACTGCTCCGACCCCCTGTGACCGAAAATCATCGACCATTTTTGTATCGTCATGATACGAAACTCCCTCCTGTGACCGAAATTCCGAGGGGTCGTTCGGTATCACTGCGATACCAGATTCTCCAGAACTGGTGGAAGATTTCGGAAGCCCAGGGGATAGTCCCATCGTTTCCGAAGTGAGACTTCCAGGCCCTTCTGATTTTCGGTCACGCCCCGTTTCAGAGGCTCCGTTTTCAGCCCCGTGACCGAAAATACCCGCTTCTGAGATCCCTTGCGCTGCAGGGGGTTTGGACCCCTCCCCATCGGTCGAAGGGCATTTTCGGTCATCTTCTCTCTCTGACTCGTTTCCGCCCTCGGGGGGCCTCCCTCCTCCCCAGAGCTGATCGATCAGCTCATCCGTCACCGGAGCGTTGACCCCGGTCGGATCGACCCCTTTCCAGCGGTAGAGCGGCGCCGGCCGACCTCGACCTCCGGTCTCCCTCATCCCGCAGACCTCTGTGGTCGCGGCTGCCACCTCCCGCTTCAACCAGCGCTTGATCGTGCTCAGGCTCACCGGCTTGTACTCAGGGTTCCCGATCCCCAGCACCAGGCCATCGACCTTGGCCTTCACCTCATCCGCCGTCAGCGGCCCGTCTTCCTTGAGCACCTTCCGCACCATGGACGGCCCGGTCATGTCCCCGGTGCCTTGCCGGCGCTCAACCAGCGGCGCCAGATCCTCGATCGTGATGCACTCCTCCAGGGACTCCCGCACGATGAACCTGGCCCCATCCCGCATGCCGCGAGACTTGCCGATCTGGAGGATCTTGCTTCCCGCAGGGAAGTCGCCCTGCTCCTCCTCGGGGATCGTCATCAACTCCCAGGTGTCATCCACTGCGTTCCGCAGCACGTCAGTGCCACGGAAGGTCGTCCCGTCCTTCCGGTTGTGGTGGATCCAGAGGAAGCACGTCGGCGGAAACAGCCGCCCGTTGTGCCGGCTCATGTCGTAGACGGTCCTCGCGTACTCCTGGTCGTTCTCCCCATGAGCGGCGTTGTTGCTCACCGACGACAGCGAGTCGATGATCACCAGCTTCGGCTGGTGCTCGTTCAGCAGATCAATCAGCTCGAGCTGCTGGTCAATCTCCCAGTCCCAGGCCACCTTCATCCAGTGGTGATCGACGCCTTTGACATCGATCCCCTGCTGCTTCAGGTAGTCGATGTACTGGGCCGACGACATGTCAGCACCGAGCAGCAGCACCTTCCCCGTGCTCGTCGGGGTGAAGTCCGAGCCCCGGATCCGTGTCGACTGACCCTGCCCGATCGTCCTGGCCAGGGCCAGCGCGACTTTGGTCTTCCCGAGACCGCCACGGGCGTGGAGCATGATCGAGCTGCCGGTCCTGACGAAATCAGGGATGAGGTAGTCGGCCTCCTTGATGGCCGCAAGCTGCTCGATCGTCTGGACTTCTGCGGCGGGGGTCAGCTCCCCGGTGTAGTACCTGCGGTAGCTGTCGTAGATGTCAGTACCGCTTTTGAAGAGGTAGAAAGCGCTCAGCTGGGCTTCAGCCCACATCAACATGCGGGCTTTCTCTTTGTTGGTGTTCTTCTTGTCGATCTGCCTACACTTCTTATACAGCTCGTCCAAGTCCTCTGGAGTAGGCACCTTATTGGCTACACGTTGCGTCGGCAGGACATCATCTGGATACGTAAACCCCAATTTTCCTGCAATTTCAGCGACGTACCCCTCTAGCGTCGGCCCTGTCGGATTCTCCGCATACGGGTCGTTGGTCCTTGCCGCATGCACGAACTTCAGCACGTCGCCGCCGTTCCCACAGGCGTGACAGCACCACACCCCCGAGGACGGTGACACCTGGAACGCAGTCCCTGACTCCGATTTGTGCCAGGGGCATCCCGACATCCACTGCTCACTGGCCCCTGGTCGATCGATCCAGCCGTACTCGTCAAAGACCGGGTGCTTGAAGATCAGGTCCTTCAGCTTCGGCCGCAGCAGGGCCTGGACCTCCTCCTTGAAGAACCAGCCCCGGATCTGCGGCGGGGGAACAGCCGTGTCGCCGTGCGTCTCGTTGAGCTGCTTCTGGTCGTCGCTGTTCAGCCAGGTGACCGGCTTGCAGTGCGGCAGCAGCAGGTCGATCAGCCAGCGCGGTGCGTCGGCGGGCCGCCCCTCGTTGTAGCTCAGCCAGGTGTAGGGCCTGTAGTTGTTGCCAGGGTGAGGGCTTCCCGGCAACACCGACTGGCAGCCATTGAACCGCAGCACCACTTCCTCGTAGGCCGGCTGATCGTCAACCCGCTTGGTCCTGTTCTTGTCGCCGGTCCCCAGCTCCCATTCCCCGGTCTCCCGCAGGATCAAGGTTTTGAAGTCCCGCAGTTGCGGCACCAGCGCGGCTGGGACCTTCCAGAGGATCTGCCGCCGGCCCCGCTTGCCTGATGTCCAGGCCATCGTGGTCTCCCGGCCCCGCTTCTCGTAGTTCTCCTCGCCGATCGCGGCTTTGAGCCGAGCCGCCGCTGTCAGCCCGTCGATGTCCAGGGCGATCAGGCCGCCGCTGGCTTCGCCTGTGATCACCCCGAGACCGCGATACCGGTGGTCCTTGTCGTACTCCTGCATCAGTTGAGTGAGCGAAAGTCGGCTCTTCGACCAACCTTTGAGGTAGGTCGCTTTTCCATCGACGGGAATGCACGACCAGTCAGGAGGGAGCACCCCGGCTTTGAGCTGCTGCATAGCAGTACCAGTGGGCTTTTGGGGTACGGAAGTGTTGTCACTGGAAGAATCACCATTGCCTTCAATCGGGGATTCGTTGCTGGTCATTACGTGAGTCGGGGGAAGCTGGCGACAAAATCCAAGTCATCAAGTCAGCTGAATGTTGCCATTCAACTGATAGGCGTAGACACCTCATAGATCCCCTGCGCCAGTGGAACAAGGACCTAGGCGATGTGGCCCGCTGCTTGATTCGTGTCGCGGTTACTCGTCATTTTGGCGGAAATCTTGGCAGATATTGCTAGCGAAGATGTACAGTCTATGCTCGATAGTTGTTGCTAGCATCAAAATGCATGAGGGTGTAGACAGCAAAGACGCCTATGGCTTATCAGTTGATCGCCGCTCGGATGCATGTCAATTCCACTCTCTATTGAGGGACTCCTGAAAAATCCAGATCCATTGCGCCGCAGCTGGTCTCAAGCATGAGAAACCGCTAAAGTGGCCGTGAATCAGGCAATCCGTGATTGCCTTTACTCCTGATCGTTCCATATGTACCGGAGGCACAATAACGGTCAGATCTCAATCAAGGAGTTCCACCTGCCATTTGGCGGCACACTTGATCCCGAGAATCGCTGGGTTCAACTGGAGGGGCTGATCCCATGGGATGAGCTGGAAGAAACCTATGCCCCTCAATTCAGCGCCACAATTGGCGCTCCAGCCAAATCAGTGAGAATGGCCTTTGGTGCTCTCTACATCAAACAGAAGTTAGGGCTCACCGACGAAGAGACAGTCCATCAGATCAGAGAGAACGCCTATATTCAGTTCTTTCTCGGCTTTGCGGGCTACACAGCTAAGGCACCGTTTGATGCCTCGATGATGGTGCACTTTCGCAAGCGTTTTTCTGACGAGGATCTGCGCCGTATCAACGAGCTGGTGGTGCAGCGCGGCAAAGAGATCCTTCTGGAAGCACTTGCTCAGGCAGCAGACGATGACGACCATGATGATCGTGATTCCAGTGGAGGAGGCGCTCAGCTAGAACTTGATGCGTTGATCAAGCCTGCTGACTGGCCAGAAGGAAAGAATTGGGGCACTCTCACGATTGATGCCAGTTGCACTCCAGCCGACATCACCTATCCCAGAGACCTCAAGCTCCTCAACGAGGCTCGCACAACGACCGAGCGAGTCATTGATGATCTGTGCAGTCAGTCATCGGGATTCAGGAGACATCGACCTCGCTACGACCGTGGCCTTGCTCGTGCTCATTTCCTGAGAGTGGCGAAGCAAAAACGACCACGTCGCCGCAAAGTGAAGGCTGCCATTAAACATCAGCTTGGCTATGTGCGGCAGAATCTCAAGGCCATTGATGCTCTGATCGGCTGCGGGGCAAGGCTTTCCGAGCTTAAGAGGCATTGGTGGCAGAAGTTGTTGGCCTGCAGCGAGTTGGAGCGGCAACAGGGCCTTCTGCTCGCCTCTCAGACCAACAGCATTCCAGACCGCCTGGTGAATCTTGTGCAGACCCATATCCGCCCAATGGTGCGAGGCAAAGCACGTGCTGCGGTGGAGTTTGGAGCCAAAATCAGTGTTTCGGTTCAAAACGGCTTTCCGTTCTTGCACCGCATAAGCTGGAACCCCTACAACGAAGGAGAAGACCTTATCGCTCAGGCGGAAAAATACAAGCTGGATACAGGATCTTACCCAGAGCGAATCTGCGCCGACCGGATTTATATCACGGCCAAGAATAGGCATTTCTGCACGAGGAACGGTATTCGCCTCTCCGGCAAGCGATTGGGTCGCCCGCCCAAGGATCCTGATGTCACCACTGCACACAAGCACCAGCTCCGATCTGATCAAGCTCGACGCAATGAAGTGGAAGGCGTCTTTGGCTCTGGAAAGCGCAAGTATTCCCTGGATCTGATCATGGCTCGTCTACCAGCTGGTGCCGAATCCTCCATCTCGATGGCCTTTGTCGTGATGTGCGCGGAAAAGGTCTTGAGGCTGCTGCGCCTCTTTTTTGTCCTTCTTTTTGGGTGGATCTACAGCTTTTTTATGGCCTGGTCAGCGATCAGAGCGCCTGAGGGCATCTGCAAGCCATGCTTTTGAGATCTGGCCGACTTGATGTCACCGCGCTTGCCAGCCTGATTAACGCGAAGCAAACGGACGAATCCGGCGCCGATGGGCCGAGAATCTTTTTCAGGAGTCCCTATTGAGCATTGGGCCTTCAGATGGCGCGGGAGGCATTACATCGACACCCCTCAAGTTCGCTACAAACCAAAAGACACGATCCTGAGAAGACATCAGACCGTTCTTGCTCATGCAGTCACACCCACGGCATGCTGTCTCTGACCTCCCACTGCCATGCACGCCAGTCCATCCCCCGCCCTGGGCGCCTCCCCCGAGCCCGATCCCCTGCAAGAGGAGTTCTTGGGTGCCCTGGAAGCCCTGGGCGGCTCAGCCGGCAACGGCAGGCTCCAGGAGCTCCTTGGTTGGGAGGAAGGCACCTATGACGCAGTGCGAGCGGCTCTGGTGGCGACTGGGATGATCGTCCCTGGACGCGGCAGAGGAGGCTCAGTGGCTCTCGTCACCGGCAACCCGACGCCAGCCGGGAGAGCATCCGATCTCAGCCGATCCCTCCAGAAGCGCTCAAGCGTGACAATCGCCGCCCCCCTCGGCCCCCAGCCCACCGGCAAGCAGAACCTCTCGACCTTCCTCTGGTCGGTCGCAGACTTACTCCGGGGCGACTACAAGCGAAGTGACTACGGCAAGGTGATCCTGCCGTTCACGGTGCTGCGCCGGCTGGACTGCGTGCTCGAGCCCACCAAGGCGGCTGTGCTTGAGGAGAAGACCCTGCGGGAGGGCCAGGGCCTAGACCCTGAACCCTTCCTGCTGCGCAAGGCAGGTCAGAACTTCTATAACACCTCGCCATGGGCCATGAAGCGGCTTATGGGTGACCAGGACAACATCGGCGAGAACCTGCGGGCCTACATCCAGGAGTTCACCCCAGCGGTGCGGGACATCTTCGAGAGCTTTGAGTTCCACCTGCAGGTGGACCGTCTTGAGAAGGCAGGGCTTCTGTACATGGTGACTGAGAAGTTCGCCCGGATCGACCTACACCCAGACAAGGTCAGCAACGCGGAAATGGGGCTCGTCTATGAAGAGCTGATCCGAAAGCATGCTGAAGAATCTAACGAGACCGCCGGGGAGCACTTCACCCCAAGGGAGGTGATCCGGCTGATGGTGAACCTGATCTTCATCGAAGACGATGAGGCACTGACCCAGCCCGGCATCGTCCGCAGCCTCTATGACCCAGCTGCTGGCACCGGCGGGATGCTCAGCGTGGCGGAGGAGCACCTCACGGGCCACAACCCCACAGCGCGGCTGGTGCTGTCCGGTCAAGAGCTGAACCCCGAGAGCTACGCCATCTGCAAGGCGGACATGCTGATCAAAGGGCAGGACATCAACAAGATCTGCTTCGGCAACACGCTCTCAGACGACCAGCTGCCTGAAGCGAGGTACGACTACATGCTCTCCAATCCGCCGTTCGGGGTGGAGTGGAAGAAGATCCAGAAGGAGATCGAGCGAGAAGCGAAGCTGATGGGCTTCAGCGGTCGCTTTGGGCCGGGGCTGCCCAGGGTGAGTGATGGCTCGCTGCTGTTCCTTATGCACCTGATCAGCAAGATGCGGCCTGCTTTGGAGGGCGGTAGCCGCTTCGGCATCGTCCTCAACGGTTCACCTCTGTTCACCGGTGGGGCGGGCTCTGGGGAAAGCGAGATCCGCCGGTATGTGCTGGAGAACGACCTGGTGGAGGCGATCATCGCCCTGCCCACGGACATGTTCTACAACACGGGCATCAGCACCTACATCTGGATCCTGACCAACCGCAAACCGGAGGCACGCAAGGGAAAGGTGCAGCTGATTGATGCCAGCAGCTACTGGCAGAAGATGCGCAAGAGCCTGGGAAGCAAGCGCAAGGAGCTGAGCCCCGAGCACATCGAAGAGATCACCCAGCTGTTCGGCGCGTTCGAGGAGGCCGAGAAGGACGGCAAGCCGATCAGCAAGATCTTCCCGAACGAAGCCTTTGGCTACCGCACGATCACGGTGGAGCGCCCCCTGCGCGATGAAGCGGGCCAGGTGGTGCTGGGCCAGCGGGGTAAGGCCAAGGGCAAGCCCCAGGCGGACAGCAGCCTGCGCGACACCGAGAACGTGCCTCTCAGCGAAGACGTGGAGACCTACTTCGAACGGGAGGTGTTGCCGCATGTGCCCGATGCCTGGATCGACCATGACAAGACCAAGGTGGGCTACGAGATCCCCTTCAACCGCCACTTCTATGTGTTTACTCCCCCGAGACCGCTGGATGTGATCGACGCAGAGCTGAAGCAGGTGACAGATCGGATCCTGGAGATGATCGGAGGGCTGACGGCGTGAGCTTTCCGAGGTATCCGAAATACAAGGAGAGTGGCGTGGAGTGGCTGGGGGAGGTGCCGGAAGATTGGGGAACCAGTCGAGTCAGATGGCTCTGCAACCGATACGCAGGCGGAACACCTGATAAGACCCGGGTGGAGTACTGGGAGAATGGCACCATCCCATGGCTGAACTCAGGTGCCGTCAATGACCACCGAATTACAGAACCGTCTGCTCTGATTACAGAGGAGGCATTCGCTAACAGCAGTGCGAAGTGGATTCCACCTGGAGCAATCCTTATTGCGCTTGCAGGGCAGGGAAAGACCAAGGGGATGGTTGCTCAACTTGCATTCATGGCCACATGTAACCAGTCGATGGCAGCTTTGGTCCCAGGATCCCGCATCGATTCAAGATTTCTCTACTGGTGGTTGGATTCAAACTATCAGAATATCCGAAATATGGCAGGAGGAGACCTGCGCGATGGTCTAAACCTGGAACTGATTGGCAATATTCAGTGCCCTTTGCCAGCGCCAACAGAGCAAGCCACTATCTCAGCGTTTCTCGACCACGAAACCGCCAAGATCGACGCCCTGATCGCCGAGCAGCAGCGGCTGATCGAGCTGCTTCAGGAGAAGCGCCAGGCCGTCATCTCCCATGCCGTCACCAAGGGGCTGAATCCTGATGCGCCGATGAAGGACTCAGGGGTGGAGTGGCTGGGGGAGGTGCCGGAGCATTGGCAGGTGAAGAAACTAAAGCACGTCAGCCCACAAGTAACCGTAGGTATCGTCGTCGAGCCATCTAAGTATTATGTTGACGATGGTGTCCCTGCACTACGCTCTCTCAATGTCAAGCAAGGAGAGATAATTCTAGAGAACTTGGTCTATATTTCAGTAGACGCTAATGAGCTTCATATGAAATCCAAGTTATACTCTGGTGACCTGGTAGCGGTTCGTACGGGGCAGCCAGGCACAACTGCAGTCATCGGACCAAGTCTTGATGGCTGCAACTGTATTGACTTAATCATAATTCGCAGGCCAGTCCTTGCTAGCAGTGAATTTCTCTCTTGGTATTTGGCTTCTGATTCTGCCAAGGTGCAGTTTTCCTCAGGTTCCGGAGGAGCAATCCAGCAACACTTTAACGTGGCTACCGCTGCCAATCTGGTAATCCCAGTCCCTCCGAAGGAAGAACAAGTAGATATCATTCGGGTCATAGATTTGCGAGCTGCACAACTTGACCTGCTTGGTGGCCAGGCGCTACAAGCTGTTGACCTTCTCCAAGAACGCCGCTCCGCCCTAATCTCCGCCGCCGTCACCGGCCAGATTGATGTGCGAGGAATGGTTCCTATGGAGGCAGCAGCATGACCAGCGGAATCGGAAAACTCAAGCGGGTGCCCCTTCGTGAGGTCTGGAAGCATGAGGCTTACGACTTCACCCAGTGGCTGCAGGAAAATATCGACATCCTCAACGACTCCCTTGACCTGAACCTCGTCACAGCAGACCGAGAGCAGGCAGCAGGATCGTTCAGCATTGATCTCGTTGCCGAAGACGAAGATGGCACCACCTACGTGATCGAGAACCAGCTTGAAAAGAGCAATCACGACCACCTCGGCAAACTGATCACCTACCTAACCGCAAGGAGTGCACGAGGGGGGATCTGGATTGTTTCTGAACCTCGGCCCGAGCATGTTGCTGCCATGGCTTGGCTTAATGAGTCTCCCAGTGCAGATTTCTATTTGGTAAAAGTCGAGGCTGTACGGATTGGGGATTCGCCTGCTGCTCCTCTACTTACGTTGATTGTTGGCCCATCGGCAGAGGCCAAGGAGTCTGGGCGAGTCAAGCAGGAGCAGGCTGAGCGATACGACATACGTAAGCGGTGGTGGACTGCCTTGGTTGCGCATCCAGGCGCGAAGCTCCACTCCCACATCACCCCAGGCTCCTACTCCTGGCTTGGCGTCTCTTCTGGTGTTCGTGGTCTAAACCTGAATTACGTGGTGACCCAATCAGAGTGTGGGGCCGAGTTGTACATCGACAGAGGCAAGGATGCTGAGGAAGAAAACACACGTATTTTTGATCAGCTGCAAGCTTTTCAGGCTCAGATTGATGGTGCCATCAGCTTTACAGTCAGCTGGCAGCGCCTTGACAGCCGTCGAGCTTGTCGCGTCAGGATTGATCTGCCTGGCGGCTACCGGTCGCCCGAGGAGGAGTGGCATTCCATCCAAGGAAAGCTTGTCGAGGCAATGCAACAGTTGGAACAGGCACTTAGGCCCGTTCTCAAGACACTCACGCTGGGCCAATGAGCCTCCACCACGAGAACGCCTTCGAGGTCGAGATCTGCGACCACCTCGGCAGCCACGGCTGGCTCTACACCGAGGGCGATGCCGCTCACTACGACCGCAAGCTCGCGCTCTATCCCCCAGACCTGATCGCCTGGGTGCAGCAGGCCCAGCCCGATGCCTGGGAGACGCTGCAGAAGAACCATGGCTCCAAGGCCGCAGGCACCCTGCTGCAGCGGGTGCGCAGCCAGCTGGATCTGATCGGCACCCTCGATGTGCTCCGCAATGGCGTCGAGCTCCTGGGATTGAGCAAAGCCCTCAAGCTGGCGGAGTTCAAGCCCGCTTTGGGCCTCAACCCCGAGATCCTGGCCCGCTACCAGGCCAACCGGCTGCGGGTGGTGCGGCAAGTCCGCTACTCGCTGCACAACGAGAACAGCATCGACCTGGTGCTGTTTCTAAATGGCCTGCCTGTCGCCACGGTCGAACTCAAGACAGACAACACCCAGTCCATCGAGGACGCCGTCTACCAGTACAAGAAGGACCGCAATCCAAAGCCGCCAGGCCAGACGCCCGAACCCCTGCTCACCTTCCCCAGCGGCGCCTTGGTGCACTTCGCTGTCAGCAACCGCGAAGTCCGCATGACGACCAGGCTGGCGGGCTTCGGCACGAACTTCCTCCCCTTCAACCGTGGGTCAGAACCCGGCGGCAAGAACTGCGGTGCCGGCAACCCCCTCACCGATGGCCACCGCACCGCCTACCTCTGGGAGGAGGTCTGGCAGCGGGAAAGCTGGCTGGAGATCCTCGGTCGCTACTGCATCGCGGAGCGCAACAAGAAAAAGCAGATCTCTCGGGTTTTGTTCCCCCGCTATCACCAGCTGGTCGTCACCCGCATGCTCCAGGAGGCGGTGCTGGCTGAAGGCCCCGGCCAGAAGTACCTGGTGCAGCACTCCGCCGGGTCCGGCAAGACCAACTCGATCGCCTGGACCGCCCACTTCTTCTCCGAGCTGCACGACGCCAACGACCAGAAGGTCTTCGACTCGGTGCTAGTGGTCAGCGACCGCAATGTGATCGACACCCAGCTGCAGGAGGCCCTGGAGTCGTTCGAGCGCAAGAAAGGGGTCGTCGCTTCCGTCACCAGTGAGGACGGGAGCAAAAGCACCCAGCTCGCCGAAGCCCTCAGCGGCGACAAAAAGGTGGTGGTCTGCACCATCCAGACCTTCCCCTATGCCCTGCAGGCCGTGCGAGATCTGGCCGCCACAGGTGGGAAGCGCTTTGCGGTCATCGCCGATGAGGCCCACAGCTCCCAGACCGGAGAAGCGGCCACCAAGCTCAAGCAGGTGCTCTCCGCCGCAGAGGTCGCCGATCTCGAGGACGGCGGTGAGGTCTCGATCGATGACGTGCTGGCGGCTCAGATGGCCGCTCGGGCCAAGGAGAGCGGCATCACCTACGTGGCCTTCACCGCCACGCCCAAGGCCAAAACATTGGAGCTGTTCGGCAGACGCCCCAACCCCAGCGAGCCTGCTGGGGACGGCAACCTGCCGGAGCCGTTCCACGTTTATTCGATGCGGCAGGCGATCGAGGAGGGCTTCATCCTCGACGTCTTGCAGAACTACACCAGCTACAAGCTGGCTTTCCAGCTGGCCCAGCAGGGGCAGGCCATCTCCAACGAGGAGGTGGAACGCAGCGCGGCCCTCAAGAAGCTGATGATCTGGGTCAAGCTTCACCCCCACAACATCGCCCAAAGGGTTCAACTGATCGTTGAGCACTTCCGTGAGTACGTCTGGCCGCTGCTGGAGGGCAAGGCGAAGGCCATGGTGGTGGTCGGCAGCCGCAAAGAAGCGGTGCGCTGGAAGCTGGCGATCGACAAGTACATCACCGAGAAGGGCTACCCCATTGGCACTCTGGTGGCCTTCAGCGGGGAGGTCACAGACCCCGAGAGCGGCCCTGATCGATTCACAGAGCGCAGCCAGGCCCTCAACCCCGGGCTCAAGAGCGACATCCGCGAAGCCTTCAAGGGGGAGGATTACCAGATCCTGCTGGTGGCGAACAAGTTTCAGACCGGCTTCGATCAGCCCCTGCTCTGTGGCATGTACATCGACCGGCGGCTGGCAGGGCTCCAGGCCGTGCAGACCCTCTCCCGCCTCAACCGCTGCTACCCCGGCAAGGAAACCACCTTCGTGGTCGACTTCGTCAATGACCCCAACGACATCCTGGAGGCGTTCAAGACTTACTACTCCACTGCCGAGCTGGCCTCTGCGACAGACCCGAACCTGATCCTTGACCTCAAGACCAAGCTCGACGCCCAGGGCCACTACGACGAGTTCGAGATCGAGCGGGTCGTCAAGGTGCTGCTGGATCCAGCCAGTAAGCAGAGCCAGCTGCAGGGCGCCCTCGAGCCTGTGGCCCAGCGGTTGATGAATGCCTACAAGGAGGCGCGCTTGGCGTTCAAGCAGGCTGAGGAGATCAACGATGCCGATGGCCTCAAGGCCGCCAAGGACGAGCTGGCCGCACTGGCCCTGTTCCGCAGTGACATGGGGACCTACGTCCGCCTCTACACCTTCCTCTCCCAGATCTTCGACTACGCCAACACGGGCCTGGAGAAACGGGCGATGTTCTACAAGCGGCTGCTGCCGCTGCTGGAGTTCGAACGGGAGGTGAACACGGTCGATCTCTCCAAGGTGGTGCTCACCCACCACCACCTACGCAGCCTCGGTCAGAAGACGCTCGACCCGCAGCAAGGGGAAGCCGTGCCCATTCCCGGCATTGCACCCGGTGGCGGGTCGGTGCAGGACAAGCAGAAGGCCCTGCTCTCCGAGATCATCGCCAAGCTCAATGATCTCTTCACTGGTGACCTGAGCGACGACGACAAGGTCATTTACGTGGGCACCGTGATTCGGAGCAAGCTGATGGAATCAGAGACCCTCCAGCAGCAGGCGGTCAGCAACAGCAAAGAGCAGTTCGCCAGTTCGCCGGATCTTGCGAAGGCACACACAGACGCGATCATCGAAGCGCTCGATGCTCATCAGATCATGAGCACCCAGGCTCTCAATAACCCTGATCTGCAGCGGCGAATGCTGGAGCTGCTGCTGGGTAGCTTTGGGCTATGGGAGGGACTGAGGGAGAAGGGGACGACAAAGGCCTGAGGTGAACACCCTGACAATTCTCTACTAGAAGTTGAGACGTGATGAGCATGAACGAAGACCGAGCATCCGAGGACGATCGCATCAGGCAAGAAGGCTTTGATACCCCCAGGATCAAATCACTTATTCCCATGCTATTTTCAGTTTGTGATCAGCTTGAAAGTGCTGCGCCTGGCCTGAACTTCCAATCAGCAGGGCAAGTTATTGGCACGATAGGTGAGCTGCTAGTATGCGATTAACTTGGGTTGACGATTGCCCCCCCAAACACCGAAAAGTTTGACGTCTTCACCAGTGATGGTCAACCAGTTCAAGTGAAGACGACAGTAAGGGGGCAATACGTCCCGCTCTGGCACGGCGAAGGTCGCCTTGTGGTCGCACCATTGAAGAAAGATGGAAGCATAGAAGTCGATTACAATGGCTCGGGCGCCTTGGCTTGGGCAAATGCTGGCAAGCAGCAACGGAAGGGGTTCTGCCCTATATCTCTGTCGAAGCTCAGGAAGATCCAAGCAGAAGTCGTGATCTAAGCGGAGTCTGGCCCCCAGCCACCGGCTCATTCATCCTGGCTCTCGCGTCAACTGCTTTGGTATCAACTGCACCAGTTCCAAAGCAGTCACCTAGTGTGCCGTCCCGGAGATTTGCGAGCAAAGTCGCTGGAGCTTCTCCAGGATTGAATCTGCTGTCGCCGTCCAGTTGAACGGGGCCTTGGTCTTGTTGTAGGCCGCCACGAACTGCTCGATCTTGGCGATCAGCTCCTTGACGCTGGAGAAGCTGCCGCGCCGGATCGCCCGCTGGGTGATGATCCCGAACCAGCGCTCCACCTGGTTCAGCCAGGAGGCGTAGGTGGGTGTGTAGTGCACGTGGAAGCGGGGCCGTTGTGCCAGCCAGGCCCTCACCTTGGCGTGCTTATGCGTGCAGTAGTTGTCCACGATCAGGTGGACATCAAGGTCCTCGGGGACGGACGTCTCGATCTGCCGCAGGAAGCCCAGGAACTCCTGATGCCGGTGCCGGGGCTTGCACTGGCTGATCACCTCACCGGTGGCCACGTCCAAGGCGGCGAACAGGGTGGTGGTGCCGTGGCGGATGTAGTCATGGGTGACGCCCTCGACGTAACCGAGGCCCATGGGCAGCAGCGGCTGCGTCCTGTCCAGAGCCTGGATCTGCGTCTTCTCGTCAACGCAGAGCACCATCGCCTTGTCAGGTGGATTCAGATAGAGGCCGACGATGTCTCTGACCTTCTCGACAAAGAAAGGATCCGTCGACAACTTGAACGTCTTCTGGCGGTGCGGCTGGACGGAGAAGGTCTGCAGCCAGCGGTGAACGGTGGTTTTGGAGATACCTGTGGCAGCCGCGAGTGAGCGCGCGGACCACTGGGTACTGCCGTCGGTGGGTTTGGTCTGCAGGGCCCGGTTGATCACCTCAGCCACCTTGTCGTCTTCATAGGTGCGGGGCCGGCCGGGCCGCAGCTCGTCATGGAGCCCTTCCAGTCCAAGGTCCCGGTACCGCTTGCGCCATTTGCCAACGGTCATCCCCGTCAGTCCCATTCGTCTGGCGATCGCCGTATTGGTTTCGCCTGCTCCGCAGGCCAGGACGATCCGGGCTCGCTGCACGATCGAATGCGGCAGCGACCGGGAATTCGCAAGGGCCCGCAACTCCTGAGCTTCGTCCTCGCTGAGGACCAGCGGAGGCATCGGACGACCAAGCGCCACAGGGCACCTCGGGTGACACCCCTGATTTTAGCTGTTATTTCTAGGACGGGACACTAGGCAAGACGGCGAGATATTCTTTTTGACAAGTGGCCCAGTGCGCAAGTAAATTGGAAAAGCAATATAAACGACAGAATTTGCAGTTAGTAGTCCCACCGCAAAGGCCCAGGCTGGATATTGTTATTCCTTCAAGAAGCCAACCCGATCAGGCCGCATTCTTGAAGGAATCAATAGCCTCGATTGAGCGCCAATCCCTCCTTGGCTCTATTCATGCGCGGGCGATAATTTGCTGTGATCCCGATTATGATCCAAGTAATATCCCCCAGTCTTCTTGTCTGGCCATTGAGGTTGTTGAATCCGAACAGCCCCTCCAGGCAGCTGCACTCAACGCTGGACTAGTCGCAGTAGATGCCCACTTCGTAGCCTTCCTGGAAGACGATGATGCCTGGCACCCTCGGTTTCTGGAAACCGCTCTTGCAGCCCATCAGAAATTGCTCGATTCCGGCACTACCAGTAGCTTGATTTCCTCAAATCAGCTGGAGGTTGATTCCAATGGGGTGATTGAGCGTGTTAACGATTTCGCAACGCCCTCAGGCTGGTTTATGAGCATCGCCACCTTGCGGAATGTAGGGCTGTTTGACCCAAGGTATCGATTACACCTTGATAATGACTGGCTCGGTCGTGCCGCCGCGCATAAAGTTCCGCGCATTCACCTAGTCGAAGCCTTGGCCCCCATGAAAGTCAATCACCTCTCCCAGGTGCGGCCCTGGCTGTTCAAAGTACTCAAAAACTCCAATGGCACCTGCCGCCTGGCCCGGCATAGCCTGCTCATCCCCTTGGTGAGGAGGCTGGTACACCCAGATTCCGGCATGGCACGCATTAGCCGCGACCCCCAACTTGCCCAGGAATCCGCAGCAGAATGCCAACGCCTTGTGCAAACGTATGGACGAATTCCCTGGTAGCGGAGGATTCCCTGGTAGCGGAGGATTCCCTGGTAGCGGAGGAATTCCTAATGGATTAATATATAAGGGCACCTCGAAAAATTGCCTCCACCAAGACGGAGCCCTCAAGCCTGGCCTGACGTGGCAATGAGTCTCAATTGCCGGATCCCGCAGATCCCGAATTTTTCGAGGTGCCCATGAGAAGTCTTGAGGCAATGCCATTTCTGAGGCAGCATTGAGAAGCCAAAAGTTCTCTGTATGTAGGGCCTCCTGAGAAAGTAAGAACCAGCCCCAGGTCAGCAAAGTGGGGAGGCCCCGCCCTAACACTGAGTGTTGCTCAGGCTGCAGCCGGTTGATTGCTCAGGAGCCGCTCCTCGCCTCTTCGGATGGATTCAGTGCCGATCAGTAGCTGAAACAAGAAGGCAAAAAGGACCAAAAGAAGCCCCAGCAGCTTCTCGAGGTTCATCACCAGTACAGCCAATGCAATGGCTGATCCTTGGGTGGTAGCGAGCTTCTCACGAATCAAACCCAATCCAAATCGCCGCTTCCCCTGTCCGATTTTGCCTTCTACCGCGTTACGTTGCCGTTGATCATCAAGAAACTGTCTCTTCTCTTCTGCCACAAGCTCAGGATCGCTCTTGGGCCGACCAAGGCGAGGTCCACTCAGGCGAATCCCATGACGCTGACAGAAAGCGCGGTTCGCTCGAGTCCGATAGATCTGATCGGCACAGATCACTTCTGGATAATGACCATGACGACGGCGATAGGCTCTTGCTTGAGCCTTTAGATCTTCTCCTTCGTTGTAGGGGTCGTAGCTCAGGCGATCTAGGTAAGTGAATCCATCACCCGTAACTGAAATAGAGATCTTGGCTCCGAATTCGACATTACATCTGGCTTTGCCACGAACTATGGGCCTGATGTGAGCTTGGAAGAGGCTCACGATCCGATTGGAGATGCTTCTGCTGTCTGAGTGGTAGAGAATCTTCTGCTGGCGAACCAGCTCGCTGACCACCAAGAGTTTGTGATACCAGTGTCTTCCTGCGGCCAAAAGGCAGGCACCGCAAACGATCAGGGCATCAATACTGCCAAGATTCCGTTGAAGATGGCCGAGCTGCTGCTTGATCGCTCTTCGAATCTTGCTGATGCGAGGGCGCTTCTTCTTTGCCCCTGCCAAAAACTGCTGACGGGCTTTCTTTCGATGCGTACGTGGCTTCTGGCCAAACGCCTCTCTGATCGGCGGATGCATCGCATCAATCAGTTTTTCTGTAACTTCTCTGGCTTCATTGAGCAGAGATAAATCAGTCGGATAGCGGATGTCAACCGGTGCGCATGTGGCGTCAATCAAGAGTGTGCCTTGGTTGGCCGATGGCATAGACGTGTGATCATTGCTGCCATGCCCCGTGGAAGAACCGCCACCTTTGTCTGCACCTTGATCATCGTCGGCATCTGCGGCCTGGATCACATTCAGCCCATGGCGCACGATCCGTTCGTTGCAGTCGTTGATCACTGACTCCGGCAGGCGCTTCCGGAAATAGACCATCATCGATGGATCGAACGGTGCTGAGAACTGGAACGCTTCTAATCCAATGAAGAATTGCAGGTACGGATTTTCCTTGAGTTGCTCAACCAGCTCCTCGTCTGTGATCGCCATGCGAGCTTTGATGATGAGGGCACCCAATGCCATTCGAAATGGCTTGGCAGGTGCCCCAAAGCCTTTGCAGAACTGCGACGCGCGGCGCCTATCAGCAAAGATGTCCGCTCAGGGTACTGATCTGAGTACCTCAGAAAGCCTACTCCGGATGGAGGATCATGGGCTTCGAGATCGGATGTTGATCGTCATCGCGCGTTGATCAGGAGCGCAGGCTTGAGCGGCCGGCCCCCGGTCGGAGGCTGAGGCCGGCCCGCCTCTTGCGGGCGGTCCAACCACAACCCCCTGGGGCCTGGGTTTCTGATCTTCAAGCAGCGACAGTGTCCTGCGGTCTGGGATGGTTGACCCGCACGACTGTTGGCTGAGCCCAATCGCGAGGTGGCCTGGCCCAGCGGCGTGGATGTTGCGCACGCGCCTGCTCATAGGTCTGCTGACGGACTCTGCAGATCGCGTCAGCTTCTCCGTAGTGACGTTGATTGGGCGTCACATACTTGATGCCGCTGTGACGATGCTCAGCGTTGTACCAGTCAACAAAACCATCGACCCAGGCACGCACTGAGAGAAGATCCCGGAAACGACGCACTGGATAGCTCTGGTGATATTTCATGGTTCGGAACCATGACTCAACGTAGGCGTTGTCATTGCTCACCCGCGGCCGCGAGAATGACAGGGAGATGCCGAGCTCGGCCAGCTTGGCGGCCAAGGTGTAGGAGCGCATGGGTGCTCCGTTATCGGCGTGCAGGATCGTGGTCGACCCCGAGCTGATCCCTTCATCACGGCAGACACGATCAAAGAAGTGCTTGGCCAGTTCGCCGCATTCACGATCGTGCACCTCAACGCCAAGGATGCGCCGGCTCCACACATCCATCACCATATAAAGGTAGTAGAACTGACCCTTCGCAGGCCCCGGCAACAGGGTGATATCCCAGGCCAGCACTTGATGGATGCCCGTTGCCTCCAGCACGGGTGGCTCTCTTGGCTCCCGCGGTGGGCGGCTCCTGCCGCGATGATTTAACAGGCCTTCCTGGCGCATGATGCGGTAAATCGTTGACTCCGATCCCACGTAGACTCCCTCCTCGGCAAGGATCGCCACGATCTGACCAGGCGTGAGATCGGCAAAGCGTGGATCGTTGACAGTGGACAACACCTGTTGGCGCTCCTCCTCGCTGAAACGATGCATGACATGCCTGGACGCTCCCTTGCGTTGATCGCAGCTGAATCCCTGGGTCCGAATCATCAAGCCCCATCGCCTCAGCGTGCGTGTCGCCAGGCCGAAAAGATCAGCAATGGCCTTGGCCGAAAGGCCACGACTGATGCCTTCCTGTAGAAGCGCGACGATCGCACCGCGATCGCCAGACGGAATCAAGGATCCTCGTCCGGTTGAAAGATCTGGTTGAACTTTTTTGAGAGCATCAACAACGTCGCCGCTTCTGTCAGTGCTTTTTCTTTCTTCTGCAATTCACGCTCCAGCTGGCGATTCCGCCGGACCAGTTCCTGATTCTTGCGTTGCAGTTCCCGCTGATCAGCCATGCTCGGCGCGCTGGGGCCATTGGCATCCTCGGCGGCCTGGCGCCAACGGGCAACCTGCTTGGGGTACAGCCCCCGCTCCCTGCAGAACGACCCGAGCTCGCTTCCGTTCAGTCCTGCGGCCTGGATCACGGCTGCCAGCTTGTCGGCAGCGCTCCACTGCTCCGGCGGCCGGTTCGTGGCAGGCACCAGCTGGCCCTGCTTCTGCCACTGGCTCCGCCAGTTGTAGATGGTCTGCGCCGTGATCCCGGTGTCGCGGGCGATCTCAGCCACGCTCTCAAGGTTCGGAGGGCTCATCCGCAGGCGGACGGCTTGCCGCAGAGCGGCGTCATAGGGCGGTTGCATAGTCGTCGGTTGGGCCCCCAGGTGGACGGGTCAAACCGAGCGGACTTCTTCCTAAGAAACACCAACGGCCAACAGGGATCTCGGCTGACTGACCACACCTCAAGCAGAGGCAACAAGTTGAAAACCAAGGGCAATGGCGCGTCGCTGGAGACCACGAATCTGACGATCCCTTGATTCCTCCTGATATGCGGCAGCACCGGGATCCTGATATACCAAACCATCACGGAGCGTCTTGTAGTAAAGAATGGCAAGCTTTCGGGCAGTAGCAATTAATGCTTTACTCTTTCCGGCACGTGCTGCCAGACGACGTTGAAAAGCACCCAGTGCAGTATTCGTTCTTCCCAGCGGTACGGCAGCCATCCAAAAGGCACTACCTGCTCGCGTAGTGCCCTGTCGTGTTCGTGAAGAAAGTACCTTTCCCCCTGAGATCCTGTTCTGAGGACTGAGTCCCAGCCATGACACAAAATGCTGGGCACTGGGCCAGCGCTTCATGTCCAACCCACACTCACTAATGAGCGTGAGAACTGTTGTTGGTCCTAATCCCGGAAGCCTTAGAAGATTGTGGCCTGACAAGGCTTGAATTAGGTGGGTTGGGTTAAATGCAAAGCCATGTCCGCATATCTTCCAATCCCCAGGTTGACTGCCTGGATCTTGATAGTCCGAGCCGGCAAGCTCTGTCATCAATGATTGTGCCGCAAGCTCGCAGGCCCTGATCTTCTCTGAATAGGTGTCAAAGAGCTCAACTGCGATCTTCAAAGAGAACAAGTGATCGTCTTGGTAGTTCCCCTCAAGAGCAGCCGCAATTGTTGCCGCGCTCTCCTTGCAGCGTCTGTCTCGGAGAGAAGCGAGTCTTTCGGGGTCCCTCTCACCTGAAAGTATGGCATCGATGATTCGCCTACCGGTTAGTCCGCTGATATCTCTGACAACATGATGAAGCTGAAGATTCATAAGCATCAGCGCCTTCTGGATGTGTTGCTGATGAGACGAGCGGTATCGAACAAGTTGATCACGCTGCCGCAGATATGAGCGTAGTTCTGTGATTTTTTGGTCTGGACGAAAGCTTGCTCTCACCAGGCCGTAGCTGTGGAGCTGCTGAAGCCATTGTGCATCGTTGATATCCGTCTTGCGGCCCGGAACATTCTTGGCGTGCCTGGCATTAACAAGAAAGACGTCAATGCCTTTGCCAGAGAGAATCTCGTAAAGCGGAACCCAGTAGATTCCAGTGGACTCCATGGCAATGGTGCTAATTCCAACTGCCAGCAGCCATTCGGCGAGTGCGATTAGATCCTTTGTGAAGCTTGAAAACTTGCGGACGGGATTCGGATCAAGCTCGACAGGAACAGCAACAACGTGGAATCTACTGCCGACATCAATTCCAGCGGAACGAGGGTTAATGACTTTCAGACGAGCTCGGCGCTTGCCTGCTGAAATTGGTTCTCCCATGGCTTAAGGACTCACTAGGTGATCGGGAGGGCATCAGGCAGGATTCGCGCACTAAAATCAGCAAATTCCTAATCGGGATCGGCCGACTAACTCATTGGTCAGTCGAGCCGTCGCCAGGGCAGGGAGCGCAATTCGAATCCCAGGCCACGTTTGCTTTCGGGGTCAGGCCTCCAAAGATGTCATCGGCCATGGCCCGATGTCCTCATGACCAGAGTGGCAAGGGCGCTCTGGCTTGGCCGTGGGTGTTTCGGGCGCGAGGGCGTACGCGCGTACTGGTTCGTTTGCTGACACTGGGGGCAGAATCCATTCAGCCGCAGCACATTCCTTGCATGCTCATCGTGGCCAGGCTCTCACACTGTTCTACGTGCGGTAGAGGTGAACCTGGAGATTCCCCATGGTTCACCGGATTGACCCGTTCTAAAATCTTGCTCTTGCGCCGCATTTAAGAGCCTGCTGAAAAAGCCCAGAGGCCGTCATGCCTTGGGCCTGTCCTTTTGGCGCAGCGCCCGTGAACACTGGGCTCGAAGTCAGGCGTTCCTGGGCTGAATGTGCCTTGACGGGGATTTTCAGCAAACTCTTAATCACCAAAGCTCCATTCACCCCCAAACACAAATCTAAGACAGCGCATTAAATAAGAATTGCAACAAAATTGCTGCGTTGATCCAATTGCAGCAATAAAATCACATAAATATTTGAGGGCACCTCGAAAAATTAGCTGTTTCCCAGTGTTCTGCAGGCATGCAAAAAGCCGCCAATGGCGGCAGGCAGCAGAATTTTGTATCGGCGACTGAGCTTTTTACTGCGCTATCGGATACTCCTTCGAGGATTCATGCCACCACTGGTGCATGGCTGATGCGCTGAAGATAGCGAAGGAAGTTGAAGGCCAGATTCTTGAGCCCCCACCATGCCTCGTTCCTTGCCAGCCCAATCTTTCGCGTCAGCTTCCCACCCATTGACATTGTCATGCAGCCGAAGACATGCTCCACACAAGCTCTAATGGCTGACTTGACGCGATTAAGGTCCTTGGCGGCGGCGCTGAGCGGGTGATTGCGAGCGCCCTTATCGTGGATCAAGCTTTCGAAGCGCCCCAAGCTCAGCAGATCTTCAAAGCACTCACCTGAATAAGCTGAGTCTGCCCAGACATAATCATGTTCATTCTCCGGATCCAGCAGCCGTGGAAGCATCTGACTGTCATGAATATTGGCAGGTGTAATAGCATATCGGCGGATAAAGCCATGGTCGACGTCAATGCAGATGCTGTTCTTGTAACCGAAGTAGTTGATGCCGTTCTTTTTAACCCAGCGAGCGTCTAGATCCTTCTGCCGCAGGCGATCTGGGTTTTCTTCCCAGCCTTCCGGCAGCCTACCAGCTTTGATTTCCTTGTTCTCGTCACGGGTGTTGCGCTGTTTGGGAACAGGTACGAGAGTCGCATCAATAATCTGACCACCACGGGCTTGGAGTCCCTGTGAGCGGAGGTATGCCTCGAACATCTCGAAGAGCTCCCCAATCACTCCTGCTTTGCGCAGCCTCTCCCTGAACAAGGCGACTGTGGTTGCGTCAGGAATGTTGTTCATCACACCCAGTCCCACAAACTCCTCAAAGGAACGCCTGTCATTCACCTGGAACTCAAGCTCGTCATCGCTGAGGTTAAATAGCTGCTGGAGAACAAGCATCTTGAAAAGGATCAGCGGATCAATCCGCTTACGCCCTGCATTGCTCTTGCGATCCTGCGCGTATCCTTGGTCAAGTATCGGCTGGAATTTATCCCATGGGATCGAATCAGACAGCCGCTTGAGAACCGGCTTCTTCTCCTGGAGCTTTGCGACCCTTTGCTGTTCGTCCCAAAAACCTCTTTGGCCCACCGCTGGCATACAGTCTGACTTCCTGATTCTATCGCTATTTCATCGTAATCAACCAGCTTGCTGATTTTTCGAGGTGCCCTTGAATCTATTATTAAATGTTGATTGCCACACGATTTGCATTCGTAGCAATTGTAGCGAGTGGAATTCTGGCCATCCCCGCCTTAGGAGAAGTCAAAACATTCAAATCACCATTAACACCTAAAGCTCCCTATTCTGGAGCAACACGAGCGGGAAATTTGATTTTTGTAGGAGGCATAATAGGACTTGAGTCCAATGGCAAAAAATTGGTTCCCGGCGGAATCACCGCAGAAGCCAAGGCGGCCTTCAATCACGTCATCACGATGGTCAAACGTGCCGGCGGTAAGCGCTCTGACATCGCAAAGTGCACTGTGCTCCTGTCAGATATTGATTACTTTCCTGATATGAACGAGGTCTTTACAAGCTACTTCCCAGCGTCACCACCAACACGCTCGACCATCGTGGTGCCTGCAATCCCAATGAATGCAGCCATAGAAGTCGAATGCACTGCAATTCTTTAAAATAAAACCACAATTTTCCAGTCAAACGAATTACGCACCCCTTCAGATTACGAATGAATCGCCGGGAATTCTTTGCCTTAAGTTCGATCACCATCGCAGGTACATTGCTGCAAGCTAGGCCATCCATTTCTGGCGAGCCCAATCCTAAGAAGAGAGTCGACGACAAAACTATTCACAGCTTACGCATTTATCCAGCCATCGGACTGGCCAGGGTGGGCGGTAGCACGAAGTCATTTCTATCCCCAGAAATACCTGGCATCCCGCCTTTTGACAATGACAACTACAAAGAAGGAGACTCTTTAATCAAAAAACAAGTACAACGTTTCAGAATTTACGCCTTTAACAAAGAAGACCAAGTCATCAAAGAGATCACAGCAGAAGATGCAGAAATAGAATGGTCAGTTCACCTTGCCAACACGAAGGCAAGCTGGTACGAATTCTACAACCCTCTTGACAATGGGACCTTGGCCCCAGGAATACCTGGCGGCAAAAGGAATCCAAAGATCAAAGGAAATAAAGAAAGAGAAGAACAACTAATCGTCGATGGTGGCGAAATCTCAATCAATGGGACCAACACCAATCGAAAGGGCGACAATTCAAAATATCAAGCCCAAGGCAAATTCCAAGGCAGAACAAATGTACGGCTCGGAGATCTAAGGACAGACGAAAAAGGCCGCTTGCTTGTCTACCCAGGAGATGGCAAGTCCGTCAGCCCATCAGGCAAAAAAATCACAAGTTTTGCAGATAATGCTGACTGGATTGATGACTGGTGTGATGGTCCTGTGAAAGCAACTGTTCGCTTGAAAAACAGCAGCCGCACAATCAAAGCGGATTCAGCTGAGGTGGGTGCCTTTTATTGGACAGTTCCGGCCCCTGACATCGTTAACCCAGGACGGGTGGAACATGGTTCGGCCTCAGTGTAGACCGCGTGGGGAGTTTTGCCTCCAAGGGAACTGTGAGGTCTTACATGGCAATACCGCCACAGGAAGCGGGCCAGGCTGATTTCAGCGTCCCAGCCATCGCTGTATGCCCGTAGGTAGACCTCCTCGTACTTGACAGTCCTCCACAGCCGTTCAACAAGGATGTTGTCGTAGCACCGCTTTCTGCCGGACCAGCTGATCTGGATCCGCTCCCCTTTGAGTCTGGCCACAAAGTCAGCGGACGTGAACTGACAGCCTTGATCGGAGTGGAAGATCTCTGGCCTACGGCCGCCTCCCAAGGCCATCTCCAGGGCCTCCAGACAGAACTTCGTGTCAAGGCTGTTGGAGAGCCTCCAGCTGAGCACATGCCTGGAATGGAGATCCATGATCGCCACCAGATAGAGGAACCCTTTCTGCAGAGGGATGTAGGTGATGTCGGTCGCCCAGACCTGATCCACCGACGTGACCTGCGTGAGGTCCACCAGGCAGGGGAACCGCACGGACGGATCACCTGGAACCGTCGTCCGGGGCTTCTGGTAGATCGCCCGTAATCCCATGCGCCGCATGAGGTTTCGCACTCGATCTCGGCTGATCGGGATACCATCTTGGGCCAGATAGTCCACCATCCGGCGGCTGCCGCTGCAGGGATCCTCCAGGTAGAGAGCATCGATCCTGGCCATGATCCGCAGCGTCGATACACGGACCGGTGTCGGCCGGTAGTACAGCGTGGATCGAGGCAGCCCCAGCAGCGCACACTGCCTGCTGATGCTGAGCTCGGGGTGGTCGTGATCGACCAGCTTGCGCAGTTCACGGGCATCAGAGCAGTTGAGACTTTTTTTTGAGCCACTCCAGCTCCATCTGCAGCCGTCCGATCTGCTGGAACAGCTCCGCCTCCTTGGCCTGCCCCTCCTCCTTGTCCTTGGTCTTCTTGCCTCGGGTGAAGAGCTCGCTGGCACCGTCCAGGAGCTGCCGCTTCCACTGGCTCACCTGGATCGGGTGGATGGCGTGGTCGGCGGCGATCTCCTGGATCGTCTTGCGGCCACTGATCGCCTCCATGGCGACCCTGGCCTTGAACTCGGGGCTGTGGGTGCGGCGCTTGCTCATCGGTGGGAGCCCCTTTCAGGGGCGGTACCCCGCCTCAGAGGTTAACGATGGGGCCTGTCCAGAAAAGCCAGACCACCTCAAGCCTGGATTGCCTGCACTGGTCCTAATTTCGCTCCAGAAATCCCCCCTCTTGTTACGTTGAAAGATGTCATCGAAAATCTGAATGTTCAGAAAGGCTGGGAAAGCGAGCCTCAGATCGTTTCATTTAGAAAAGATATTTATCCCATTTTAAGACGATTGGATTTAATGAAGTGGGTTGCACAAGCTGCTCTTTTACGCTCTGGATGGGCAGATCTTGGACCTTTATCAGATTCTGCCTACCTACAAAAACTAGCCAGCAGGAGTAGCAAATTTAAAAACTTACGTCAATCAATCTTTTTAAAAATCCGCAAACCAGTCAACTCAAGTCAAAACATTACTCAACAAAGTTCGGGTGGCAACTCAAAGCAGGTGCCTTGGATGCTTGGAGATGGAGTTAACTATAAGGATAGCTCTCTTTTCATGTTGCCCATCACGAACCTGCAGGCTCAGAAGCTGAAGCAGTGGGCTGATGGAAATTTCCTCGAAGACTACCTCGACGAAGAAGACGAACCAATCACATCTTTTAACGACATTCCACTTGATCAACAGCCTCAAGCGCTCACAGATGCAGTTCTTGAGTCCTGCTCAGGAGGAGGCTTTCACCGGCCGCGTCCCTTGGCGTGGTGTAAATCCCGAGGCCCGATTGCCCTGGACTGAGGGAGAACAGGGGTGAATGACGGGCTGTCATTCTCGAGGCGCATGTGCACCTCGTTATTTCACGATGAATCCAGACGATTGACTTGTCAAGTCTTTCGTCTGGATTGCCGATCGGTTGTGGGCTACACCTGCAATCTTGGTCGTGACGTCTGCGGTGCCGGCCCCCGGGCGGTGATCGCCGCCGCTGCGCCCTGTGGGGGCGCTACGGCGCGATCTCCTGGGGCCTGAGGCTCAGGCCGCTGCTTCTTGCAAGGAAGGCTGCGTGGGCAGCTCCGCCAGTGAGGGGATGGCGGCCATGCTCTCGGCGGAGAACATGCGCCGGCCCTCCAGCTGCCAGTGCTCGTCCTGCTCCAGCAGCACAGCCCCCACCAAGCGGGTGATCGAGGCGTCATTCGGGAAGATGCCAACCACCCGAGTGCGGCGTTTGATCTCCTCATTGAGGCGCTCGAGCAGGTTGGTGCTCCAAGTCTTTTTCCAGTGTTGAGGCGGGAAGTGACGGAAGGCGAGCACGTCTTCCCGGGCGTGCAGCATGAGCTCAGCAGCCTTGGGGAAGCGATCCACCAGTGAGCTGGCCAGATCGTCCCAGCGGGCCTCGATTTCGTCCGTTTTCTCCTGGGCGAACACCGAGCGCAAGGCAGCGGTGACCATGCCTTGGTGGGCCTTGGGCACCCGTTGGAGCAGGTTTCTGGCGAAATGGACCCTGCAGCGCTGCCAGCAGCTGCCCTGCAGCATCCGCCGGATCGCCTTGGTGAGGCCCACGTGCGCGTCGCTGATCACGAGCTTGACCCCAGTGAGGCCGCGCTCCTTGAGCGAGCCAATGAACTCGCTCCAGAAGCTCTCGGTTTCGCTGTCGCCCACCTTGATGCCGAGCAGCTCGCGGCGACCATCGGCATTGACGCCCATGGCCACCACCACAGCCCTGGAGCAGACCTGCATCGCCTTGCCGAGACGCCCGTGGAGATAGGTGGCATCGAGGTACAGGTAGGCGTAGCCGGTGGCCTCAAGGGGGCGGTTCAGGAAGGCCTGCACCTGGATGTCGATGTCAGCGCAGATGCGGCTCACCTGAGATTTGGAGATGCCGCTCTGGACTCCCAGGGCGGCCACCAGGGCGTCGACCTTGCGCGTTGAGATGCCGCCGACATAGGCCTCCATCACCACGCCGTAGAGGGCCTGGTCCACACGGCGGCGCGGCTCCAGGATCGAGGGCAGGTGGCTGCCGGAGCGCAGTTTGGGGATGCGGAGATCGATGTCCCCCACCTGGGTGGCCAGGGTGCGCGGCCGGTAGCCGTTGCGGTAGCCGAGCCGCTCCTCGCTGCGCTCATGGCGCTCTGCGCCGAGCACGGCAGCGACCTCCAGCTCGATCAGCTGCTGCAGGCCGTGGCGCACCAGCTCGGGGATCAGCTCACCGGCGCTGCTGCCATCCAGTAGCGGCGCCAGCTCAATTGCGGCACGATTGGACGTGGGCATGGTTCGTCTGGTTGAGGTAGTGCTCAAACCAGGGTCACGGGCCTGCCCACCCCTTGCAACGCTGGCCGCTGAGCGGAACGTCTGAGGTGCGCGCTCAACCCCGGCTACGCCGGGGTTGAGGTCCCCAGGGATTTACACCAACACAGGGGACGCAAGCCTTTCACCCAGGCGTTGAATTAACTTATAACTTAAGACACGCAACACTATATCAAAAGCATTTCGACTCAAAAAAAGAACCCTACCGCATTGCAATTGGCAATCGGTCCTCACTCATTCAGGATCTCGGACCTGAACTCACACCCGAGATCCTGCTCACTACAAATTTGTCGGCGTCTCCCATCGGGAAACAAATGCCGGGAGACCTGACCAGGTGGATGGGTATTCCCTGGCAATGCGATGCATTTAGCTGCCAATCAGTTGACTTTGAAGAAGATTTTCCAACTGCAACTTGGTGGCCGGCTCTTTTACCCATTGATGTCTTACCCGAAGAGTTTTACCTGAGAGCCATTAACACCAATCTGAGCCAAGACGAACGCGTTATGTTCGCCAATCAACGTGTTCGCTGGTCCAGACGCATTGATGGTGTTGGCTACCACGCCAACCAAAGCTATTGGGATGGCTTGGAAAACATTATTACGCTGTGGCAGCGATTGGGATTTGTGGTCAGAAAGCCACCAGCGGCCAACAGTCACTCTAATCAGCTGAATCCAGTGCTAACAAAAGATTTTTTCGTTGAAGTTGGGCGTGGAACAATTGATATGATGTCACCTCACGACAGACGAAATCAAGAGAAATCCTGAGATCTTGACATGCACTGAGCCAAGCATTGTCGTCGCAGGCAGTGGCTTAAGTGGTATAAGCGCAGTTTTGAGTCTCAATCAATGTGGTCATCATGTCAGGTGGATTTCACCTGCGATCAAAGAATTCGACGGCCTCTGGCCTGAAAGCGTACAACTTTCCGGCCTCCTCTCTCTCGACAAACTGGTCGAAATCGAGCCAATTTTAAAGAAGTGCGCCATTCCAGTGTCATCGCATTACTCCTGCTGGGGGTCCACTCACCTCACACAACGGCCTGTCAGCTTCAACGGAGCCCATCAAAAGAATCTGGTCCTGATTGACAAGCAAACACTGATCTATCAGCTCCAGCTGGCCACGAATACGGAAAAGATCATCAGACAATCGAGCAAAATCAGAACAATCACACAAGACAGTGAGGTGGTCTGGCTTTTCTGGACAGGCCCCATCGTTAACCTCTGAGGCGGGGTACCGCCCCTGAAAGGGGCTCCCACCGATGAGCAAGCGCCGCACCCACAGCCCCGAGTTCAAGGCCAGGGTCGCCATGGAGGCGATCAGTGGCCGCAAGACGATCCAGGAGATCGCCGCCGACCACGCCATCCACCCGATCCAGGTGAGCCAGTGGAAGCGGCAGCTCCTGGACGGTGCCAGCGAGCTCTTCACCCGAGGCAAGAAGACCAAGGACAAGGAGGAGGGGCAGGCCAAGGAGGCGGAGCTGTTCCAGCAGATCGGACGGCTGCAGATGGAGCTGGAGTGGCTCAAAAAAAAGTCTCAACTGCTCTGATGCCCGTGAACTGCGCAAGCTGGTCGATCACGACCACCCCGAGCTCAGCATCAGCAGGCAGTGTGCGCTGCTGGGGCTGCCTCGATCCACGCTGTACTACCGGCCGACACCGGTCCGTGTATCGACGCTGCGGATCATGGCCAGGATCGATGCTCTCTACCTGGAGGATCCCTGCAGCGGCAGCCGCCGGATGGTGGACTATCTGGCCCAAGATGGTATCCCGATCAGCCGAGATCGAGTGCGAAACCTCATGCGGCGCATGGGATTACGGGCGATCTACCAGAAGCCCCGGACGACGGTTCCAGGTGATCCGTCCGTGCGGTTCCCCTGCCTGGTGGACCTCACGCAGGTCACGTCGGTGGATCAGGTCTGGGCGACCGACATCACCTACATCCCTCTGCAGAAAGGGTTCCTCTATCTGGTGGCGATCATGGATCTCCATTCCAGGCATGTGCTCAGCTGGAGGCTCTCCAACAGCCTTGACACGAAGTTCTGTCTGGAGGCCCTGGAGATGGCCTTGGGAGGCGGCCGTAGGCCAGAGATCTTCCACTCCGATCAAGGCTGTCAGTTCACGTCCGCTGACTTTGTGGCCAGACTCAAAGGGGAGCGGATCCAGATCAGCTGGTCCGGCAGAAAGCGGTGCTACGACAACATCCTTGTTGAACGGCTGTGGAGGACTGTCAAGTACGAGGAGGTCTACCTACGGGCATACAGCGATGGCTGGGACGCTGAAATCAGCCTGGCCCGCTTCCTGTGGCGGTATTGCCATGTAAGACCTCACAGTTCCCTTGGAGGCAAAACTCCCCACGCGGTCTACACTGAGGCCGAACCATGTTCCACCCGTCCTGGGTTAACGATGTCAGGGGCCGGAACTGTCCAATAAAAGGCACCCACCTCACAGAGGGGAATTCACTGGGAAGACCAGAGAAGGAAAAACCTTCAAAAGTCGATTTATAATTGATGCAACAGGCGCTAACTCGGCACTTCGCCATACAAAGGCTTCAAGCAGGTCAATTGATCACTTTCACGTTCTATACTGGCAACTGAGCAATGCTGAAAACTCAAGAATTCATTCGACTTTTCTTGAGGCCGCGCCAACAGGATGGTGGTATGCAGCACCACGTATGCATGGCGGGCTCTCACTCTTCTTTGCAACAGACCTGAATCAATCAACAGATCACGACGTAAAAACGACCCACTACATCGCAGAAAAACTTAACGAAACAACTCATTTAAAACACTGGATCAAAGATCTCAACCTCCACCATTTCTCTGCACCAATCATTCGCCATTACAGCGTTCAGTACCAGCAACAAACCACACAAGTCTCCAATCAGACCAGTGGGCTCGCATTCCTTCTCGCTGGTGATGCAGCAATCAGTCTTGATCCTCTCTCATCCCACGGATCGACCAATGCTATTTGGAGTGGGCTGCAAGTTGCCGAGTGTGTTGATCACTTGCACCACCAGTGGTCAACCGATCGATGCATTGCCTACCGCAAAGCAATTGAGCGATCGATGATTCACCACCTAACCGGTCGGCGAAAAATTTACGAGCAGGAAACCAGATTCAGCGACCATCCTTTTTGGACTGCCCGCCGTGAACATTGCCATCTGCACGGCCTTTCCAGCAAGGGTAGCGCCCCTTTGAGTGGTGTAACTCAGGTGGTCCTGTGACCCTTTCCGGAGGGTGAACAGGAGCAGTCAGAAGATGACTGTCCGGGGCTGATTGATCAGCTCCGTTCATCCACTATGAACCCTGATCGCTGAATGTGCAACTCAGCGATCGTGGAGTTCTGTAGGGACTCCTGAAAAATCCAGATCCATTGCGCCGCAGCTGGTCTCAAGCATGAGAATCCGCTAAAGTAGCCGTGAATCAGGCAATCCGTGATTGCCTTTACTCCTGATCGCTCCATATGTACCGGAGGCACAATAACGGTCAGATCTCAATCAAGGAGTTCCACCTGCCATTTGGCGGCACACTTGATCCCGAGAATCGCTGGGTTCAACTGGAGGGGCTGATCCCATGGGATGAGCTGGAAGAAACCTATGCCCCTCAATTCAGCGCCACAATTGGCGCTCCAGCCAAATCAGTGAGAATGGCCTTTGGTGCTCTCTACATCAAACAGAAGTTAGGGCTCACCGACGAAGAGACAGTCCATCAGATCAGAGAGAACGCCTATATTCAGTTCTTTCTTGGCTTTGCGGGCTACACATCCAAGGCACCGTTTGATGCCTCGATGATGGTGCACTTTCGCAAGCGTTTTTCTGACGAGGATCTGCGCCGTATCAACGAGCTGGTGGTGCAGCGCGGCAAAGAGATCCTTCTGGAAGCACTTGCTCAGGCAGCAGACGATGACGACCATGATGATCGTGATTCCAGTGGAGGAGGCGCTCAGCTAGAACTTGATGCGTTGATCAAGCCTGCTGACTGGCCAGAAGGAAAGAATTGGGGCACTCTCACGATTGATGCCAGTTGCACTCCAGCCGACATCACCTATCCCAGAGACCTCAAGCTCCTCAACGAGGCTCGCACAACGACCGAGCGAGTCATTGATGATCTGTGCAGTCAGTCATCGGGATTCAGGAGACATCGACCTCGCTACGACCGTGGCCTTGCTCGTGCTCATTTCCTGAGAGTGGCGAAGCAAAAACGACCACGTCGCCGCAAAGTGAAGGCTGCCATTAAACATCAGCTTGGCTATGTGCGGCAGAATCTCAAGGCCATTGATGCTCTGATCGGCTGCGGGGCAAGGCTTTCCGAGCTTAAGAGGCATTGGTGGCAGAAGTTGTTGGCCTGCAGCGAGTTGGAGCGGCAACAGGGCCTTCTGCTCGCCTCTCAGACCAACAGCATTCCAGACCGCCTGGTGAATCTTGTGCAGACCCATATCCGCCCAATGGTGCGAGGCAAAGCACGTGCTGCGGTGGAGTTTGGAGCCAAAATCAGTGTTTCGGTTCAAAACGGCTTTCCGTTCTTGCACCGCATAAGCTGGAACCCCTACAACGAAGGAGAAGACCTTATCGCTCAGGCGGAAAAATACAAGCTGGATACAGGATCTTACCCAGAGCGAATCTGCGCCGACCGGATTTATATCACGGCCAAGAATAGGCATTTCTGCACGAGGAACGGTATTCGCCTCTCCGGCAAGCGATTGGGTCGCCCGCCCAAGGATCCTGATGTCACCACTGCACACAAGCACCAGCTCCGATCTGATCAAGCTCGACGCAATGAAGTGGAAGGCGTCTTTGGCTCTGGAAAGCGCAAGTATTCCCTGGATCTGATCATGGCTCGTCTACCAGCTGGTGCCGAATCCTCCATCTCGATGGCCTTTGTCGTGATGTGCGCGGAAAAGGTCTTGAGGCTGCTGCGCCTCTTTTTTGTCCTTCTTTTTGGGTGGATCTACAGCTTTTTTATGGCCTGGTCAGCGATCAGAGCGCCTGAGGGCATCTGCAAGCCAGGCTTTTGAGATCTGGCTGACTTGATGTCACCGCGCTTGCCAGCCTGATTAACGCGAAGCAAACGGACGAATCCGGCGCCGATGGGCCGAGAATCTTTTTCAGGAGTCCCTCTGTATGGATTAAGCAAGATGCTGATGTGATTCAGTTGACGGCTGCAGCCGGCATGTCTGCCGCATCACCATCGGTGAGCTCCAGCGGCTCTTCTGGCTCTGGAATCTTGGCCATGGTGGCCTCCGAGAAGAAGCGTCGGCGCTCCAGCTGCCATTCCTCTTGCTGCTCCAGTAGTTGAGCACCAACCAACCGCACGATCGCGGCGTCATTGGGGAAGATGCCGACCACGTTGGTGCGGCGTTTGATCTCCTTGTTGAGGCGCTCGAGCGGGTTGGTGCTCCAGATCTTGCGCCAGTGCTCCTGGGGGAAGTGCAGGAAGGCCAGCACGTCGTCCCGGGCGGCTTCCATCACGGGCACGGCGCCGGGGAAGGCCGCGTCCCTTGGCGTGGTGTAAATCCCGAGGCCCGATTGCCCTGGACTGAGGGAGAACAGGGGTGAATGACGGGCTGTCATTCTCGAGGCGCATGTGCACCTCATTATTTCACGATGAATCCAGACGATTGACTTGTCAAGTCTTTCGTCTGGATTGCCGATCGGTTGTGGGCTACACCTGCAATCTTGGTCGTGACGTCTGCGGTGCCGGCCCCCGGGCGGTGATCGAGACCGCTGCGCCCTCCGGGGGCGCCACGACCACGATCTCCTGGGGCCTGGGTGTGGGCGCTTATCCCAGGCTGTCCTGCAGGACGGGCAGATTCTTCAGCTCCGGGATGGCGGCCATGCTCTCGGCGGAGAACATGCGGCGGCCCTCCAGCTGCCAGTGCTCGTTTTGCTCCAGCAGCACTGCCCCCACCAGGCGGGTGATGGCGTCGTCGTTGGGAAAGATGCCAACGAAACGAGTACGGCGTTTGATTTCCTCCTTCACCCGCCCCAGCAGGTTGGGGTTGCGCCAGTGGTGCTGGGGGAAGTGGCGGAACGCCAGCACGTCCTCCCGGGCCCCATTCATGAGCTCATCGGCCTTGGGGAAGCGCTCCGCCAGCGAGGCGGCCAGATCATCCCAGCGGCTGAGGATCTCGCCAGCGCTCTCCTGGGCAAACACGGAGCTCAGGGCAGCGGTGCCCCTGGCTGACGGACACATCTCAGCTGAGACGCTCATGCGACAGGTAGTGGCTGCACGTGCTGAGGTCTTAGCCGTGGCGGCAACTCGGTGCGGGTGAACCATGGCTGTTCCCGGCGCTTCTGAACGCCACGGCTGGGAATGCAGGGCCCCAGATCCCACTTGGGGATGGGCATCCAGGCCATCAATCTCGCTTTGGCCTCAGCGACGAACGCCTGCAACGTCGCCAGCCCGATGCGCACAAAGCTCATGCCGCGTTGCCAGTGGGGATCCCAGGGCCTATTAGAAGTCTGTCCCAATAGGTCTGGCGGTGGCGCCCCGCCTACGGTGACCTGCGCGGGACCCGCTCTTGACCCTTGGCCTCTGAGCCCGCCGCCAACCCTGCTGCAGCAGGCGATCTGATCAGCTTTCTCCTGGTGCTGCCGGACTGCCGGATGCGCCGCGGCATCCGCTTCCCCCAGTGGTGGATGCTGCTGGTGGCCATCCTGGCGATCCTCAGCGGCCAGGGATCGCTGGTGGGCATGGAGCGTTTTGCAAAGCGCCACCGGCAGACGCTCAACGAGCTGTTGGGCACTGACTTCGGCAAGTCGCCGTCTGACTCCACCTTTCGGCTGCTGCTGGCCCAGCTGGATGTGGCGGGCTTTGAAACCCTCCTGCGTGACTGGATGGCGGCCCAGCCGGGCGTGGCCGAGGGGCTCGACACCCTGGTCTGTGATGGCAAGACGCTGCGGGGCTCCATCGCTGAAAACACCTCTGGCGCAGCGAAGTTCATTGCCCAGGTGAGCCTGTACTCCCAGACGCTGGGCGTGGCGATCGCCCAGACCACCTACGCCACCGATACCGGTGGCGAAATCCAGGCGCTGCGCCAGCTGCTGGAGGCGGTGGAGCTTGAGGGTGTGCTGGTGCAGGCCGACGCGCTACAGGCGAACCGCCCTTTTTCCTCTATCTCGCCCAGCGCGGCGCCGACTTCCTGATCGCCGTCAAACACAGCCGCCGCAAGGGGTTTCGGCTGATCAGAGACCGGCTCACCTATGGCCGGCGAATCCCGTGGCGCACCAGCAGACGGGAAGTGAAACGGGGCCGTGACATCACCTGGACCCTGCGGGCGATGCCCGCACCGGAGTGGGTGGTGGAGCAGTGGCCGGGCAGCGCCACGATCATCGCCGTGCGCAGCCACGGCATCCGTGATGGCAAGCCGACGGATGAGACCCGTTACTACGTCTCGAGTCTGCGAACCGGAGCCAAGGCCCTGTTGCGGCACGTCAGAGACCGGTGGTCGATTGAGAACAGCTGGCACTGGGTGCGCGATGTGGCGCTACGGGAAGACGGCCACCGCTACCGGGAGGACAACGGCGTCCAGATCCTGGCCACCCTCCGCAGCCTGGCGATCAATGCCCTGCGGCTCGATGGGATCTGGTCGATCACCGAGGCCATCGCTGCCCTCGCGCACGACATCAAGGGTCTGCTGAGGCTGCTGGGGTGACAGGAAGCCGCGAAGAAACAGCCATCAGGATGACTTCTAATAGGTCCTGGGGGCAGGGGCGGGTCAGTCCCCGAGAGCCGCTGCGGTGCAGGGAGTTGCTGGCGGCGGGGACGCTGAGTGAGCGCTGAGCGGCGGCAAGCTGCCGGAAGGGCGGCGGTCTCGGCGCGGCGGCAGCACCCCTCGCACCCCGGCTGCGCCGCAGGCCCAGGTGCCCCCCCCGTGCCACACCTCAAAATCAGAGGTGTGGCACTGAAAACCGTTGCGCTGCAGTGGATCTCGGATGGGGCCACACCTGCCACACCTTTTTGACCACTTTTTTGCTTCCCCGTTCTCCGTCCCCTCTGCCCCCCCTGCTACCCCTCTTTCCCTCTATCAATTTCATTTTTACCTTAAAAAGGTGTGGCAGGTGTGGCACGAGGCTGAGACCGACTGCACTGCAAGGGTTTTTGCTGCCACACCTCTGTTTAAGGTGTGGCAGCCCAGAAGCATCAAAATCCCCGAGACCGATTGCGCCGCAATGGTTTTGCCCGTGCCACACCTCTGGAGGGTTGGTGTGGCACGAGGTGCGGCACGGAGAGGCGGGCACCCCACCTGGGCCTGCGGCGCAGCCGGATGCGGAGGGTGCGCCCTCGCCGCGCAACAAAAATGGCCCGCCCCTGCGACCCCCCTCCTCTTCGCCTTCGCCGCCTCAGACGGCTTCGACCTGCTGCCAGAGCACTTTCCTTGTCTGCCCTATCTGGACCCGCTTCTTCTCGTACCCTCTCGCCCTCAGCAGCGCCGCCATCGCCATCTCGTCGGGCTTGTGCAGCGTCTTCGTATCCCGCACCCCTGAGCCCAGCAGCGCATCGGTGGTGGTGAACCCCTCCTTGCCGGGTTTGCCTGCGGGGCTCTCACTCAGCAAGAGACCCGGCGCGTTCTCCCCTCGGATCCATTTATCAAGCAGCGGACCCCAGGGGTCCTCCTGCTGATAGTCCTGGCTCCGCCGGTTGCTCTCACACTGATCCTCCTGGGCCAGGTAGGGCCGCGCTCCCGCTTGATAGGCGAGAACCGCCCCCTTCCAGATGGCATCGCGATCCCGCTTGACCGCTTCTACATCGATCAGCTGGCCTTTATCGAAGAGCTGCGGGCATTCGATGACCAGATAGCGACGCTCTCCGGTGTTGTCGTTGAGGAAGGAATCCCCGTTCACGGTTGAGACGAAGATGCTTCGCCGTTCTCTGGTCTCATTCCCTTTCCCATAAGGCACCCGCAGGGTGTCCGAAGCTGTAGTAATCAGGTTTTTCAGCCTGCCAGTGTCCCGCCGGCCCGTGACGCTCTCCAGCTCTGCCAGCTCGTAGATCCACTTTGAGTGGATCGTCAGCACTAGGTCTTTCTCCCCTTCTGGAACGCTGGAGGTGTACCACGGCGCTGACGCCAGCGCCTTCCAGAACGTGCTCTTACGAATGCCCTGCTCGCCCTTGAGCACTACAACCGTGTCGAACTGGCAGCCGGGGTCCAGCCGCCTCGCCACAGCGCCCAGCACGGCGACTTTGAGCATTCGGTCGTAGAGCGGCTCGCTCGTCCCGAGGTAGGTCGATGCCAGCAGGTCAATATCGGCGGCCTCAACCTCCTGGGTCTGCAGGTCCAGGAGGTAGTCAGCGATCGGATCGTACCGATGCTCTTTTGCCTCGGTGAGAAGGACTTTAATGGCTACCGACTCGGAGACGAAGACATCCTGTTTCGACAATGTTATATCTAGACCATCTACTTGATCCACTGAGAGGATTCCCCCCTTGTATTCAACCAGGTTCGTCAGATCGTTGTAGCGAAGCTCCTCGCCGAGCTTGTTTGCAACCAGCCGGGTGAACGTCACCTTGTTATAGCCATTCGGCTCCACCAAATCTCCATCCGCAGTCGTACCCCATTGCTCCTGTCCTATGTCCCAGAGCAGTGCTGCCCGTCCGCCCTCGCCTTCCGCGGGCTCCGGCGGGGGGCTGCCTGGGGTCAGCTCTGTTCTCGGGTCGGTGCCTCCGGCGGCTGCGCCACTGCCGGGGGCCTTCTTCTTCTTCTTCTTCTGGCCCTTCGGCTTATCCCCCAGCACCCCCTTGGTCTCATAGCCGAGGCTCTTCCGGAACGCTGCTACATCCCGCCCCGGCATCACATCGTCATGCAGACCGTCGTACTGGCCCTGCAGTCGCTCGCGATCGAAATCACCGCCGATCCGCTCGCTGTTGTCAGCGAAGCGTTCCAGCAGCTCCTCCACCTGGACCTGCAGATCCAGACCCAGCTCGGAGAGGATGTTCACCGCGCCCCGCAGGTTGAAGGTGACAGCGATGCCGTCTTCATTGCGGCTACCGCTGGGGCTGCCTTTCTCGATCAGCTCGCGGGTCGTCTTCGGCACGAAGCTCAGAAGCTGCTCGGCTGTAAGGCTCAAGCCTGCGGCAGCTGCTACCTCTTCGGCGGTCCATCGCTGCTCAGACCACTCCCGCTCCAGCGCACTACCACTACGGGCGGCGAGGGTGCGGTCACGGCCGCTGGCCCCCTTCTGGGTCTGCTCCAGCAGCTCAAGGATCAGCCCCCACCATTCGTCGTTCGGCTCAGAGTTTGTTGCCAATAGAGCAGCGAGCCCCTGGTCACGACGAATCCCGGTGAGGTGAGCTCTGAGGTCTACCTCTCCCGCTGAGCTGGTTCATTGGGGCGAGGTTGACTCAGCCCTGGCGGCATTGCCAGGGTCTCTACCCCTCATCCCGTCGCTGCTGCCCAGAGCTGCTGCTGTGATCGCCTGTACCGGAACAACTTGAGCAGGTTGTGGGTGGCAGCGATCAGATGCCATTCACCATCGACCTTCTCCAGGCCCCGCAAGAGAAACCGCCGCAGGCCCCGGCCTTCCTTGATCTGGCCGTTCACCGGCTCCACGATCGCTTTGCGCTGGGCGTAGATCCTGGATCCCTTCTTGCTTCTGATCTTGCGGGCCATGCGGGTTCTGGCGTCGGCATCTCTGGGCAGCGGTCCTCGCTGTGGCGGTGGCGGCTTCCCATGCGGCAGACGGCCGGTGGCGATGTAGGCGTCAATGCCAAGGTCCTCACAGTGACCTGCGTTGTCGTCGCTCCAGTAGCCCGCATCCATCGTCATCACGTCCGGCAGTTCACCGGCGCTGGCGGCGATCCGCTCCAGCATGGGCTCCAGGTGCTCCACGTCCGGTGGCTGGTTGCTGACGCCCACCGCCACGATCACCTGGTGGTCACTGTCGACCGCCAGCTGGCAGTTGTAGCCCTGCAGGTAGGTGCCGCCGGACTGCATGAGGTGGCTGTCGGAATCTGTGAAATTCCGTTGGGTCTTGGCCGTCGGTGTGCCGTCAGCCTTTCTCGCCAGACCACGCCTGGGCATCGCGTCAGAGGCGAGTGGCTCCAGATCTGGTGGCTCGAGGCCAGCGCTCTCGGCGGCCTCGATGGCTTTGTCCCCCGCCGCTGCTGCCTTTGCCGCTGCGGCTTCCGCTTTCCTGTTCAGCTCGGCCTGCTCAGGGGCCGATCCATCCGATTCCTCGGCTGCGGTCGCTTTGGCTCTGGCCTTCTCGGCTTCCTCCTGCCGCTGCCGCGCTGCAGCTGCAGCGGTTTCCGCCTCCATCTCCTTGCGGGCCTGACGGATTTTTGCGAGGCGGCCCTGCTTGTGGCGCAGCTCATCGGGAAGTTCACTGCCCAGGTTTCCTTTGCCGTAGCGCCGGTCTTCCTGGGCATCCAGGATCTCGGCCTTGCGGATCAAGGCGTTGATTTCCTTCTGGAGCTCCTTCTCCGCCCTGAGCATCCGCTCGTGGCTCATCGCCTTGTGCTTGGAGGCATTGGCCTGCACCTTGGTGCCATCGAGGGCCACATGGCCCAGGCTCACCATCCCCGCCTTCTGGCACAGGCGCAGGATCTGAATAAACAGGCCCTTGAGGGCATCAAGGTTGCGCCGGCGGAACTCGCTGATTCGGCTGTGGTCCGGCTGCTGGTTGCCGGTCAGCACGCGGAATGCCAGATCCTCGTAGCAGGCCCGCTCGATCTTCCTGGAGGAGACGATGCCCACGCAGTAGGCGTAAAGCAGCAGCATCGTCATCATGCGTGGATCGAATCCCTTCTCTCCGCGGGGGTCCTTGGCCTGAGCGGGTACGAGGATCGCGGAGAGATCCAGCTCATCCACCAGGTCCAGCAGGAAATACACCTGGTGGTCTTCTGAGAGCCACTCACGCGGTGACGGCGGCAGCAGGGTGGCCTGCTGCGGCTGCCAGGGGCGAAAGGTCTTGCGCTTCTGCATGCCCGAGTGTATCGCCCAGATCCATTGCAGTCACTGAGATCTGGGCAGATTGATGGGCGGCTGTGGAGAGACTGGGTGCTGATCTATGCGCGACAGGCTCCTCATTGACCTTCGTTGGATCGCCTTGCCATGTGTAGTTGCCGCCGCTCTTACCGTGCTTGCCCAGGATCACGCACTGGCCTGAGCCGTAGAACAGCTCGATCTGTTGTCCGCTGACGCCCTGCTCTTTGTCACCTTCGGTGATCTTCCATGTCTTATGGCCGATCGGCTTGCCTTTGACTACATCCATGAGCTGATGCTTCATGTCTGGTTCCACCCAAAACGCCGCTTTTCGGCGATCTGACGTGTTGTCCCGGCCAATGGCCCAGCCAACGTCCTCCCAGCGGCAGCCGCGCTCCTCCAGCAGCTCCATGCAGTCGGCGCCATCCACATCGATGCAGAGGATGTCGCCCGAGTCAGGCCCAGGTCGGAAGCCCACCGCAACAGTGCTCTTGCACCGCTGGGCCTGGATATCCTGCGGAGTGTCGCTATGAAGCTGCCACTCCTTGAGGTGATGGCCGAACCCGGGCTTGACAGGGATCTTGTCGGCGCCGATGGGCAGCAGGGCGAGGCCCTCACACTTGAGGAGCTGTTTGTCCTTCCAGGGGTGCTCCTTCAGGTGCTCGGCGACCGCATGGGCCTTGTCTGCGGCCTCCTGCTGCGCGATCTGGCTGAACACGAGCTCGATCACATCGTCCGTCATCCAGGGTTTGGTTGGCTGCTGCAGCGGCTCCGGCTGATCACCGTTAACGGTGTTGCCGCAGGGGGTTTCATGGTCTAACATGGTGGAAGCTTGTAAGTGAACTGAGGGCTCAGGGGCGGCTAACCCCTGGCCCTCTTTTTTGTCTTGATGCTTTCCCTGGTCCAGGCCCAGGGGGGTTGGCTTGATCTCCTCAGACCGCTGGGTCTGGATCCGCTTTTGGGCAGCCGCCTGGAATGCAAAAAGGCCGAAGGCCGATCAATCCGAGGTCTGTTCCCGAGGGGTTCATCACTCGTAGTCCAATACCGAGGAGATGCTTTGCAGTGGCCCAACGTGGGGCCCTTTGTGCATCAGCAAGCTCGTTTAGAGCCTGCCATTCGGTCTCCCCTAACTGCATGTAAAGCTGGGGAGGTTTGCCTGTGTGTTGTGTGGCGGCAGTGGACATGTGAATCGAGGACAAACGAGGAGAGAGCAAAGCGCTGAACGCGCTAAGTAGGGCTGAGTGGATGAGGTGGACAGCACCAATTTATCGGGGAAAATGTGATCTCAACGCTCCGGCTGCACCAGCGGCAGTGGCGATTGAAGAGAGTCTGAGAGCGGCGCGTTTACGTTGCGGGCAGGGCGAGGCAGGGACAGGGGGGTAAAACACCTGGGTCTGGGCCTGTGGTTCTGCTGCTGCGGCGGATCCGGCCGCGGATCCAGGCCCAGGTCAGGTTCCACTCACCCTGCCCTCTGCGTCCCGCCGCCGCCCCTCCCTCAGCGTCCCGCTACCTCAGCCCCGCCGCTGCCGCCCTTCCCTCAGATCACACATCGCTCGGACCAACAACTGCCGCGCCAACCTTGTCGGCATCGGTATAGGCCGTGGCCCGGTTTTCCGAGGAGCTGGGCATCTACGTGATGACCATCTACAACTGGTGGATGGCTTAGCGTCTTCAGGGAGAGGTTGTGCCCGCATCCGAGAAGACCTCTGAGGGATGGAGTGCTGCTGACAAGTTCACTGTGGTACTGGATACCGGCTGGAGTGGCTATGCATGGGGGTGAGCTGTTGAGATTGTCTGTGACCCCCGGCCTTGACGACGTCCTCCCTCCCACCCCCCTGTAGCGCAACAGCCTGGAGGGCTTACATTCCTAGCCTTAGAGCTAGAATGTAAATACTTGACTTATTGCTAATGAGAAGTTCCCTTGCCAAGGCATTTATCCTGCTTGCCTGTTTCGTTGGTCTTCAGTCATGTTCAATGAATAAGCGTGTCCTTAGCGGAACCATGGCCCTCCTCGACCCTGGAGACATATATGGTTCTTGGGATGACTGCGAGGGAACGGGGGGATATGGCGATGTCAGTAATGGGTCACCCGTTACCATCGAAGATCAAGATGGTAAGATCATAGGTGGATCATCATGGAGCAATATGGACGAACAAGGACTGGTAATCTTTGCAAAGTCTCAAACTGGTAAACTTAGCAATGTGAGCGCCGCCAAGGAATGGATGCAAAGCAATGAGGGGGATGTTTGCGTCCTATACTTTAAGACTAGCCTTAACGCGACTCCACAAGCATTAACTGTAAAAACGCGACGCGGAGACTTGTCATTCACAAAGGAGCAGCTAGACAAGGATGGCTGGAATGTTGGTTTCTCACTTGGCTTGTAGTCCGGCTTTGAAACCCTGCTGCGATATAAGGTTTGAATCTGATGTCTAGCTGCTCAAGTAAGCCAGTGGAAAAGCAGCTGCTGGAGCCTTCTAGCAGCTGCTCATAGCGGCTAGGCAACTTCGTTACTCCTCTTCCCGCTCATAGGTCTCGCCAACTTGGACCTGTTTGCGAAACCTGCTGTACTCACGCAGCGCTTGCTCCGTTGCATCAGCGTCCCAGATGGTTCTCACTTTTCCTTGAAGAAGGAAGTGCTTCCCAGGAAGGAGAACACCGTTGCGGCGCAGTTCTATCAGCCGATTGCGACTGATTCTCAAGTTCCTAGCGAGCTCGTTGGAAGTTAGCCACTTAGTGGCAGTGGTCGTAGTCATACACACAAAGGGAGATCACTGCCGGCCGTGATGGCTGCAGCTGAACAAACGTGATCCCGCTTGATGCCTGCTAAGAATCGCTCGGCTGGAAGGCCGGCCAACAACGCGGTGTTGGCTCCGTATCGCGGCAGTGATGAATCGGCAAACCCGCTGAGTGAGCTTCCACTCACGTCAACAGGTTTAGAGGTCGCAAGCTTGGAGCCTCCCCCTCAGAGCACTTTAGCGCAACTCTCAACACTTGCGGACGATTTACCGGCCCCCTTCTCCCCGAAAGCGTCCGCAAATGCCGCCGCCGCTTCCCCTTGATTGACGAAGCGGGCGTATCGTCGCAAGTGAGTCTCCAGCGAATGCCCCATGGCTTCGGCGATGTACTTCGGCGGCAAGTTGTTTCGGTGGCAGGTCGCCGAGTAGCGGTGCCGCAGGGAGTAGGGCACAAGCTCCTCCCCTAGATGCTCGGCCTCGCCGCAGAGCTGCTGCCAGATACCTTGTCGTCTGAGGAAGCGCCCCATGCGATCCCCTGCCATCTTTGGTTCTGCGACCTCGGGGAGAGGTTCTCCGGCCCGGAGCCTCTTTTCAAGGAGCCATTCCATCCTTGTCCCATCAGCATCCATCACCGGTGCGGCCAGTAGTTGACGCGGTTTTGTCGTCCCGCCTCCACTCTTCTTGGCATAGAGGCACCAGAGCACATCCCCCCGAAACCGGAGGTGAAACAGCTCCGTAGGTCTGAGGCCGTAGACGGCACACAGCTGAACCGCAAAGGCCCACCGGCGTGCTTCGTCACTGGTGCTTGCCTCCAGCGCTTCCACCAGCCGGATCACCTGGCTATCCCCGAGGGCGTATTGCTCTCGGGTCGGTGCGCGTCGTCCCACCACAGTTGTGAGACTCTGCGGGGGCGACCACGTACGAGCGCTCACCTCGTGTCGCTCAACTGCGTATCGCAGAAATGCGGCCCCGTTCTGAGCCGCGATCTGACGGCTGCGACTTCCCAGCTCCCACTGACGCACGGCTTGCTCAAGAAGGTTCGCGCCGTTTGATGGTGCCCGCTGCCCTTGCAGCAGTTTCAGCATGGCCTGGACGACGGGGGCGTACTTCCTTTCCCAAGTGGTCGCAGTGATACCAGCTCCGTGCTCTTGCTTGTGCCGCTGAAATGCGGTTGCTATGGCGGGCCAGTTGTAGGCGGCATGGCTGCTGGCGTTGTTCGCCAGGTTCGCTGCTGTTTTGAGGTCTTCCCCCTGGGCCAGGTATTTGCCAATCACTCTTAGCCGCTGGATCAGATCGTGCTCTTGCGCCTCGGACCAGTCGTAGGGCAGAGCCACCGAGACACTGGTGATGGAGCCATCCGGCTGACTGAAGCGCTGTTGAAGACGTGCACGCCTGGTCTTGTCGGGACCAACGTTGCAGCGCTCCGGGAGGTGCTGCCTCAGATGCGCTCGCACCCGCTGTTCCCAGGTGGTGGCTGCAGGAGCGGGTTTGGTCACCGGTTGGACAGCGGTTGGACAGTACGGAGCAGAAGGGAGCACTTCAGTGCATTTCTCCCCTCCCCATGAAAGTCTGAAAAGACTGCTATGACAAGCTCTAGAGCACTTGGGAGCACTTCAGAGCAGTCTGGAGCAGATCTCTGTCTGTCGCTTTGGGAGCACTAGGTCGCAGGTTCGAATCCTGTCGCCCCGATCCAGTTACACCAAGGGCTCTCGGATTTCCCGGGAGCCCTTTTTATGCCCTGTTTTGGACCGTCGTGCGCATGATGTGCGCAAAATCCAGGCCCGTGCGCAGGCTGCGCACCAGCGGGAATGGCCGGACAGGGGCTGACAGGGGCGGGTCCGATAGCCTCCCGTGCACTCGGCCGGCGCCTCCTGGGTCCTCGGGTGCATCCCCAGCCCCTGCGGGCACAACTGCCATCAGCCGATGCATTCCTGTCATCCCGGCCTCTGAGCCACGGCCCGCGAGGCCCGTGAACACCTGGGCGTGAGCGAACGAACCCTGGCCCGCTGGCGCAACAGCGGCCTCTTTCGAGCAGGTCAGCACTGGCGGCGCAAGTTCCCCAGCCCGAACTCCCCGGTTCTGTATCACCTGGAGCACTGCCAGGTGGCGATGAGCAAGGCCACGGCCCGCCAGGCCGACTTGCTGGAAATCGGCCTGGCGCAGACGTCTGCGGGCAAGAGCTTCAGCAGGCCTCGACCAGCAGCGGATCCCAGCCGTGGTGAAGCTCCAGGGCATCGGCGATGCCTAACAGGGCCTCGGCGGCGGGACCGTCGTAACGACCCGTTTTCTGGGCCTGCTGCTGGAGGCTGTGGCCCAGCTGGAGCAGTTGCAGCTCGCTGAGCAGATCCTGCTGGTCTGCCACGGCCTGGCTGTGACCGGGGGAGGCCGGAAGGGCCGGTGAGACCGATCGGGCCCGCTGCGGCCAGAGGCGGAGAAGGAGGCGTTGAAGGAGCAGCACAGGCACAGACGCGGGACCCCTGAGGATTCCGGGCCGGCCTTGGCGGCTCATGCGGACATCGGGCGCGGGCTGCGGATCAACCCACGGTTTCCACAGGTGGTCCGTAGGCCGCCAGGGTGCGATCGGCACTGAACAACCGCAGGCCTTCCACCTGGGCCTGCACCACCAGGAGGCGGTCGAACGGATCACGGTGAAGCCAGGGAAGGTGCTGGACGGCCAGGGCGTGTTCGGCGCGCACAGGCAGCTCGCGGAATCCCTGGCCAAGCAGACCCAGGCGCAGGGCAGCAGCTTCCACCTGGAAATCGGCTCGCCCGAGTGACGACTTGATCGCCACTTCCCAGAGGCTCACCACGCTGAGGACCAATGGCTGGGCCGGATCAGCCAGAAGGCCGGCCACGGCTGCTGGCAGGCGCTTAGGTTCAATGGCCCACCAGAGCAGCAGCTGGGTGTCCAGGAGCAGGGGCAGGGGCTCGGTTCGGGTCACGATGGCCTGATCAGCCGAACAGATGGTCGATCTCGCTGGCGAAGTCAGCCTTCAGGTCGGCACGGGCCACGGCGGCACCCTGCAGGAACCCTCCTCGCCGGACCTCGGAGGGGTTGTGCACCGGCACCAGCCGCACCAGTGGACGGCCAGCCTTGGCAATCACCACCTCCTCCCCTTCAAGGGCCTGCGCCACGTAGCGGGAGAGGTGGGTCTTGGCGTCGTGGAGGTTCACCTGCATGGCCAGGGTCCGCAATGGAATCAACTTAGTCCAGGTACGGCTAAGGAACCTCTGGACAACGCCCCCCTTAAAAAGGGCCTGGAGTCGCGCATTGTTCAGGATGAACAATTTGAGGGTGGATCGGTTGTTGATCAGCCTGAATTCACCTTTGTGGACGCTGAATCTTGCCCATTTGGGGTGGTGCCTGCCCCAAATGGGCACACCACTCCCCCAGTCATGTCTTGCATAGCAACTCATGGTGCGCCATAAATAGGTTCTTGATTACCCAGCTCGCTCCGTGCAGGCCATTTGTCCCGACTAGAGTGGTACACAGATACTGTTCTGGCCATGGCACGCAACGGCATCCAGTTCCAGAAGGGCCTGTCTCTGCCTGAGTTCCAGCGGCTCTACGGCACAGAGGAGCAATGTGAGGCTGCTCTGGAGAAGGCTCGCTGGCCGGATGGGTTCCGGTGCCCTCGCTGCAATGGGCATGAACATGGCCTGGTTTACGGCCGACGACTCAAGCGCTACCAATGCCGCAACTGCGGCCATCAGACAACACTCACGGCCGGCACGATCCTGCAGGCCACCAAGCTCCCTCTGACAAACTGGTTCCTGGCCTTTTATCTGATCGGCCAGGCCAAGAACGGGATCTCCTCGCTGGAATTGAGTCGTCACCTGGGCGTCAACTACGACTGTGATGATCCTGGCAACCCCATCATCAGCAGATCTGACTCGAACTACGACCGGCCTGGCCAGCTCAGTGCCTTTCTGCGTGATCTGTCGATCTGCATTGATGGGGCCGATCAACGGAGAAGTGTCGTGACCTGATACGAGCCTGGTCAAGAGGCCCCATCACAGTCCTGTCCGACCTCCCCGCTGATCGCTTCTCCCCACCACCATCTGGCATCGATGGCATCAGCAACCCTGACACAGTCCGTTCATCAGCGGGCGCCTGATGTTGTGATCGGCGTCGACACCCACAAGGACATCCATGTGGCTGTGGCCCTGGCTCCCAACGGCGGCAGGCTCGGCGACTTCCGGATTCCCACAACCCGAAGGGGCTATGACGAGCTGATGACCTGGACTGAGCAATTCGGCTACACGCCGGTCTTTGCCGTCGAGGGCACCGGTTCTTTCGGAGCCGGGCTGTGCCGTGAGCTTGTCGATGCTGGCTACGAGGTCGTCGAGGTGAACCGCCCCGATCGCTCCACCAGGCGCCGCCTCGGCAAGAATGACGCCATCGATGCCGAGGCCGCTGCCCGAGCGTGGATCGCCGGCACGGCCACGGTGACACCCAAGGCAGGCGGCGAAAGGGTGGAAATGATCCGGATGCTCAAGTGCGCCAAGGATTCGGCCACCGGCAGCCGCACCCGGGCGATCAACCAGATCAAAGCGATTCTGGTGACCGCTCCGGCGGCCCTGCGCGAGCGGCTGGAGCCTCTGCACCGCAGCGCCCTGATCCGGGCCTGCTCGGCCCTGAGGCCAGGCCCGCTGGATGCTCCGCTGGCCGCCGCCAAACGGGCACTGCGAACCCTGGCTCGCCGGGTTCTGGCCCTGGAAGTGGAAATCGCAGGGTTGCGGGACGACCTTGATCAGCTCACCCAGGCTGTTTGTCCCGCTCTGCGCCAGACCTTTGGCGTGGGAGTCGACAACGCCGCCACTCTGCTCACCGCGACTGGGGATAACCCGGAGCGCCTGCGCAGCGACGCCAGTTTTGCAGCGCTCTGCGGCGTTAATCCCCTACCAGCAAGCTCTGGTAAGACCCACCGACATCGCCTGAATCGGGGCGGCAACCGTCAGGCCAATGCGGCACTGCACCGGATCGCGGTGGTGCGGCTGCGATGGGACGAGCAGACCCAGGCCTATGCCGAGCGTCGAACAGAGGAGGGGCTCTCGAAAGCGGAGATCCTCCGCTGCCTCAAGCGGTTCATTGCCCGCGAGGTGTTTCGAATCCTCATGGGTGGTCCAGCCGTGCGGTTGAAGAAGGCATGAGCCCCCAGGGGGCAACAGCCCAGGCTCCCGCCAACCAGCCCGCCCGCTCCTCCATTGCGGGCGGGCTGGTTGGCGGATGAAGAGCCGGCCGCCTCTCCGTCACGGCATTGGCGAAAAGCTGCGCCAGGGGGGTTGACGATCTATACGAGCATCACCGCCTGGCTGCTTCACAACAAGATCCTGCGGGCGATGAGCTAACGGGAGGAGGAGTATCTGCTGCGGGGAAAGATTCAGATAGATGATGCCTACCTCGGCGGAGAACGCACTGGCGGCAAGGTGGGTCGCGGATCAGAAAACAAGATTCCGATCGTGGCAGCCGTCTCGTTGAACGAGTCCGGCCATCCGATCCACGCAAAGATCGCGCCGGTGAATAGCTTCAGTTCAGAGGCGATCGCTAACTGGTCCTTGAATAATCTGACTCCCGGTAGCGATGTACTCTCCGATGGCCTGGCCTGCTTCCGCGCCGTGACCACGGCCAACTGCCACCACAAGGCGAATGTCACCACCGGCAAGCACCCCAACGACCTGCCGCAGTTCCGCTGGATCAACACCCTGCTGGGCAACCTAAAGACCAGCTTCAACGGCACCTTCCATGCCTTCAACTTTGACAAGTACGCCAAGCGCTACCTGGGCGGCTTCTGCTTCCGCTTCAATCGGCGCTTTGCCATGGCTGAGATGACCGAGCGCATCGCCAATGCAGTCTGCTGCTGCATGCCTTGCACGGAGCGGGATCTCAGGCTTGCGGAGGCTTATGGGTAATCAAGAATAGGTTTGAGAGGCCGGCCAGCACATTCACCTTGCAGCGGTTCTTGAGCATTCCACGCAGCCGGGTCTTTTGAAAGCCGAACTGGCGCTTGATCACGCGGAACGGATGCTCCACCTTGGCACGGAAGTGAGCCTTTGCCGTCTCGATCAGGTCATCCACCCTCCCCTCGGGTGTATCCGGTAACGCGCGACGCTTGCCTGGACGCATGGCAGTACGGAAGCCGATACCCCTGCCTTCCATCTCGGGTCGTTTCTCAATACCCTGGTACCCGGCATCTGCGTAGACCACTGTCTCTTCACCGTGCAGGAGTTCAGCGGCGGGAGTGAGGTCATGCACATTGGCGGCGGTCGTTTCCACCGAGTGGATGAGGCCGCTCTCGCTGTCCACCCCGATGTGGACCTACCGCTTCGCGGGCCTACGGCTACATCCCAAAGTGCCATTGCTTGCCCTTGCAGGTCTGGTGCATCTCAGGATCCCTCTCCCGCTTCTCATTCTTTGTGGAGCTTGGTGCCGCGATGATGGTCGCATCGATGATCGTGCCCTGCTTCATAACCATGCCATTGGCCTTGAGGTGGGCCTTCACGGCTTCAAAGATCTGCGCGCCCAGATCCTTCTCCTCCAGTAGATGCCGGAACGCCAGGATCGTGGTCTCATCCGGGATCCGGTCGGTGATCAGGGCGATACCGGCAAAGCGGCGCATGGTCGCCACCTCAAGCAGCGCATCCTCCATCGCCGGATCGCTCAGGTCATACCACTGCTGCAGCAGATGAATCCGCAGCATGGTTTCCAACGGATAGGGCGGCCGACCGCCCTTGCTGCTGGTCCTGGGGTAGTGGGGTTCGATCAGATCGATCAGTGCTTTCCAGGGAACAACCGCCTCCATCTCAGCCAGAAATCGCTCTCGCCGGGTGCGCTTTTTGGCCGTGGACTGCTCGTAATCACCAAAACCGAACTGCTTGGCGTCCATCAAGCCTGACCACGTCACCGATCACAAGGCCATTGTCGCGCAGGGTGGCGGGGTTTTCCAGAGTCTCCCTAAAGCATTCGATCAGGCAAGTGCCGATCTTCAGGCCGCTGTGGCAGCGAACGGATTCGGCGTGTTGGCAGTACTTGATCTCGGTGACAGCCTGCGCAGCAAAGGTATCAACTTCTCCGAGCAGTGCCAGGTATTTGAAGTGTGCAATCCCCAGCAGGCAGCCTACGTACTGAGCAAGGACATGAAGCTGACCATGGCCCTGCCCTGCCGGATCTCCGTCTTCACCGAAGCAGGCCAGACCCGGATCGGCATGATCCGGCCCGAAGACATGCTCAGCAACTTGTCCACCGAACCAGGTTTGATAGAGCTGGCCCACGACGTTGAATCCGCCACGACAGCCATCATCCAGTCTGCGGCAATATGAACAGCAGCAGCATGAGCGGCGGCGGCCTGCGCTCACGATGATGCCCAACAATCTCGCAGACAACCGGCCTTAGACCCAGGCAAGGAGAACCAAAAAACAATCCCACCGAGGACGGATCCACCCCAACGAGGAAATCCAACCAAGAAACCCAACGACGATGAGTCCAGCACAGCAGCGCCATGGGCACACTGGGGAGTTGGACGACCTGGCTGGACAGCAGCTACAGGAGAAGCTGAAGTCTTCAGCGAATGGGCTGAGTCAGACCGAAGCGCTGCGTCGCTTGGCTCAGTATGGCAGTAACGAACTTACCGAAAAGAAGACGAATCAGATCCTGAAGCTTCTGACCTATTTCTGGGGTCCGATTCCATGGATGATTGAAGCAGCGGCGCTCCTCTCCTCAGTGGCCCAGCATTGGCCAGACTTCGCCATCATCCTGCTGCTTCTCGCCAATGCGGTGATCGGTTTCTGGGAAGAACACCAGGCTGGTCATGCCATCGCGGCGCTCAAAGCCAAGTTGGCCATGAAGGCGCAGGTGAAACGGGATGGCCAGTGGACCACTTTGGAGTCGCGGGAACTGGTACCTGGCGACGTCATCCATCTACGCCTCGGCGACATCGTGCCAGCGGATGCGCGCTTGCTGGATGGTGATCTGCCGCAGGTAGATCAGTCGGCGCTGACGGGTGCATCGTTAGCGGCCACACACCAATGCGATGACGCCGTGTTCTCGGGATTGATCATCCGCCGGAGTGATATCGATGCCATGGTCTACGCCACAGGATCGAACACATACTTCGGCAAGACAGCTGAACTGGTGCAGGCAGCGGCCAGCGTCAGTCACTTTCAACAAGCCGTCCTGAAGATCGGCAATGTCCTGATCCTCCTAGCGCTGGCTCTGGTGTCGGTGATCATCACAGTCGCGTTGCTGCGCGGCGACCCACTACTTACCACCCTTCAGTTCGCCCTGGTGTTGACCGTTGCTGCGATTCCCGTGGCCATGCCCACCGTGCTCTCGGTGACCATGGCGGTGGGAGCGCGCCTGCTGACGAAAAAAGGGGCGATCGTGACACGGTTGGCGGCCATCGAAGAATTGGCTGGCGTTGATGTACTTTGCTCGGATCAAACGGGCACACTGACTCAGAACAAGCTGACACTTGGCGATCCTTTCAGCGTCAGGTCCCCCAGCTTGGATTCATCCAGCGGAGACAGGGATCCGGATCTGGTAATTTTTACCGCAGCCCTGGCCTCACGATCCGACAACAAGGATCCGATCAAGCAGTGCTGGACGGACTGAGCGATCATCAGAGCCTGGATGGCTACCAGTTGGTTCATTTCCAGCCCTTCGACCCGGTTCACAAGCGAACCGAAGCCACCGTCAGGGGATTGGACGGAATCGAATTCAAGGTCACCAAGGGTGCACCGCAAGTGATCCTGGCGTTGTCGGCCAATGCTGCCCAGGTGTCGGCCGCCGTTGATCGCGCGATCAGCGAGTTCGCCGCACGTGGATTCCGTTCGCTGGGAGTGGCCCGCACGGATACACAGCAGCAGTGGCAGTGTCTTGGAGCCTTACCCCTGTTTGATCCTCCTCGCGACGAAGCCAAAGCGACCATCGCGACAGCACGCCAGATGGGAGTGACGATCAAGATGGTGACCGGTGATCAATTGCCGATCGCCCAGGAAACGGCAGAGGAACTGGGGATGGGCTCCAGGATTCTCGATGCCAGTGGCTTCGGGACCAGCACGACCGATCAGTCGGAACGGTTGGCAGAGTCGATCGAGACAGCGGATGGATTCGCCCAGGTGTTCCCTGAGCATAAGTTTCAGATTGTCGATGTCCTCCAGCAGCACGGCCACATCGTCGGCATGACAGGCGATGGCGTCAACGATGCACCCGCGCTCAAAAAAGCCGACTGCGGCTCGCCGTTTCGGATGCAACAGACGCGGCGCGTGGCGCGGCCTCGATCGTGCTGATGAAGCCGGGACTGTCCGTGATGATCAAGGCCATCAAGGCAAGTCGCAAAATCTTCCAGAGGATGAACAGCTACGCGATCTACCGCATCGCGGAAACTCTGCGCGTCCTGCTCTTCATGACGGCCTCGATCCTGGCATTTAACTTCTATCCCGTGACCGCAGTCATGATCGTGATGCTGGCCCTACTGAATGACGGCGCCATCTTGTCGATTGCCTACGACAACGTTCATGTCAGCAGCGATCCAGAACGATGGCATATGCGCACGGTCATGGGGATCGCGGCAGCCTTGGGCGCCATTGGGGTCGTTTCAGCGTTTGGCTTGTTCTATCTCGCGGAGCGCGTCTTTCATCTTGACCGTGCCCATAGTCAGACCCTGATGTATCTGAAGCTCTCCGTGGCTGGACATCTGACCATCTTCCTCACACGCACGCGCGGGCCTTTCTGGTCCATACGACCGGCACGGGTTCTGCTGTTGGCCGTTTGCGGCACGCAACTGGTGGCAACGCTGATCGCGGTGTATGGATGGCTGATGACCCCGCTGGGGTGGGATTGGGCCTTGGTGGTCTGGGGCTATGCCCTGGCTTGGTTCTTGGTTAACGACCGCCTGAAGTTGATGGCTGATTCGATCCTCAGCCCACAACTGCCTGCCAATTGACCAGGAGGCAACGACGACGCCCATGCGAGCCGGCCATGCCGAGCTTGGAGCGGCCCTGGCCAGGATCGCCATAGCGTTGGACCAGCTCCTCCACCCTGGCCTCACCTGCCCCTTGCACCTCCAACGCCCGTGATCCAGTTCCTCCACACCGCCGACTGGCAGCTCGGCAAGCCCTATGCCCGGGTCAGCGATCCCGACAAGCGGGCCCGCCTGCGCCAGGAGCGTCTGAGCGCCATCGGGAGGCTGGGGCAGGTAGCGCAGCAGCACGGGGCCGCCTTCATCGCGGTGGCGGGTGATCTGTTCGATTCCCATCAGCCCACCCGCTCCAACGTGTCGGCCGCCTGCAGCGCCATCGGAGCCCTGGAGCTGCCGGTGCTGGTGATTCCGGGCAACCACGACCACGGCGGCGCCGGCAGCCTCTGGCAGGAGACCTATTTCCAGGAGGAGCGTCACCACCTGGCCCCCAACCTGCATGTGTTGCTGGAGCGCAAGCCGTTGACGCTGACCAGCCTCGGCCTCGGCCCTGGGGTGGTGCTGCCCTGCCCCTTGCTGCGCAAGGCCGAACCCGTCGATCCCACCGCCTGGTTGCGCCACATGGACTTCACCGCCTGGGCAGACCAGCCCCGCATCGTGCTGGCCCATGGATCGATCCAGGGATTTGGCGCGGAAGACAGCAGCGACACCGACGACGAGAATCCGCCGGTGCCCACCAACCGCATCGATCTGGCCCGCCTACCGGCCGGGGAGATCGACTACGTCGCCCTCGGCGACTGGCATGGCCTCAAGCAGGTGAGCCCGCGGGCCTGGTACGCCGGCTGTCACGAGATGGACCGCTTCCCCCGCAGCGCCGCGTACCGCTCCGGTCAGGTGCTGATGGTGAGCGTCTCGCGAGGTGGGCAGCCAGAAACCTTTCCGGTGCCCACCGGTGGCATCCGCTGGCATCAGATCGCCCACCGGTTCAACAGCGACGCCGACCTGGAGCGCCTGGAGCAACTGCTGAGGGATGCCATCGGCCCCCGCAGCAACGAAGACCTGCTGCTGCTGGAGCTTGAGGGCAGCCTCAGCCTGGCCGCTGCCGGCCGCCTGCAGGATCTGCTGCAGCGCCTCGAGGCCCGCCTGCTGCGCCTCAAGCGGCGCGACCACACCCGTGTCGCCCCGGATGCGGCCGAACTGCGTCAGCTCACCCGGCGCTCCGGTGATCCGTTGGTGGCCCGCGTGGCCCAGCGGCTGCAGCAGCTGATCGAGAGCAGCCCGGAAGACTCCGCGGAACTGGCCCGCATGGGCCTGCGCGAACTGCACCGCGCCTGCGAAAGCCACTGAAGACCGACGATCCACGAGGACACACCAGCCCATGCGCCTGCTTTCGGCCCGCATCCGCGACTACCGCCTGCACCGTGACCTGACGGTGAACTTTGATCCCCGCTTCACGGTGATCGCTGGACCGAACCAGTCGGGCAAGAGCACCCTCGCCGAAGCCCTGCACCGGGCCCTGTTCCTGCCAGTCAAGACCGGTGGCGCCGTGCTCGAGGGCATGAAGACCGATCCCTTCATGGCCGATCCCGAGGTGGTGCTGGCCTTCGCCGCCGGCGGCGACACCTGGACGCTGCGCAAACGCTTCGCGGGCAGCCGCGGCAGCATCGCCTTGCAGGACTCCGGCGGCCGCAGCCTCCAGGGCGATGCCGCCGAGGAACGGCTGGCTGAACTGATCGGCACCGCCGCCGTGGCCCGCAACCGTGCTGCCGCAGACCAGCTCAAAGAGCGGTGGGGCCATCTCTGGGTCTGGCAGGGGTCCGCCAGCGACAACCCCCTGGCGCTCAGCTCCAGCGCCTATGACCACGACCGGCTGGTGGAGCGTCTGCAGGCCGGTGCCGACCTGGGGGTGCAATCGCCCCTGGATCTGGCGGTGCTCGACGACATTCAGACCCGCTGGGCCACGGTCTTCACCCCAGGCAGCGCGACGCGTGCTCCCCAGCTGCGCCGGGGATCGGAGTTGCAGCGGGCCCGCGAGGCGATGCAGCAGGCCGAGGTTGAGCTGGCCGCCATCGGCGACACGTTGCAGCAGCAGGCGCAGGCCCAGCAGGCCTATGCAGCGGCGACTGAGCTTCAGGACCGCCTGGCCATCGAACTGCCGCAGCGCCGCAAGGAACGCCAGGCCCTCGAGGAACGCCTGGGGCGCAGCCGTGAGCTCCAGACCCTGATCGACCAGGAGGGCCCTCTGCTGGAAGGGCTGCGCAAGCAGCTGGACGAGCAGCGGCGCGACCAGCAGGAACTCCAGCAGCAGGGCCAACGGGTGGCCGCGCTGGAAGCCGCGCTGGCGCCAAAAGCCGCAGAGCACGGAGCCCTGTGCAGCAAACTCCCGGCGGCTGAGCAACAGCGGCAGGCGGCACGTACCCAGCTCGATACCCTGCGGCAGGCCAGCGCAACCGGCACGACCGCCGCTGAACAGATCGAGCAACGGCTCAGCCGTGTCCGCCTGCAGCTTCAGAAACAGGAACTGGCGCAGCAGCTCTCCAGGGTCGAGCAACTGCAGGCAGACCTGACAGGCCTGGAGAAGGATCTGCAGCGCCTGCCCGCGATCGATGCCAAGGCGGTGGAGGCCCTGCGCCGATTAGGGGAAACTGTCCAGACCAGCCGCGCCAGGGCGGAGGCCATGGCAACGGGCCTCGAGGTGATCCGAGCCGGCCAGTCCATCCGGGTGGATGGCGAGGACCTGACTGCCGGCACCACCCGGTTGCTGGCCGAACCGACCGTGCTGAGGGTGGGCAACGACGTGGAGTTGCGGCTGGTGCCCGGTGGTGGCACCACCGCCGCTGCGGCGCAGCAGAAGCTGCAGGACGCGGATGCGGCCCTCGGTAAGGCCCTGAGGCTCTGGCAGGTGAGCAGTGTGGAGGAAGCTGCCACCGCCGAGCGTCGGCGCAGTGACCTGCTGGCGGAACGGGAACGGCTGGCCGCTCAGCGTGGTGCCGAGGATCCGGCGAGCATTCGCCAACGCCTCACGGCCCTGGAGGCACAGCTCGCAGCACAGCCCGCCGATCCGATCGACGACACGGCGTCCGATCAGGACTCGACAGCCCGGCTCGCTTCCCTGGAGCTGGACCTGCAGAACGCCCGTGCCGTCCGAACCCAGGCTCTCGCCGCGGAGCAACAGCAGCAGCGCAGCCTGGAAGCCAGCGAAGCGGCGCTTGAGGCCCTCAAGGCCTCGATCGAGACCACCAGCCAGGCACTCCGCGATGGGGAGTCGCAGCTGCTGGAGGCCCGGACCCGCATCAATGCCGTGCTGCAGCGTTGCCGTTCCGCCGCCAACCTGGAGACGGTGATCACCGAGCTGGTCACGCGCCTGCAGCAGAGCGAAGCCAGGCTCGCCGCGCTGGTAGCCGAGCGGGCCGCCCTCGAGCCGGACCACCTGGATCTGCAGGCCCGGAGCCTCGATCGGGCCATCGCCACGCTGCAGCAGCAGGAGCGTGAGGCCCATGAAGCCCGCATCCGTGCCGAGAGCCGACTGCATGGCGATGGACGCATCGATCTGCAGGCTGAACTGGAGCAGAAACAGGCCGAACTGGAATCGCGGCGGGTGGAGCGGGAGCGCCTCGAACAGGAGGCCGGCACGCTCAACCTGCTGCGCCAGCTGCTGGAGGAGGAACAGAACGCCATGGCAAGCCAGTACGCCGCTCCGTTGACGAAGCGCATCGCCACCTACCTGGCCCATGTGTTCCCGGATGCGCCCCGCACGGCGCTCTCCTACGACGCCCGCCATGGCTTCCAGCAACTGCAATGGCGCCGCGGCGGTGAAGCCGCCTTTCCATTCGAGGTGCTCAGCACCGGCGCTCGGGAGCAGTTCGCCGCCGCCCTGCGGGTGGCGATGGCCGAAGTGCTGGCCGGGGCCTACGACGGCAGCCTGCCGCTGCTGTTCGACGATGCCTTCGCCCATTCCGACCGGGAGCGGCAGGCCGGGGTGGTGCGGATGCTGACCGAGGCCAGCGCCCAGGGTCTGCAGGTGGTGCTGCTCACCTGTGACCTGGAACGCAGCACGCTGATCGAAACCGCCACCCAGGTCAGGCTCGGGTCCGGCTGAGGCCGCCGAGGCCCCGCCTGAGCCGGAAACGCTGCAGCGCTGCAGCGAGATCCTCCAGGCGCACCGGCTTGGTGAGGAAGTCATTCATGCCGGCACCCTGGCATTCCTGGCGCTGCGTCTCGAACGCATAGGCCGTCAGGGCGATCACGTACAACCCCTGGAAACCGCGCCGGCGCAACTCACGCGTGGCTGAAACCCCATCCAATCGGGGCATCTGGATATCCATGAACACCAGATCAATCCCACCGGCCTCGATCCGCTCCACGGCGGCCTGACCGTCGGCAACAAAGTCAGCCTTGAGGCCCAACTTGGCCAACATCAACTCAATCATCCGCTGATTGACGCGACCATCTTCCGCCACCAGGATTCCGACACCTTGAAGGCCTTTCACCTGTGTTTCTGACAGCACCTCGGATTGCTTTTCCGAGGGCACCTCGGCCAGGGTTTCTGACAGCAGCTCGACTTGCGGTTTCGATGTCGCCGGCTTGTTTGCTTTCAGATCCACCGGATCAGCTGATTCAGGTTCCTTCACTGTGGACAGCGCTGACCGCGCCGGGGCCAAGGCGAGGCTGAAGGGAATCGTGGCCGTGAAGCAACTCCCTTCACCGAGCCTGGAGACCACGGCAAGATCACCACCCATGAGCCTGCAGAGGCGGCGGGTGATGGCCAGACCAAGGCCGGAGCTGCGGCCATCCTGATCCCTCAGGGACTGACGGGTGAACTCTTCAAACAGGATGGCCTGAAAGTCGTCGGAGATGCCAAGGCCCGTATCCGTGACCTTGAAGCCAAGGTCAACACCATCCTCACCACGCGGCGAAGACTCGACAACGAGACTGACGCCACCGGCATCCGTATATTTACAAGCATTGCCGAGAAGATTGAAGAGGATCTGACGCAACTTGACCTCATCCCCAAGCAGCCATCTCGGCGCCTCTGGAGCCAGCGAAACCTCGAGCGTCAACGCCTTGGCATCAGCCGCCTGACGAAATAAAGTCTCACAATCCGTAAGCATTCAGGGGTCGGGACAGCACGCGGCGAACATCGTCTCTGCTGAACCCTTGACGGCGTCCTGATTCCCGTTTGCATCTCAGGCAGAGACTGCTTGAGATGGGCGCCCCTCCTGCTGGCATTTCCGAGGTGGACTGGTTGTCGTGGCCAGCTGGTGCCAGGGAGTTCATCCTGGCTCAACAGGAGGAGATGGTGCAGCTCCGCGTCCAGCTCACCGCCCTGGCGACCGAACTGGCCCATCTGCGCGAGCGGATCGGCCGCAGCTCCCGCAATTCTTCCAAGCCTCCCTCCAGTGATGGCCAGGGGTTTAGGCCGCCCGAACGACGCAAGGGCAGTGGCCGCAAGCGCGGCGGCCAGCCGGGCCATCCCGGATCTGGGCCGGAGCTGCTGCCGATCGAGCGGGTGGATGAGGTGGTCGAGCACCACCCCCAGGCCTGCCGCCGCTGCGGCACGTTGCTACAGGGTCAGGATCCCGAGCCCTTGAGGCACCAGGTGATCGAGATTCCACCGATCACGCCTCTGGTGATCGAGCACCGGCTGCACCGCCTGGTCTGCCCCTGCTGTTCCACCAGCACCTGTGCCTCGTTACCGGCGGAGGTGGAAGTAAGCCATTACGGTCCCCGGCTCAGTGCTCTGGTGGGTCTGCTGGGTAGTGCCTTCCCGTTGAGTTTCAGCAAGACCCAGGCGCTGCTGGATCAGCTGCTGGGGGTACAGATCAGCCGGGGAGCGATGGCCACTATCCGCCAGCGCTTGAGTGCAGCACTGGAGCAGCCCATGCAGGAGGCCCTTGCGTTTGCCCGTCAGCAGTCGGTGGTCTATGTCGATGAAACCGGTGCCCCTACCGGTAATGCCGATGGGGGCAACCCCGATGGCCGGCGCGGCTGGGAGTGGGTCATGGTGACCGCCATGGGGGTGACAGTGTTCTTGCAGAGCCTGAGCCGCTCGGCTGCCGCCGCGATCGACCTGCTCGGGAATGCCTTTGGCGGAATTGTGGTGAGCGACCGCTTCTCCGCCTACAACCATCTCCCGCTGGAGCAGCGCCAGCTGTGCTGGGCGCACGTGATCCGCGATCTCACTGCCATCGCTGACCGTCAGGGCGCCAGCGGTGAGATTGGAGCGGAGCTGCTGGGCCTGCAGCAGCAGCTGTTTGCCCAGTGGCACCGCTACAAAGACGGAACGATCGACTGGTCCACGTTGCAGCAGGGCTGTCGGCCGATCCGCCAGGCGTTTGTGGGCACGCTGCATCGGGTTGTGGAGCTGGGCTGCCAGCGCGGCGAGCGAACGCCGTGGGCCAAGACGGTGCGTACCTGCCATCAGTTGCTGCAAGTGAGCGATGGCCTCTGGACCTTCCTGGAGATTGAAGGGATCGAGCCCACCAACAACGCAGCCGAGCGTGCCCTGCGCCATTCGGTGATTCAGCGCAAGATCAGCCATGGCGTCCAATCCCGCCAGGGTGCAATCTGCCGCAGCAGGTTGCTCACGGTCACCACCAGCCTGCGGCAACAGGGCCGTGATATCTGGCAGTTCCTGGAGCAGGCCTTGATCGCCCATCATCGCGGCGGTGAGATGCCATCGCTGTTGCCGAATCCCTGAGCCGGCCGTCATCGATCGTGGTGTCTGTGGTCGCTTGGTGATCAGCGATCAAGGGCGGTGAATGCTGCGCGGCTGCGTCACGGCCCCTGAACGGATACCACAATCCTTGATCAACAGGTGGAGATCGAATCGCCTTAACGCCAGCTTCAAGCGCCCGGCTTCAATGCAGGAAAGGTCGAGAATGTTGTTGATCAGGCCAAGCAGATGCTCACCGCTCCGCTGGATCGACTGGGTCAGCTCGCGCTGCTGCTCATCCTGATCGGTGTGCATCAGCAGCTCCGTCATGCCGATCACCACATTCATCGGCGTCCGAATCTCATGGCTCATGCTGGCCAGAAATCGGGTTTTCGCCTCATTGGCCGCCATCGCTTCATCCCTCGACGCCTTGAGCTCACGGGTGCGCAGCTCCACCTGCATCTCCAGATCATCCCTGGCTGCGATCAAGCGCTCCCGGGCTTGAACAATGGTGCTCTGATCCCGGAAGGTGAAGATCAAGGAACTCTGGCCCGGCAGGATCACCGTGGCCCAGGACACCTCGATGACACGGCGTGGCGGCGCTGTGGTCATCTCCCAGGTCACTGTTCCGTTGCTGTCCAACGTCCAGAACGGCAACAACGGCAACAACGGCAACGGTTCAGCATCACCGAGTTGATAGCGGGCCGGCAACAGCTGGATCAGCGGGACGCCCAGGCACTGAAGCCGGAGCCGGTCGACGAAGCGCTCGAACGGAGCATTGGTCCATTCGACAACGCCCTGTGAGTCAGTGAAGACCAGACCCTCTTGCACCACACCGAGGGCCGCTTCCATCCGCCCCAGGGTGGAACGCAGCGTCGAGATCAGTCTCTGGGGATCCTCCAAAACGCTCAAGCGGGGGGACGCCGATCCCCGGAACGCGCTGATCGCCGGTCGATGATCGCGTTGATCACGCCTACCCGTTCGATCTCTCCGATCAGCTTAGCCGTGGTGTGCGGGGAGGCCCCAGGCAGACAAAGCCATCCCTAACCGAAGGGATGGCGCGCGCAGATGTTGTCGAGCGGCTTCACCAGAGGGTGGGACCGCGACCGCTACCCACCTGGCAGCCCATCTGGGACCCCAGCAGTGCACCCAGGGGGACGGCCCAGGTACGGCCGTCGTCGCGCGAGGCTGCATAGCCGACGCCGCCGCCCACCAGGCCGCCCACCAGACGGCCCACATTGCAACGTTGATCCAGCTGGGCCTGCTCCACCACCGGATCAGGGCCATACACCTGGGCGGTCTCACCCCACCGCTGGCTGGGCTGGGGAACGGGAGGGAGCGGGGCGGGGCGGCCATAGCCCCAGTCCCAGGGAGCCGCGGTGGCCGCCAGTGGGCTGAACAGTGCCGTGGCCACAGCCGCCAGGCCAAGCCAGCGGAGAGACCGGGCACGGCGGAGCGCGGAGGCATTGCCGGTGGTGGAAGGAGCAGCGATGGATGCGCCGGTGATGGATGCGCTGGTGATGAATGTCGTCATGGTGAACATGTGAGGAGGACCTGGAGAAAGGCCGGCTCTGCCAGGCCTCCCTCCAGCACGCCCCTACGGAAGCAAGCCCGGATTGCAGGGCTGTGACCGCAACCCCAGGGGTTCTGACCAGATGCAACTGCCCTGCGCGGCTGCCCTGCGCCGCTGTGCCTCGCCGCAGGCCGATGAATGCATCGGCGTCAGCGATTTGCCAGCGTGGAAGCACGCCCGCGCGCCGGGCCGTTCCCGCCACTCCCCAGCGCCGCCATGACCAACCGCACCGCGGTCCCATCACCCCTGGCCGTGCCCGTGGCCTCGATGCGCGAACCGGTGGAGCGGGGTGACACCCGGCCCGCAACCTGGCGGCTGCAGCAGCTGGAACGGCTGGAACGCCTCCTCGCCACCCACGAAGAGGAGGTGCTGGACGCGCTGGCGGCCGATCTGGGCAAACCCGCCGTGGAGGGGTTCTTCGAGCTGGTGGCCGTGCGGCAGGAACTGAAGCTGTGCAAGCGCCAGCTGCGGCGCTGGATGGCCCCCCATCGCGTAGCGACGCCCGTTTCGATCAAACCCGGGCGCGCCTGGTGGCAGGCCGAACCGCTGGGCTGTGTGTTGATCATCGGTCCCTGGAACTATCCATTCCAGCTCTGCCTGCATCCGCTGGTGAGCGCCCTGGCCGCCGGCAACAGTGTGGTGCTCAAGCCCTCCGAGCACGCTCCCCATACGGCGGCCCTGATCGCGACCCTGATCGAGCACACCTTCGATCCCACCGTGGTGCAGGTGGTACTCGGTGATGGCGCGGTGGCTGCGCGCCTGCTGCAGGAACGCTTTGATCACATCTTCTTCACCGGCGGCGAACGGGTGGGGCGGCTGGTGATGGGCGCCGCAGCCCAGCACCTCACGCCGGTGACCCTGGAGCTCGGCGGCAAGAGTCCGGCAATCGTGCTGGCCAACGCCGACCTGGCGATCACGGCCCGGCGGCTGGCCTGGGGCAAGGGACTCAACGCCGGCCAGACCTGCATCGCCCCTGACTACCTGCTGGTGCAGGCCCCCGTGCGAGAGGCCCTGCTGCAGGGCATCAGTGCGGCGATCACCCAGCTCTATGGCAGCGATCCACTGGCCAGCCCCGACCTCGGCCGGATCATCAATGCCACCCAGTTCGAGCGGCTGGAGGCGTTGCTGCAGGGTGCCCGCAGCCGCGGCCAGGTGCTGGTGGGGGGCCGCAGCGATGCTGGCAATCGCCGGATCGAGCCCACCCTGGTGGCCGTGAACGGACCGGACGATCCGCTGATGCAGGACGAGATCTTCGGCCCGATCCTGCCCGTGCTTTCGGTGGAGGATCTGGAGGAGGCTCTCACCCTGGTACGCCGACGGTCTCGCCCCCTTGCCCTCTACCTGTTCAGCAAAGACACCGCCAGCCAGGAGAAGGTGCTGGCCTGCAGCAGCTCCGGCGGGGTGTGCTTCAACGATGTGGTGTTGCAGGCGGGCATCCCCGATCTCCCCTTCGGCGGCGTGGGGGCAAGCGGCATGGGCAGCTATCACGGCGAAAGCGGCTTCCTCACCTTTTCCCATCGCCGCAGCGTGCTGCGGCGTCCGTTCTGGCTGGATCTGCCCGCTCGCTACGCCCCCTACGGCGACAAGCTGGCCCGGCTACGCCGGCTGATGGGATAGGGCCTGATCGGCGCTGTGCAGGCAGACGCAGGCTGAGCCGCCAATCTCACGATCAGCAGACGTGATCAATCCTGGGACTGGGCGGAACCGGGTGGGACCCTTAAGGTGCCGCCAGTTTCTGGTGCAGCCATGCGGCGCCCCCTCGCTGCCCTGGTTCTCGCGCTGGCCCTGCCGATGCCGTCGCTCGCGGCTGAGGTGGTGGTCAAACCGGGCGAAACCCTGTCCGAAATCGCCAGCCGTCACGGCATCAGCCTCACGCGGCTGATGCAGATCAACGGTATCCGCAATGCCGATCAGGTGGAAGCTGGCCGGCGGCTGACCGTACCCAGCGCTCCATCGACAGGGCGAAGCACCGCCAGTGGCGGCAGCGTGACCGTGAAACCAGGAGAGAGCCTCTCGGAAATCGCGGATCGCCATGGCGTGAGCCTGAGCAGGTTGATGCAGATCAACGGCATCCGCAATGCCGACCATGTGGAAGCAGGTCGCCGGTTGGCCTTGTCGTCAACCACCAGCCGCAGCGGCTCCAGCAGCGCAGCGCCGCCTCCGGCTGGAAGCAGCATCAGCGTGCAGCCGGGTGAGACCCTCTCAGAAATCGCCGATCGCCACGGCACCTCCGTGAGCCGATTGCTGCAACTCAATCGCCTGGCCGATCCCGATCGGGTCGAGGCCGGCACCAGGCTGGTGTTGCCCGCCAAACCCGTCACCAAGGCCACCGCAAAACCCGCCGCTCCAGCTCGCACCTATGACCGCAAGGCCAGCGAACACGTGGTGCGCAGCGGCGAAAGCCTGTCGCAGATCGCCGATGGCTATGGCATCAGTCTGACCAACCTGGTGGCCATCAACCGGATCACCGATCCCAACCACGTGGAAGCAGGCAGCCGCCTGCGCCTCAAGGGCACGGCCGCTCCCGCTCCCAAACCGGCTGCGCCCCGACCAGCCGCCGCCCCCAGACCACCGGCCTCCCAGGCCAGCACCAGCCCACAGACGACCAGCGCCTCCACGGCCACCGCAAAACCGGTCTCGGCGTCACAACCTGTCGCTGCAGCACAACAGGCTCCTGCTGCACAGCCAGCACCCGCAGCCCAGGTCGCCACTGCCACTCCAGCAGTGAAACCAGTCCCGGCGAAGCCTGCCGCCGCCCAACCCATCCAGGCCAAGGCCACAACGGCAACCGCCGCCGCAAAGCCATCCCAACCGGACTGGCGCACCTACGGGCCGTTGCAGGTGGACTGGGCCAACTGGCAACCGATGGGCGGCAGTTTCGTGACCCCCAGCCTCAATGGCGAGGGACAGCCGCTCTACCTGGCCATCAACTGTTCGGCACGCCGGCTCAACGCCACCGGCCAGTCGGGGCAGTGGAAGAGCTGGGACCCACCCCAGAGCGAGTTCGAACAGCAGCTGATCACCGACCTTTGCAAGACCCGCACCAGCTGATCTGACCTGAACCGCCGATCCGCGTCAGCCGGCCCAGGGGAGGGGCCAGGGCTCCCGCAGGAAATGTTCGCCGCTGACCCGCAGCCACAGGCGCTGCGATCCGTCGTCACTTTCGTGGATCAGCTCCTCCTGCACCAGCCGCCGCACCAGCCAGGCCCACCGGTCCTCCGGCTCCCCATGGGCCTCGGCCAGGTCTTCCACCAGGCTGCGCAGATCCCGGCCCCGCCGTTCCTGCAGAGCCCCGAGCAGACGCACCGCCGGCTCCGACCAATCCTGCCGGGAGGGCTTCTCCAGGCAATTGTCACAGCGGCCGCAGGGATGGCTGATCTCTCCCACCGCCATCAGCAACGCCTGCTCGCGACAACCCTCCCCCTCCGCCACCGCCTCCATGCGGCGTAACTGCCGCTGGGCCAGCTCCGCCCGCTGATCCTCAGGCTCGCGGCCCGACCCTGACACCCCACCCCGGTCCTGCTGGGTGGAGGCCCGGATGGCCCAGCCGAGGCTGGTGCGATCGATCGGATCAAACAGCACCAGACAGCGGGCTGGCAGACCGTCGCGGCCGGCCCGGCCCGATTCCTGCAGGTAGCCCTCCGGACTGGCGGGCAGATCGAGATGGAGCACAAGGCCCACATCGGGCCGATCCACCCCCATGCCGAACGCCATCGTGGCCACCAGCACCGGCTGGGGGGAGCGCTGGAAATGCTCCAGCGCCAGCTGGCGACTCTCCGGATCCATGCCGGCGTGATACGCGATCGCTTCCACTCCCGCCAGCGTCAGCCGCTCGGCCCACTGCTCCACGGAGCGGCGGGTGCGGGCATAGATCAGCACCGCGCCACGGGCCTGCTGCACCGCCTCCAGCAGCAGCGGCAACGGATCGGCCCGGCGACGCTGCATGGCGTAGGCCAGGTTGTTGCGCCGGGCGGAACGCACCTGAATCAAGGGGCGCTGCAGCCGCAGCAGCCGGATGATGTCGGCCCGCACCTGGGGCGCCGCCGTGGCACTGAGGGCCACCAGGGGAACGCCGGGACAGAGCTGCCGCAACTGGCCCAGCCGGCGGTAATCGGGCCGGAAATCGTGGCCCCAGGCACTGATGCAGTGGGCCTCGTCCACCGCCAGGGCCACCACCCGGCCCGTGCCCATCACCTCATCGAGCAGCTGACGGCTGGCCTCCCCCTGCAGCCGTTCGGGGGCGAGATAGAGCAGCCGCAGCCTGTTGTCCCGCAAGCGCTGCAGCAGTGCCCGCCGCTCCGGCAGGGAGACTCCACCGTGCAGGCTGGCCGCCGCAATGCCGCGGCGCTGCAACTGGTCGACCTGGTCCTGCATCAGGGCCACCAGGGGGGAAATGACCAGCACCAGGCCACCTCGGACCAGGGCCGGCAGCTGAAAACAGAGCGACTTGCCGCCCCCGGTCGGCAACACCGCCAGGCAATCGCGTCCGGCCAGCAGGGCCTCCACCACAGGCCGTTGCCCGGGCCTGAAGCTGGACCAGCCGAAATGACGCGCCAGGGTGGCGGTGAGGGGGTCCGGGGCCGTTTCAGCAGTTGCGGCGGCGGTTGCAGCGATCGAACCTGCGGCGCCTGCGGCCGTCTCCGCCCGGATGGTGTCCATCGCCACCGCTCAGCCGTGACACAGGCTACCGCCGCCCTCCGGCAGGGGCCTGAACCAGGGCCTGAGCGAGGTGCCTGAGCGACCGTTGCAAAGCCCATCGATTCCTGATCGATTCCCTGCAGAACCCAGGGTCCCGCCGCTACCACGGTTCAAGGGACGCGAACGGTGACACCAGCATGGCCGAACCGCTCCTGCTCACCCTCGATCAGGGAACCACCAGCTCCCGGGCCACGCTCCACACCGCCAGCGGCCAGAGGCTGCTCTGCTGCAGCGCCCCCCTGACCTGTCGCTACCCCGCCGATGGCTGGGTGGAGCAGGACGGGGAGGAGATCTGGATCAGCCAGCTCACGGCCCTGCAGCAACTGGAGCAGGCCCTCACCCCGGAACAGCGGCGGGCGGTCGTGGCGGCCGGCATCGCCAATCAGCGCGAAACCACCCTCCTGTGGGAGCGCCAGAGCGGCGCCTTGCTGGGGCCGGCGATCGTGTGGCAGGACGGGCGCACCGCCGGGATCTGCAGCCACTGGAGGCAGGAGGGGCTGGAGACACTGCTGAGGCAGCGCACCGGGCTGCTGGTGGACCCCTACTTCAGTGCCAGCAAGATCGTCTGGCTGCTGCAGCACCAGGCCGCCGCCGCCTCGGCCGCCGCCAACGGCAACCTCTGCTTCGGCACGGTGGACAGCTGGCTGCTCTGGCGCCTCAGCGGCGGCCACTGTCATGCCACCGACCGCAGCAACGCCAGCCGCACCCTGCTGATGGACCTGGAACGGGGCTGCTGGGATCCAGAGCTGTGCGCAGTGCTGGGAATTCCGCCAGAGGCCCTGCCGGAGCTGCACCAAAGCGGCGACGCCTTCACCACGATCGCGGCCGGGTTGCCCTTCGCGGGGGTTCCGGTCCAGGCGGTGCTGGGAGACCAGCAGGCGGCAACCCTGGGCCAGGGCTGCCTGCAGCCCGGCGCCGCCAAGTGCACCTACGGCACCGGCGCCTTCCTGGTGAGCAACACCGGCCATGAGATCCGCCGCTCCAGCCAGGGCCTGCTCAGCACCTGGGGCTGGAGCATGCCCGGGAGCAGTCCCACCTACTGCCTCGAGGGCAGCCTGCTCAACGCCGGCACCGTGATCCAGTGGCTGCGGGATGGCCTCGGCCTGATTGAGCAGACCGAGGAGGTGAATGCCCTGGCGGCCTCCGTGCCGGACAGTGGCGGCCTCATGCTGGTGCCCGCCTTCACGGGCTGGGGGACGCCCCACTGGGATCCCTTCGCCCGCGGCCTGATGATCGGTCTGGGTCGCGACACCAGCCGCGGCCATGTGGCCCGGGCGGCACTGGAGGGCATTGCCCTGGCGGTGGCCACCCTGGTGGAACTGGCCGGCGACGCCCTGAACGCCCCCCTGCAGAACCTGGTGGCCGATGGCGGTGCGGCGGCTTCCGATCCGCTGCTGCAGGCCCAGGCCGACAGCACCGGCCTGACGGTGTACCGCCGCTCAGACCTGGAGAGCACCAGCCGCGGTGTGGCCTTGCTCGCGGGGGTGATGGCCGGGGTGGTGCCTGGACTGGAGGCCTGGAATCAGGTGCCCGGCGAGCCCCCCCCCCGATGCTTCCAGCCGCAGCTGACGCCGGAGCAGCGCCACCATTGGCGGCAGCGCTGGCACGAGGCGGTACGCCGCAGCCTGGGCTGGGCAGATCAAGACCATGAACACGATCAGAGCTGAGCGAAGCAAGCCACCGAACGGCTCTGGCCAGCGCAGCCCCCTCACCACGGCCACGCAGCCGCGCTGTCTCCCGACATCCCGTCCTTCCCCATCCCCATGCCGAGCGACCGTCCGCCCATCGATCCAGACGCGAGTTCGCTGACCGGTCCCTACGACCTGCTGGTGATCGGGGCCGGCGCCACCGGAGCCACCCTCGCCCTGGAGGCCGTGCGCCGCGGCCTGTCCGTGGCCCTCGTGGATGCCCGCGACATCGCCAGCGGCACCAGCAGCCGCAGCACCAAGTTGCTGCACGGCGGTGTGCGCTACCTGGAGCTGGCCTTCCGCACCCTGGGTCGGCGTCAGCTGCGGCTGGTGCGCGAAGCCCTGGCGGAACGGGGCCACTGGCTCAAGGCCGTGCCCTTCCTGGCCCATCGGCTGGAGCTGCTGCTGCCCACCCGTCAACCACTGGCACAGGCCTATTACGCCATCGGTCTGGGGCTCTACGACCTCCTGGCAGGCCGGGAATCGATCGGCGCCAGCCGCTGCGCCCAGGCGAAGGAGGTGCAGCGGCTGCTGCCGGATCTGGCACCTGGCCACAGCGGCGTGCTCTACAGCGACGGGCAGTTCGACGATGCGCGGCTGAATCTGCTGATCGCCCGAACCGCCGCACGCCACGGGGCCCTGGTGCGGCCCCACACGCCGGTGGTGGAGCTGCTGCAGAAGAACGGCCGGCTCTGCGGCGCGGTGCTGGAGGCAGCCGACGGCCAGCGCTGCCAGGTGGAGGCTCGGGTGGTGGTCAATGCCGCCGGCATCGGCGCCGACGCCGTGCGGCGCCTGGCGGCGCCGGATCTGCCATCACGGCTGCAGGTGAGTCGCGGCATGCACCTGGTCCTGGAGCAGGCCCTGTGTCCCGCCGGCACCGGCCTGCTGGTGCCCTCCACCGACGACGGCCGGGTCCTGTTCATGCTGCCGTTCTTCGGGCGCACGCTGGTGGGCACCACCGACACCGCCTGCCCCGCCGCCGCTGCCGAGCAGCCCAGCCCAGAAGGGGAGGCCTATCTGCTCGACTATGTGCGCCGCTGGTTCCCATCGGTTCAGAGCCCGCAGGTGAGCAGCCGCTGGGCCGGCGGACGGCCGCTGCTGCTGCCGGATGAGGCCGCCACCAGCACCGCCGGCGTGGTGCGGGAGCACAGCGTCGAGCGCCTGCCCTGCGGACTGGTCAGCGTGCTGGGGGGGAAGTGGACCACCTGCCGCACGATGGCGCTGGAGGCGCTCGCCGCCGTGACCGCCGAACTGGGTCAGACCCTGCCGGCCCCCAAGGCCGCGCCGATCGTCGGCAGCGCCACCGCTGCCGCCCAGACCACAACCGGGCTCGCCGCCCTGCGGCAGAGGCTCACGGAAACCCTTCAGGAGCAGCTCGGTCCAGCCGGGGCCGCCGGCTTGAGCGCCCATCTGCTGGCCAGCCACGGGCTGGAGGCGGAGGCCGTACTGGCCTGCGCCTCCCATGCCGCGGAACGGGAACCGCTCAGCAGCGTGATTCCGCTCACAGCCGCGGAGGTGCGCCACATGGCCCGCCACGAATGGGTGCGCGACCCTGAGGACGTGCTGGCGCGGCGCTGCCGCCTCGCCTTCGTGGACACCGCCGAAGCGGAACGGCTGAAGGAGCCGGTGCGACAGCTGCTGGACGAGGAGGGTGTGCACGCAGGGTCATAGGGCTGGGGACCAGCCGCCTGCCTCACTCCCCCACCAGCCACCAGAAGAAGCCATAGGCGGGCAGATACACGAACCAGGCGTCGCTGGCCGCCGGGAATTCGCAGCCCCAGAGGGTGTCGCGCATGCGGCTGCCCTGCCAGCGCCCCAGTTCCAGCTGGGTGGACGCACCGGCAGACGACACGTTCGCCGCCACCACCACGGTCATCGATGGCTGGGGGGCGTCCCCGTCCTGGCACTCGGGGCAATGGCGGGCATAACAAAGAACGCCGGGATGGCCGCTCTCAAGCCACACCACGTCGCCATGGCGCAGGGCCGGCAGCAGCCGCCGGCTGGTGAGCATGCGGTGATGCCAGTTGAGCAGGGAGCCGGAGAGCTGTTGCTGCACCTCCACGTTCACCATGCGGTAGTCGAAGCCCGGCGCCGTGATCGGCGGCAGCACCAGCAACGGGTCGGGAGCCGTCGAAAAGCCGCCGTTGGGGGCACGGGTCCAGGCCATCGGCGTGCGGTTGGCGTCGCGGTCCCGCAGCCCCGGCCAGTCGCCCATGCCCAGTTCATCGCCGTAGTAGAGGCAGGGCAGGCCGGGCAGGCTGTAGAGCAGGCCATGCAGCAGGGTGTTGGGCCGGGGATCGCCATTCAGCAGGGGGGCGAGCCGACGGTTGATGCCCCAGTTGAGCCAGTGGTCGCGCCCTTCCGGGAAGCCGTTGAGGATCGCCTCGATCACGCTCTGCTCCACGAGATGACCGTCACCGAGCCAGAGCTCGTCGTGGTTGCGCAGCGGCAACGCCCAGCGGCAGCCGGGCACCATCTCCTGGGCATGGCTGAGGCAGTGGAGTAAGTCGTCGCAGCGGCCATGGGCCACGGCGGCAAACAGATGGGCCGTGAGGGCGAAATCGAAGGCGGCATGGAGTTCGTCATCCGCCAGGTAAGGCGCCGATTCGCGCACCGGCTGGATCGCCTCCGCCAGCAGCAGCACATCCCGGCCGCAGGCGTCCACCCGGGAGCGCAGGCGCCGCAGGAAGGCATGGGTTTCGGGCAGGCCCTCACAGCGGCTGTGCTCGGCCTCGAACAGAAAGGGCACCGCATCGAGGCGGAAGCCATCCACCCCCTGTTCCAGCCAGAAGTCGACCACCTGCAGCATGGCCTCCTCCACGGCGGGGTTGGCGTAGTTGAGATCGGGCTGGTGACGCAGGAAGCGATGCAGGTAGTACTGGCCCGCCATCGGGTCCCATTCCCAGTTCGACGACTCGAAATGGCGGAACAGCACCGGGGCGTCGGCGTAGCCGCGTTCGTCGTCGCGCCACACGAAGAACTCCCGCTCGGGGGTGCCGGGGGCCGCCCAGCGGGCCCGCTGAAACCAGGGGTGCAGCACGCTGGTGTGATTGAGCACCAGATCGAGGATCAGGCGAATACCGCAGGCATGGGCCCGATCCAGCAGCAGCCGGAAGTCGTCCAGGCTGCCCAGGTCCGGATGGATGGCCGTGAAATCGGTGATGTCGTAGCCGCCATCCCGCAAGGGAGACGGATAGGGGGGCGTCAGCCAGATGGCATCAATACCGAGCCACTCGAGGTACGGCAACTTGTCGATGATGCCGGCCAGATCACCGATGCCATCGCCGTTCGCGTCGGCGAAGCTGCGCGGCATCAGCTGATAGATCACGCAGCCTTCCCACCAGTGGGGCACGCGGCCCAGCGGCCTGGGCGGAACCTTGCGACTGCGGCGGGAGGAGGGGGGCGACATCGTGGGGCAGGAACGGGAACGATCAGGCCACCGCGGCCCTCATCAGTCCGGCAGACGCAGGCCGGAGCGGCCATCGAAGCGATGGACCCGCCGGGGCTCCCAGCCCAGGCGCAGCTCAGCCTCCACCGGCTGATCCCCGTTGCACACCCAGCGCAACGGTCCGTAGGACGTGGACAACAGCAGCTGCTGGCTGGCGCCATGCCATTCGCGGCTGAGCAGACGGGCCGCAATCCCCCCCTCCGCAACGGGATGAAGATGCTCCGGGCGCACCCCCAGCAGAGATCCATCGGGCTGGGGAAGCAGATTGATCTCCGGCCGCCCGATGAAGCGGGCCACAAAGGCGTTGGCGGGCTGCTCGTAGAGCTGCTGAGGGGTGCCGCACTGCTGCAGGCGGCCGTCCCGCAGCACGGCGATCCGATCGGCGATGCCCATCGCCTCCTGCTGGTCATGGGTCACGTACACCACCGGGGCACTGCCGCCGCAGAGGATCGTGCGCAGCTGGGGCCGCAGTTCCTCGCGCAGCTGGGCATCGAGATTGCTCATCGGCTCGTCCAGCAGGAAGACCTGCGGCCTGCGCAGCAGAGCCCGGGCCAAGGCGACCCGCTGCCGCTGCCCGCCCGACAGATCGGCCGGCCGCCGGCCACGCAGCTCCTCGAGCTGCAGCAGCGCCAACACCCGATCCAGCTCGCGCTCGATCGTGGCCCGAGCCACCCCGCGCATCTCCATCCCGAGAGACAGATTGCGCGCCACGCTCAGATGCGGATAGAGGGCATAGCTCTGGAACACCATGCCCACCTGACGCCGCACCGGTGGCAGGGTCGTGATGTCGCGGCCCGCCAGCAGGATCCGCCCCGCATCGGGCCAGTCCAGGCCGGCGATCAATCGCAGAATGCTGCTCTTGCCGCATCCACTGGGGCCCAGCAGCGCCAGGCAATCGCCGCCTGCGACGGTGAGATCGAGATGATCGACGATCGTGCGCGTCCCGATCCGCCGCAGCAGCTGCTCAAGCCGCAGGCTGCCAGCCATGGCCGGACTGGCTGTCGCTGCAGTCACCGTGACTGACGCAGGCGTGGCCGGAGTAGGTGTCGTCATCCCTTGATCGCCCCCTGGGTGAGCCCCGCCACGATCGGCCGCTGGAACACCAGTAGCAGCACCAGCAGCGGCACGCTGCCCAGCACCGTGGCGGCGGCAAAGGCTCCGTAGGGCACGGTGTACACCGAGGAGCCGGCGATGCGGGCCATGGCCGGCGCCAGGGTGAGCAGCTCGCTGCGGCTCAGCCAGGTGAGGGCGATGGGGAACTCATTCCAGCTGAACAGGAACACCAGCAGTGCCGTGCTGAACACCGCCGGACCGAGCAGCGGCAGCAGGATCCAGCGCAGGCGCTGCAACAGGCTGAGCCCCTCCAGCACAGCGCTTTCCTCCAGTTCCGGGGGCAGCTCAGCAAAAGCCGCCTGCAACAACAGCACTGCCAGGGGCAGGGACAACCCCGCATAGGGCAGGCAGAGCGCCAGCAGGTTGTTGGCGAGCCCGAAGTGACGGGCCACCTCCAGCAGGGCCAGGAACAGCAACACGTAAGGGAACACCGCCGTGGCCAGCAGAGTGCCCCCCATCACCAGCCGCAGCGCCCCGGAACGCCGTGCCAGGCCATAGGCGCAGGGGATGGCCAGCAGCAGGGTGAGCAGCGTGCTGACACCGCCCACCAAGGTGCTGTTGAGCAGATAGCGCCAGAAGGGAGGATCTCCCGTGAGGATCTGGGTGTAATTCGCCAGCGTCCAGCCGCGGGCCAATCCAGCCCAGCCCGCCAGCAGGGCTTCGGGAGTGCGCAGCGACGTGTAGAGCTGCCAGACCATCGGCCCGAGGCTCCAGAACAGCAGCAGCCCCACCGCCAGGACTCGGCCGAAAAGGGCTGAGGCGGGAATCGAACCGGCACCACTGGCCACGGGGCTTCTGGCCATGGGGCCTCCAGGCATGGGATCCGAGGAACGAGAGGGAGACGTCATGGCGGAGATCAGCGGCGTTCAGGCCTCGGCGGCTCGCCGCCACAGCAACAGCAGAAGGGCAGAAAGCAGCAACAGCAGGAACATGCCCAGCATCACGGTGGCGCTGTAGCCGAAATCGAGGAAACGCATGGCATTGAGATAGGCGTACACCGCCAGGCTCTCGGTGCTGCCCGCTGGCCCACCGCCGGTGAGCACCGCGATCAGATCAAACACGCCCAGGGCCTGGGCGAGTCGAAACAGCAGCACCAGAAAGATGTAGGGCCGTAGCAACGGCAGGGTGATGCGCCGCAAGGCCTGCCAACTGGTACCACCCTCAAGCGCCAGAGCTTCGTAGAGATCGGCGGGGATCATCTGCAACCCCGCCAGCAACACCAGAGCCACGAACGGGGTCGTCTTCCAGACGTCCGCCACCACCGCCGCGATCCAGGCGAGCTGGGGAGACGCCAGAAAGGGCAGCGTGGCCAGCCCGACGCTCTGGAGCAAGCCGTTGATCGGCCCGTTGGGATCGTTGAAGATCCAGCGCCAGCCCAGGGCCATCACCGTGGTGGGCAGGGCCCAGGGCAGCAGGGTGAGGCTTCTGACCACCCCCCGTGCCGGCCAGCGCTGATGCAGCACCAGGGCAATGGCCAGGCCAAGCAGCAGCTCCAGTCCCACGGAAACGCCGGAGAAGCGCAATGTCTGACCGGCGTCCTGCCAGAAGCGGCCGTCCCCGAGCAGCCGCTGCCAGTTGGCCAGGCCCACCGGCACGGGCTCCAGGCCCGTGAACACCGACTGGGCCTGCAGACTCAGCCAGCCGTAGTAGCCCATCGGCCAGACGAACACCGCCAGCAGCAACAGCAGCGCCGGGGCGATCAACGCCAGGGTGACGAGATTGGCGCGCAACGTTCGGCTCATGCCCCCTTCGCCTCTCCACCGGTGGACTCCAGCAACAGGGTGCTGGCCTGGCCCGCCCGCCCCATGGCCTGAGCGGCCGGCAGTCCGCCGGTGATCACATCGCTCAGCTGCCGCTGCAGGATGTCGCTCAACTGAGCGTAGGCCGGCGTGATCGGCCGCAGAACGGCGTATTCAAGGGCCCGCAGCTGCTCCGGCAGGGTTGGGGAGGCGGCCAGCAGCTCCGGATCCTCAAACAGGGCCGTCAGGGTGGGGGTGTTGCCCCAGTCCTTCACCAACCGGCGCTGGCTGTCGGCTCCGGTGAGGGCCTGCAGCACCTCCACCGCCTGATCGGGATGGGAGCTGCCGCGCAACACCGACAGGCCCCAGCTGCCCTGGGTCGCGGCGGGGGACTGGCCAGGCTCCGCCACCATGGTGGTGACCCCCACCTTGCCGGCCACGCGGCTGCCCGGCTTCTGCAGCTCGCTCCAGGCATAGGGCCAGTTGCGCATGAAGGCGACGTCGCCGGTCTCAAACGCCTGCAGGGTCTCCGGTTCAGCGAAATTGGCCACCGCCGCCGGGCTGATGCCGTCGACGAGCAGCTGCCGCAACCAGCCCGCCGCTGCCGCCGCCTCGGGTTGCTCCAGCCCCAGGCCCGGCGTCAGATCCGGCTCCCAGCGACCGCCAAAGCCGTGCAGCACCTCCAGAAAATCACAGATCAGGCCCTCGTACTGGCGCCCCTGCCAGACAAAGCCCCAACGCACCCGACCCTGCTGCTGCAGCTGCTGAGACACGGCCACAAGTTCGGCGGGCGTCCGGGGTGGGCGCTCCATCAGATCGGTGCGCCAGTAGAGCAGCCCCATCGAGGCCACCATCGGCACCCGCCAGAGATGGCCATCGATCACGTTGCCCTGCCGCGCGCCGGACACCACACCGGCCAGGGGATCGGGACCGAGCCGATCGTCGAGGGGCAACAACCAGCCGGCGGCGGCGTACTTGGCCGTCCAGCTCACATCCATCAGCAGCAGGTCGTAGGGGCTGTCGCCCAGCAGCAGGCTGCTGATCGCCAGATCCGAGACGGATTCGGTCTCGAAGGGACCACGGGTCACGGCGATGGTCAGCCGCGGATGGCTGCGGTTGAAGGCCTCCACCGTGGCGGCGGTGGCATCGACGAAGGGCGCCGGCATCAGCACCCGGATCGTGACCGCGGGCCGGGCCACGGCGATGGACACCGGCAGCAACAGCGCCACCACCAGGGCCGCCAACAGCGCCAGCGCCAAGCGCCGAGCCCAGAGCTCGCGAGACGGCCGGGTCACAAGGCCCGCAGAACGCCCAGCTGCTCCTCAGCCCAGTGCTGCACGGTGAACGTCTCCACGGCGCCGGTCATGCCGTCCATGCGGCGGCGCTGCTCCTCGAGCGGCATCACCAGAGCCGCCGCGATCGCCTCATCCATGCTGCGGTGCGAATACGGGTTGGTGAGCAGGGCGTCCTGCAGCTCCACCGAAGCACCACTGAATTCCGAGAGCACCAGCACCCCTGCCTGGCCGCGGCGAGCCGCCACATATTCCTTGGCCACCAGGTTGAGGCCGTCCCGCAGCGGGGTGATCCAGCAGATGTCGGCCTGTCCGAACCAGGCCACCAACTCTTCGTAGGGCGTCCGCACCGTCGACAAACGCACCGGTGTCCAATCGATCCGGCCGAAGCGGCCATTGATGCGACCCACCACTTCCTCCACCGAGCGCTGGATCTCGTCATAGATGCGCATGCCACTGGCGGCAGCCACGCAGGCCAGGAACAGCTCGACACGGCCATGCCAGTCGGGCTGGTTTTCGAGCAGGCGCTCGTAGGTGAGCAGCATCTCCTCGTTGCCCTTGGTGTAGTCCACCCGCGAGGCCGAGAGGATCAGGGTGCGGCCCTCGTGCTGTTCGGCGATCGTGCGCGCTGTGGCCTGCACCGCCGGCTTGTCGGCCAGGGCCCGGATCAGGTCGGGGGAGGTTCCAACCGGTGAGGACACCAGACGCACCTGCCGGCCCTGATGCTCCAGCCAGGGGATGGCCATCGGTTCAGCGAGGGCACTGCCGGTCCGCCGGAACTTGTCCTCCACCGCCACGGCTGCCCCAGCCGTGGCGCCGCGCAGGGAAATGGCCGCATGGGCGAAGTTATTGGCATAGCGCGGGATGTGGAAGCCCACGAGATCGCAGCAGAGCAGGCTGTCGACGATGGCGTCGCGCCAGGGAAGGATGCTGAACACATCACACGAGGGAAAAGGCGTGTGATGGAAGAAAGCGATGCGCACATCCGGCCGCTGACGCCGAATGAAGGCCGGTGCGAGCCAGAGGTTGTAGTCATGCACCCAGATGGTGGCCCCCGGAGCCGCCTCTTCGCAGGCCGCCCTGGCGAACGAAGCATTCACCTGCTCAAAAATCTGCCAATCGGAATTATCAACGCTGAAATAACCAGGGAAGGAATGCAGGATCGGCCAGAACGACTCCTTCGATGTCACATGATAGAAGCTTGAGATCTGCGCCTCGGTCAGCGGCAGCCGCCGCAAGGTGATATTCACCGATGCGCGGATCTGCAGACGCTCATCCGAAACGACGACCCCCTCGTCCGCCTCCTTGCGCCAGGCGATCCAGGTTCCCCGCGGCTGCTCACGGAACAGATTCCGCAGGGTGGGAATGATGCCGTTCGGACTGGTCTGATCCACCCAGTGGCGGGTGCCGTCGACGTCGATCTGCTCGTCGTAGGGCGAGCGATGATACACCAGCACGAAGTCGCTCTGGCCGTTGATGCCTCCACTTGCGTAGGTGCTGCCACTTGGGCTGCTGCCTTCGCTGGCGGGATTCGCCGGATGGCGAGCTGAATCGAGAACAGTCATGTTGAAAAAAGACAATAGAATCGAAACTGGTTCAACAACTGAACAGCAGGGTTCAGACAGACTGGTCGGAAGGCGCTGGAAGGCTGGATAGACAGAGCCTGAGATCGGCATCCCTTAGAGCGCCAGGTGCTGCTGCGAACAGAGCAGGGCCCACATCCCGAGTGTGCTCATTCGAACTCGCAACCTGGGGAATCCAGGCGGTGAGGGGCGGAGCCTGACGTCGAGTCGCACAGCAGCCGAGTGGGCCGAATGACACGACCAGATCGCACCACGGATCTGGCCTAACAGGCTGGACGCGATGGCGGAACCGGGTGGATTCGAGGCACAACAACGACACCATCTCTTCGTTCCACCAGAACACACGTTCCTGCGGCTGTCAAATCGTGTCGGCTCAGGGCATCGGCGGGGGCTGCAATTGATCGGGGGCTTCCTCGACCAGCTGCAGCCGCAGCCGCTTCCCGCCGGCCAGTTCGCCGAGGGACACCCGCAGGGTGCTGCCGCTGAGGGTCTGCAACGCATTCAGCAGCTCACGCAGGTGGGGCGTGCTGCTGCCGCTTTCCACCCAGAGGCGCTCGTACAACCCTCCCAGCCGACGCCAGCTGGTGTGGAGCTTGAGCACCGCCGCCTCCAGTTGCTGGGCCTGCCCCACCGCATCAGCCAGCAGGCCGAGGGCATCGAGGCGCTGCGCCTCCTGCATCGCCTTTTCCAGATCGAGATGGTCGTGCTGAAACGCACGGACCGCCAATCCGGCTTCGGCAGCCTTGCGCAGCCAGCGGGCTGTGAGGGTCACATCCTTGACCCGATCCAGCTCGGGCTCGTCCTGAAGCACGCGCCGCAGATCCTGCTGCTGCTCCTCGGGCAGCTGGGCCAGCTCCTTCACCAGCGGAGCCACCACCCGGGGCGGCAGCAGGTTTTCGGCGGTGCGCTGGCGGATCTCCTCAGGCAGCAAGGGGCTGGTGGCGGCCGTGAATTCGTCGGCAAGGCGCTTCACCTGCTTGCGGGTGATCTGCTGCCCCTCATTGGCGGCCTCGCTCACCATCTGCTGTACCTCCGGCTCCGCCTGGGCCGTTTCGAGGAAGGCGCGTTTGGAAAAGAGGTTGACACTGGCCTCCTCCAGCAAGCCGCCACCCACCAGTCCATCGGCAGACTCGGCCAGCTGGATGAGGGTGTAGGCCCGGGTCTTGCTGATCTCCTGCTCCCGCAACCACTGCAGGAAACCGGTGCCGCGACCCTCGCCGCCGCGCTTCTCGCGGTCGCGGACCGCCCGGAGGATCCTGCCGCGCCAGATTTCGGTCTGCAGGTCGAAGCGATCGCACACCTGCCAGGCCGCCTCGAGGCGGGCCAGGAATTCCATGGTGCTGATCGCGTCGGAGTCCGGATCCGGAAGCTCGAGGCTGAGCGCGGGAGCCTCGATCGGATCCATGACACGAACACGGGGGCAAGAGGCGATCGTGCCACGGCCCCAGGACGGCGACGAATCGTGACGCGCTTCCGCCAGCGCCACGGCCCACGGGTAACGTCCCGTTGACAGCCACCCACTTCACGCGCAGCGATGGCCATCTCCCGCGGCGACAAGGTGCGCATCAAGCGCCCTGAGTCCTACTGGTTCAACGACGTCGGCACCGTGGCGTCGATCGACACCTCCGGGATCCGTTATCCCGTGATTGTGCGCTTCGAGAAAGTCAACTACAACGGTTACAGCGGCTCCGAAGGCGGCATCAACACCAACAACTTCGCCGAGTACGAACTCGAGAAGGCCTGAGTGCCAGGGAGATCCCTTCCCAGCACGTCTTCGCCCAATGCGCTGATCCGTCTTCAGGGCAGGTCGGCCCAGCAAAGCCGTTCCGCTTGACCCCGGAGCGGGAGGCGCCATCAGCGCCGGGCATTCAGCCTGAATCACCTCTAGACCCCTCAATCACAACCGAAGCAGGGTCAGCCTGTCTGGAATTCCAGGCAGGCTGTTTTACTGTTTCGCGGCACTGTGTCCGCCTCACACTGACTGCTCTGGATGTCCATCCTGCGGCCCAAGGCAGGCAGAGCCATCCACCAGAAGAACCCGCCAGCAGAGCGCTGGGTGGCACGATGAGGCCATCCCTGCGTCACAGCGCAGACCGATCACCACCAAGCGCCCGTGCCGGAGCTGCCCGAGGTCGAAACCGTCCGCCGAGGCCTGGATCAGCAGACCCGCGGCATGACGGTCGCCGCTGTTGAGGTGCGACTTGCGCGCACCATCGCCCACCCCCAGCCTGCCGAGCTCTTCTGTGTCGCACTGCAGGGCTGCAGCCTGCAGCATTGGCAACGGCGCGGCAAGTACCTGCTGGCGACCCTGACGGACAGAGCAGGTGTCAGCGCCGGAACCTGGGGGGTGCATCTGCGCATGACCGGCCAGTTCCTCTGGCTTCCAGAGTCAGCAGAGCCCTGCCGCCACACACGGGTGCGGTTCTTTGATCCACACGGCAATGAACTCCGCTACGTCGACATCCGCAGCTTTGGACAGATGTGGTGGGTGCCACCCGATCAGGCTCCTGCGGAGGTGATCAGTGGCCTGCAGCGACTCGGGCCAGAACCCTTCAGCCCTGAGTTCACCGCCAGCCATCTGCAACGGGCCCTGCAGGGTTCGTCTCGACCGATCAAGAACGCCCTGCTCGATCAACGTCTGGTGGCCGGTGTGGGCAATATCTACGCGGATGAATCGTTGTTCGAAGCTGGAATCCGTCCCCACACACCCGCTGGCCAGCTGAAGCGTCCTCAGCTGGAACGCCTGCATGGGGCCCTGCTGAGGATTTTGCGGGCCAGCATCGGCGCCGGCGGCACCACCTTCAGCGACTTCCGTGATCTCACAGGCACCAATGGGAACTATGGCGGTGTGGCCTGGGTCTATCGACGCGGCGGCGAACCCTGCCGCCGCTGCGGCACCGTGCTGCGCCGCGACAAGCTGGCCGGGCGCAGCAGCCACTGGTGCCCGCTCTGCCAGCAGTGAACCCGGGCGCCGCGACGCGCTTGGATGGATGGAGTTTCCGAACGATCCGGTTTGGAGTCCCTGGCGACCCAACTCACTGAGGCCATGGTTGCCATCCACCAGCGCGGTTGGTGCGATGGAACGGGAGGCAATTTCAGTTGTGTCAGGCAGCAGGAGCCCCTGCAGCTGTTGATGGCACCCAGCGGCGTGGACAAGGGCTCGGTAGAGCCCGAACAGTTGATCCTCGTCGATGGGAACGCACGCGTGATCAGCGGACACGGCAAAGCCAGTGCCGAAACCCTGCTGCATCTGGCGATCGTCGCCGAGGCTGGCGCCGGGGCCGTGCTGCACACCCACTCCCAGGCGGCCACCCTGCTTTCATCCTGGGCTCTGGGCCAGGAGGAGAGGGCGGAATCAGGCTGCGCTGCATTGGCGATCAGCGGCCTGGAGATGCTCAAAGGCCTGCAAGGCGTCAGCACCCACGCCACCACCATTCACATCCCCGTGCTTCCCAACGATCAGGACCTGCAGTCCCTCAGCTCAGCCGCTCGGCCACACCTGGCCCAGGCACCGCATGGGCTGTTGATCGGAGGTCACGGGCTCTACGCCTGGGGCAGGGATCTGGGCGAGGCCCAGCGCCATCTTGAGATCCTCGAATTTCTTCTCGAACAGCGGTGGCGACGCCTGCTGCTGCAGAGCCTGATGCCCCCCATGCCCGGCCGTGAGCATTCCGACGCAACCATCACACAGCGACACGACGTTCAGAAGGAGACAAACCATGCCTGAACCCAATCGCGCCACCAACAACCAAGCCAGCGGAGCCCCTGGCGTGCTTTTGCCCGACACGACGACACACATCCTGCTGGACATTGAAGGGACCACCTGCCCGGTGAGCTTTGTCAGCGAAGTGCTGTTTCCCTATGCCAGGTCCAACCTCGCATCTTTTCTGAAATGCCAAGGTCAACAGCCAGCCGTCATAGAGCTGGTACAGGAGTTGCAGCAAGCCTGGGACCTGGAGAGTGACCCCGAAGCAGTGCAACTGCGCAGGAAGTCATCAGGCAAGGATCCAGACCCTGGAACGGGAATGACAACAGAACCTGTTATTGCTAACAATGGCAATAGCAATAGCAATAGCAATAGCAATAGCAATAGCAATAGCAATAGCAATAGCAGTGTTACTACCAGCCCTGACTCTGGCCCTAGTGAGATTGTCAACAATCAGACATCCGGAAGCGCTTTCACCGGTGAATTCAATTCTTCAAGCCTCAACGCAACAAGAAACCATGCGCTCGTACCCTATCTGGAATGGCTGATTCATCAGGATCGCAAACTCACCCCTCTCAAGGAGCTTCAAGGACTGATCTGGGAGCACGGCTATGCCAATGGGAGTTTACAGGGGCCCATTTACGCCGATGTTCCACCAGCCCTGCGTGACTGGAAGAATCAGGGACTACAAATCGCAGTGTATTCTTCCGGCTCTGTCCGTGCACAGCAACTCATCTACCAATACAGCTGCTTTGGAGATTTGCGCCCTTGGTTTTCGGCTTGGTTCGACACTCGCATAGGTGCGAAACAAAGAGCAGAGAGCTATCGATCCATTTGCACCGAACTTCAGACGGATCCCAGCAGGATCCTTTTCATCAGCGATGTCACCTTCGAACTGGATGCCGCAGCAGAGGCTGGGTATGCAGTGCTGATTAGCGAACGTGAGGGAAATCCGCCGCAACCCTGCCATCCGTACACAAGCATCAAGCGTTTTGACGCTATCCGATCAATCATGATGCCCTAACAGTTCCGAATCCCTGAAGGCAAAGCCATCTGAGTCAGCAGACTCTCTCTAGGGAAGGCTGCTGCTTGGGGAGGCTGCTCTTGGGGAGGCCGTCAAGCGGGGAGGCCATCGATCCCCAGGCACACGAAAACGCCCCCGATCGCAGCCATCAGGCTGCCATCGGGGGCGTCGTCGTGGAGCAAAGTTTGACCTGGCATCGAGCTATTTTCGCAGGAGGCTACCCTCCAACTATCGTTGCCGCTGCTGCGTTTCACAACCGAGTTCGAGATGGATCGGAGTGGGTCCACAGCGCCATGAACACCAGGAAAGCAAACGGCCTCTTCAGGCCCCTTGCCGGTCTTTGCCCCCAGGTTGAACCCTGAGAACTGCATAGGAGCGGTTGACAAGCAACCGGTCTGGATCCAAAAGCTTTGAGCGCGTGATCCCTGTGTCATCCGGTCAGGATGGCAAGGGATGGAATGGTCAAGCCCTCGGTCTATTAGTACTCCTCCGCTTCACCGGTTACCCGGCTTCCACGTAGAGCCTATCAACGGGTGTTCTTCCCGTGACCTTACTGGCTTATGCCATGGGAACACTCATCTTGAGGTGGGCTTCCCACTTAGATGCTTTCAGCGGTTATCCACTCCGCACATGGCTACCCAGCGTTTACCGTTGGCACGATAACTGGCACACCAGAGGTGCGTTCCTCCCGGTCCTCTCGTACTAGGGAGAAATCCTCTCAATGTTCCTGCGCGTGCACCGGATATGGACCGAACTGTCTCACGACGTTCTGAACCCAGCTCGCGTACCGCTTTAATGGGCGAACAGCCCAACCCTTGGGACCGACTTCAGCCCCAGGTTGCGATGAGCCGACATCGAGGTGCCAAACCTCCCCGTCGATGTGAACTCTTGGGGGAGATCAGCCTGTTATCCCTAGAGTAACTTTTATCCGTTGAGCGACGGCCCTTCCACTCAGAACCGTCGGATCACTAAAGCCGACTTTCGTCCCTGTTCGACTTGTAGGTCTCACAGTCAAGCTTGCTTCTGCTTTTGCACTCGTCGGCTGATTTCCAACCAGCCTGAGCAAACCTTTGCGCGCCTCCGTTACCTTTTAGGAGGCGACCGCCCCAGTCAAACTGCCCACCTGATACTGTCCGGTCCCCGGATGACGGGTGACCGTTAGAACCCTAGCTCTGAAAGAGTGGTATCTCACCGTTGGCTCACCATGACCCGCAAGCCATGGATCAAAGCCTCCCACCTATCCTGCGCATTCAGAGCCCGGGCACAATACCAAGCTACAGTAAAGCTTCATAGGGTCTTTCTGTCCGGGTGCACGTAGTCCGCATCTTCACAGACAATTCTATTTCGCCGAGCCTCTCTCCGAGACAGCGCCCAGATCGTTACGCCTTTCGTGCGGGTCGGAACTTACCCGACAAGGAATTTCGCTACCTTAGGACCGTTATAGTTACGGCCGCCGTTCACCGGGGCTTCAGTCGCCAGCTTCGCTTGCGCTGACCAGCTTCCTTAACCTTCCGGCACTGGGCAGGCGTCAGCCCCCATACATCGTCTTGCGACTTAGCGGAGACCTGTGTTTTTGGTAAACAGTCGCCTGGGCCTCTTCACTGCGACCACCTTGCGGTGGCACCCCTTCTCCCGAAGTTACGGGGCCATTTTGCCGAGTTCCTTAGAGAGAGTTACCTCGCGCCCCTCGGTATTCTCTACCACCCCACCTGTGTCGGTTTCGGGTACAGGCCATCATGCCTTAACGGGTATAGGGCTTTTCTTGGAAGCTTGACATCACCCACTTCGCGGCCGTAGCCGCTCGCACTCACGCCTCAGCTCAAGCTGTTTTCGCCAGCTCTCAACGCCTCGAACGCTTGGACTAGTAACCAACATCTGGCTGGGCTAGCCTTCTCCGTCCCCCTTCCCAAAACATGACAGGTACAGGAATGTTGACCTGTTGTCCATCGACTACGCCTTTCGGCCTCGCCTTAGGTCCTGACTAACCCTCCGCGGACGAGCCTGCCGGAGGAACCCTTAGGGTTTCGGGGCATGGGATTCTCACCCATGTTTTCGCTACTCAAGCCGACATTCTCACTTCCATGCAGTCCACGCCCGCTTACGCTAACGCTTCACCCCACATGGAACGCTCCCCTACCATCGGAATCTTACGATTCAAATCCGCAGCTTCGGTACAATGCTTAGCCCCGTTCATTTTCGGCGCAGGATCGCTCGACCAGTGAGCTATTACGCACTCCTTTGAGGATGGCTGCTTCTAGGCAAACCTCCTGGTTGTCTGGGCAATCCCACCTCCTTTATCACTCAGCATTGATTTGGGGACCTTAGCTGGCGGTCTGGGCTGTTTCCCTTTCGACCATGGAGCTTATCCCCCACAGTCTGACTGCCTAGTTACACACAGGGTATTCAGAGTTCGTCTCGATTTGGTACCGCTCTCGCAGCCCGCACCGAAACGGTGGCTTTACCCCCCTGCTGGAGCACTAGACGCTACGCCTCAACGTATTTCGGGGAGAACCAGCTAGCTCCGGGTTCGATTGGCATTTCACCCCTAACCACAGCTCATCCGCTGATTTTTCAACATCAGTCGGTTCGGACCTCCACTTGGTATCACCCAAGCTTCATCCTGGCCATGGTTAGATCACCCGGGTTCGGGTCTATAAACACTGACGATCGCCCTATTCAGACTCGCTTTCGCTATGGCTCCACCATTCCCGGTTTAACCTGCCAGTGCCTATAAGTCGCCGGCTCATTCTTCAACAGGCACACGGTCATCCTATGAGTAGGACTCCCATTGCTTGTAAGCTCACGGTTTCATGTTCTATTTCACTCCCCTCCCGGGGTTCTTTTCACCTTTCCCTCGCGGTACTGTTGCGCTATCGGTCACACAGGAGTACTTAGCCTTACGAGGTGGTCCTCGCGGATTCACACGGAATTTCACGTGCTCCGTGCTACTCGGGATACAGCTAGGCCAGTTTCGCTTTCGAGTACGGGGCTTTCACCCTCTCTGGCGCGCCATTCAAACGCTTCCTCTAACGTCCCTGGTCCACGTTGCTGTCCCACAACCCCGATGGGCGAACCCATCGGTTTAGGCTCTTCCCCGTTCGCTCGCCGCTACTGAGGGAGTCGTTTTTACTTTCCTTTCCTCCAGCTACTAAGATGTTTCAGTTCGCTGGGTTGGCTCGCGCCGCCCTATGGATTCAGGCGGCCGTTCTAGGGGTTGCCCCATTCGGAAATTCCCGGATCAAAGCGTGTTTCCAGCTCCCCGAGACTTATCGCAGGTAACCACGTCCTTCATCGCCTCTGTGTGCCAAGGTATCCACCGTGAGCCCTTTGTAGCTTGACCATAATCACAACTCGCGTTTAGCTTGTTGAAGGCTATTCTTCCGGTGTCTAAGCTCTCAATCAAGAGATCTCAGACAGCCAGAATCAAACTCCTGCTTGGTGGCTTGTGGCCATGCCAGACAGAAGACACGAGCTGTACTCGGCTCTAACTCAAGAATCACTGGCTTTCCTGTTTCTCTCAGATTGAGGCTTGCACCTCAATCTTCCCTTCGCTTTCGCTGGGATGCCGCAGCCGAGGCCGCGACCAGAGAGAACCGGAAAGTCAGCGTCTATGAGATGCTTTCTTTTCCAGACTTTTCCTATGCAGTTGTCAAGGTTCTTGCTGAATGCCCATCCTTGCGGACAGGGAATCCAGCATGCTTTCAACCACTCAGGGAATGAAAGCAGGCTGGAATCGTCACCAAGACGTCAGGATCACACCAAAGAAATCTCTCCTTTGCTTCCGTGAGGGCGCTCGTCAGTGTGGAATGGAGGTTAGCGGACTCGAACCGCTGACATCCTGCTTGCAAAGCAGGCGCTCTACCAACTGAGCTAAACCCCCAAACACGAATGGGCCATCCTGGACTTGAACCAGGGACCTCACCCTTATCAGGGGTGCGCTCTAACCACCTGAGCTAATGGCCCAGGAGTTCGACCTCGCGATCGCGTCAAAGTTGTGTCTGACCTGATTGATGATTCAGTATCGCTACCGTTTCATCTTTCAGGTTTCAACACCGCCTCAACAAAAATCGTTGGGGTGTGACCTAGACAAAGTTTAGGAACTGAACCTGCTTGGACGGACATGTTGCCATTCCGCTTCCACAGTTGAGGTACCGATCGACCTAGAGTGACAGGATCATGGCCTGAAAATAAAGTATTCAGACATCACAATCAGTTTGTCTCCCTGTTAGGAGGTGATCCAGCCGCACCTTCCGGTACGGCTACCTTGTTACGACTTCACCCCAGTCATCAGCCCCACCTTCGGCATCCTCCTCCCTTACGGGTTGGAGTAACGACTTCGGGCGTGGCCAACTTCCATGGTGTGACGGGCGGTGTGTACAAGGCCCGGGAACGTATTCACCGCAGTATGCTGACCTGCGATTACTAGCGATTCCTCCTTCACGTAGGCGAGTTGCAGCCTACGATCTGAACTGAGCCACGGTTTATGGGATTTGCTAGCTCTCGCGAGTTTGCTGCCCTTTGTCCGTAGCATTGTAGTACGTGTGTAGCCCAGGATGTAAGGGGCATGATGACTTGACGTCATCCACACCTTCCTCCGGTTTATCACCGGCGGTCTCTCTAGAGTGCCCAACTCAATGCTGGCAACTAAAGACGTGGGTTGCGCTCGTTGCGGGACTTAACCCAACATCTCACGACACGAGCTGACGACAGCCATGCACCACCTGTCACTGCGCTCCCGAAGGCACTCCCTCGTTTCCAAGGGATTCGCAGGATGTCAAACCCTGGTAAGGTTCTTCGCGTTGCATCGAATTAAACCACATACTCCACCGCTTGTGCGGGCCCCCGTCAATTCCTTTGAGTTTCACACTTGCGTGCGTACTCCCCAGGCGGAACACTTAACGCGTTGGCTACGACACCGAGGGGGTCGATTCCCCCGACACCTAGTGTTCATCGTTTACGGCCAGGACTACAGGGGTATCTAATCCCTTTCGCTCCCCTGGCTTTCGTCCATGAGCGTCAGTTATGGCCCAGCAGAGCGCCTTCGCCACTGGTGTTCTTCCCGATATCTACGCATTTCACCGCTACACCGGGAATTCCCTCTGCCCCTACCACACTCTAGCCTTGTAGTTTCCACTGCTGAAATGGAGTTAAGCTCCACGCTTTAACAGCAGACTTTCAAGGCCGCCTGCGGACGCTTTACGCCCAATAATTCCGGATAACGCTTGCCACTCCCGTATTACCGCGGCTGCTGGCACGGAATTAGCCGTGGCTTATTCCTCAAGTACCGTCAGATCTTCTTCCTTGAGAAAAGAGGTTTACAGCCCAGAGGCCTTCATCCCTCACGCGGCGTTGCTCCGTCAGGCTTTCGCCCATTGCGGAAAATTCCCCACTGCTGCCTCCCGTAGGAGTCTGGGCCGTGTCTCAGTCCCAGTGTGGCTGATCATCCTCTCAGACCAGCTACTGATCGAAGCCTTGGTAGGCTCTTACCCCACCAACTAGCTAATCAGACGCGAGCTCATCCTCAGGCGAAATTCATTTCACCTCTCGGCATATGGGGTATTAGCGGCCGTTTCCAGCCGTTATCCCCCTCCTGAGGGCAGATTCTCACGCGTTACTCACCCGTCCGCCACTAACCCGAAGGTTCGTTCGACTTGCATGTGTTAAGCACGCCGCCAGCGTTCATCCTGAGCCAGGATCAAACTCTCCGTAGTAGTCTTCCCCCTTTAAACGTCAGCTCTAAACTTTCGCTTGAGCTTTCATCGCAGAGAAGTTTGTCGCTCACCCAAATCCTGCACTGGCGCACAGTCTTCAGTTGGGACCACCTTTCGACTGACCGAAAGGGTTCGAGAGTGCACACAATTATTTAGCCTTCCTTCTGGACTTCTCCATTTGGATCTCTCCTCATGGTTCTTTCCTTTCGGTTCGCTTCACAATCCCGTGACTTTCCCAGATCTCAGATCCGGTTCGCTTCAGTCACCCACAGCTGGTTTTCACCCAGTTCTGACCCAAGGCGTGAGACCTCAAGGCAGCACCACATCACTGCAGGTTCCCGTCGCTTAAAATGTTTGACGGGACCTCACACCTCTACCGCTCGTTTCGTCATCCTCGACACCGCATCCAACGGGCTTTGACTCCACACTGGCGCCAGCACAAGGCTGGTCCACTGCGAACTCAGAACCGTTCGATCCGATCAGAATGACGCGGTAGAAGCGTCAGTTCCTAAACTTTTCAATTGTCCAGGTGCTGCCTCCACTCCCTTGGCCTCTCGGCTCCGGGTCGTCTCGGCGCGTCGCCTCTCAGCGACTCAGGAAACCTACAACACCGGTGGCTCGCGCCTCCTTCGTCGTAAGCACGCACCCTTCACCCTTCCAGGCAAACGGCACTCGCCCTCAGTGCCTCGCAGCACCGAAGACTCTGCGTTTCCACCGGTGCTCTCGCTCCCGGTGTGCCGCGCAGTCCAAAACCATACCCCATTCACCTTCGATCCCGCAAGCTCCCACTGATGGAGCCGCGGGCAGCTTCAGCCCGCCAGGCTCAGCACCACCAGCACCAGGGCCAGGCAGAGGGTCTGCACGAGAAGATCAATCCAGCAGGGCTTCAGCCCACGGGAGGAATCTCTCCAGACTATCTTCGCTGTCCGCGGCCAGCACCGGATAGTCCTGGGTGGCCTGGTCGCTGCCGATCTTGAGCAACTGGGGCTCCGCATCGAGCCAGCGGAGCGGGCAGGCCAATTCATCCAGCACCAGCCAGGCCGCGGCAAGGTCCCAGAGCTTCGGGGTGGCTTCCAGCGCCGCCACGGTCTGCCCCATGGCCACACTCACCAGGTTGAGGCTCGCGACCCCCAGCAGGCGGATCTTGCCGGGGAAGCGGAGATTCGGCAGCTTCTGCAGCACCCCGATCGATCGACTGCACAGAGACGCGCATCCCGCCGTGCGGGCCTGCAAGGAAGGCGGCTCCAGCCGCTTGCCATTGCGCCAGGCTCCCTCGCCCCGGATCGCCACGATGCGCTGACGCAACGGGGGCACATCCAGCACCGCCAGCACGGGGCGGCCCCGTTCGAATCGGGCCAGCGAAATCGCCCAGTACGGGATGCCCGCAGCAAAGTTTGTGGTGCCATCCAGCGGATCCACAACCCAGAAGCTCGGGGTGTCGGGAACGACCTGACGGCCCTCCTCACTGAGAACTCCATCCTCGGGATAGATCCACTGCAGGCCTTCCACCAGGGTGGCATCGCTCCAGCGATCACACGCCGTGATCAGGGTGCCGTCGGCCTTCAGATCAGAGGCCATGTGCCCGAAATCCCGCCGCTGCCGGTCTGCCACCCGATCGACCAAGGCATCAAGGGCCGGATCCAGGTGGGAGGAGAGGACGGGGGATGCGGTCATCCGAGCTCCAGAGCGAGCACCCTGCTCAGGCTTCGTCCCGTATCTTCCCTGAACTGGCGCAGATTGACGCGACTCAGCAACAGGATGGCGGCAAAGGCCACCAGCGCTTCGATCCCGAAGACCAGCAGGTACGGCGCCAGGGCAGGAGCGCCAGGAAACAGCAACCGACCCAGATCGAGCAGACCACCACCCACCAGCTTGCCCAGGGCACGGGAGAGAGCCTGGGCCAGACCCCAGACCCCCACAAATGTGCCGGCGGCCTGGGGAAGGGTGAGATCGAGCATCAGACAGAGGGCGCTGTTGGTGGCGATGCCGGATGCCAGGCCGAAGATCAGCATCACAACCTTCAGAAAGGCCACCTGGCCCAGCACGCCACTGACCATCAGGAGAAGAAGGCTGAGCAGGATCAGCTGACAGCCAAGCCGGGCCGTGGGCAGCTTGCCCAATCTCGGCACCACCCAGAGTCCCGCCATCACAAGCCCCAGCAGGGTACCGACCCCCCAGAAGGTGGTGAGCAGGGCCGTGGCGGAGATCGGCATGGAGAACACCTCACCCCCGAAGCTCTCGAGGATGGGGTCCTGGATGAACAGAGCCAGGGTGAACAGCACGAGGAAGCCAAAGAACACGGCCACCTGACGGCTGGAGGTGATCAGGGCCCAGGACTGAGCCAGGGTGATGGCATCGTCGCGCGATGACGCCACGCTCTGGGGAAGCCGAGCAGGCTCCATGCCGGCGATGGCCAGCAGGGTGAGGGCCAGCACCACCAGCACCAGACGCTGCATGAATCCGGCCAGGACCGGCTCGAGCACCGAAGGATCGGTGACCCCATCAAGGGAGCGCAGGGAGAGGCGGATCGCGATCGAGGCCACGATGATCCCCACCGTGAGCATGCACCACAGCAGGCTCACCGCACGGGGCCGCTGGCTTTCGGTGGTGCGATCGATCACCAGGGCGAGATAGGGGGTGGTGGCCATGGAGACAGCCAGCCCGTACAGGGCGAACAGACCGGCGATGGCGGCGATCGAAAACCCTGCCGTCAGTCCGATGCCACCGTCGAGCAGGCGGGCGGTATGGAAGACCAGCGGTACTGAAAGCAGGGCGAGAAGGCTGAACAGAACCGCCCCCAGAAGGATGTAGGGCAGTCGGTGGCGACCGGCGATCGGGTGGTTGTCGGAGAGGTGGCCGAACAGCACACGACTGGGCGCCACAAACTGCTCACACGCCAGGGCGCCTCCCACCAGCAGGGCCGGCAAGGCCAGCTCGGTGATCATCACCCGATTCAGCATCCCCACAAACACCGCCGCCATGGCCCCAACGCAGCCCTGGAAGAGGCTCAGCCGGAGCACATCGATCCAACGGAGCGGCGAAAGGGGCGGAGCGGCCGAGGCCATGACTCAGGGGAAACGACTCAATTGACCGGATTGGCGTTGAAGGCACAGGCCGGCTCAAGCGGCTGTGGTTCCACAGGAACGACAATCTCGCCGGTGTTGCTTGGCTTCTCAGCGGGCAGAGCCTGGGGCTTGCAGAGTGCAATCTGATCGAGGCCGGTGCGGCGCCTCATCTCGGCCAGTCTGCGGTTGTAATCGCTGATGGCACTGGCGTAGCGAACTTCGGCGTTGGTGAGGTCGCGCTGGTTATCAACAACTTCCCGCTGGGTCGTCACACCGGCCTGGAAGCGGAGACGGGCCAGGCGAAGGGCCTCCCGAGCGGAGACAACCTCGCGGGTTGTGGTGAGGATATTGCGGTTATTCTTCTGCAGCTCGTAAAAACTGACTTCCACTTCCTGACGAATCGAATCACGCTGCTGAGCGAACCGGAAGCGGCTCTCCTCCGCTACCTGCTTCTGTTGCCGGTAAAGAGCACGAGCGCGGCCCCCATCGAAGAGATTCCAGCTGAGGTTGAGGCCAATGCTGTTATCCACGTTCCAACCGATCTCGTTCGGGATCGGCTGTGTCACAAACTGGTAGCCGCTGGAGCGACCAGCCCGCAACGTATTGACAATGTTGAGGAAGGGCTGGACTTCGCCAAGCTGGGCGTTGGCACGGCTGTTGGCGATCGAGATGTCCAGCAGAGCCTGATCGAGTTCCTCGCGGAAGGCATAAGCCGCAATGATGCTCTCCTGAAGGGACGGTAGCCAGGTGCCGAGCACCCGAGCCGGATCCTTCGCCGTAGGGGTCACGGTCTGGGGAAGATCCAGCAGGGAGGCCAGGGTGCGGCGAGCGATCGACTGGGCGGACAGGGAAGCGGTGAGCAGCTGCTGGTCGCGGGCCAGCTGGGTCTCGGCCTCCAGCACCTCCAGCTTGGTGGCCACACCAGCCTGGAACCGGGCCCGGGCGTCTCTCAGGCTCACCACAGAGGCCCGCACCGACTCCTGGCCGATGCGCACCTGTTCATCGGATTCCTGCAGATCGAAATAGGCCTGTGCCGCCTGCAATCTGAGGTCTCGCAGGCCGATCAGGTACTGGTTCTTGGCCTGCTCAAACTGGTCGCGTGCTGCGGCGATCTGGGGCACCCTGGTGGGGTTGATCAGGGACCAGGTGGCCTGAAGGCTGGCCTCCATGTTCCAGATGCTGGTAATTGTGTTGCCCCTCTCCTCGCCCGTGCCGGTGATGCTGGAGCTGTACTGCTGGCCGCCGGTGTAGGTGGGCAGGGCGCCGGCGTTGAGGTTGAGATTCGGGTACCACAGAGCGATCTGGGCGCGCAGATTCGACTGGGCCTGCTCCACCTGGCTGGCCAGGGCCTTGAGGTTGGGATTGTTGACCTCCGCCAGCTGCTCCACGTCGCCGAGTCCGAGGGGCCGGAGCTCGTTGATGCGGACCTGATCGGTCTTGATCGGCAGGCCGAGGGATTCAGGGGCCGCCAGGGGCTGAAGGGCCGGATCAAGGGTGGTCGCGGCCGGAGGCAAGACAGAGGGATCGGACTTGGGCCGCGGACCCTTGACATCCGGTGCCAGCGGCAGGGGCTCGGGCTGGGCTTGAACCACCGGATCGCCTGTCTGTTCGGACGGAACGGTGTCAACGGCCGAAACAGGCTCCGCAGCCAGCGCAGCATCCGTCGCAGACCCCGGGGGACTCCCACCAGCAGCGATCGAGGTCGAGGGCGGTGCAGCCGCCGCAGACTGTGACTCCGCATCCGCCACCGAAGCCCCTGCAGGGAGGCCTACAATCGCGATGAGAACTGCACGCAGGAACAAGGAGCGCGTCACGCCGTCTGTCCAATCCAATCCGTCGGCCGCAGCTTAAGCAGCTCCCACCGGATTGCCGAGGCAGACAGACACCAGATCGTCCACCCCTTCCAGCAGATGGACCGGCACCGGCAGCCGGGCCGACAGCTCATCAAGGGTCATGTCATCGAGGAAGACCGGCTCGCCCTGGCGCAGCATCACCCTCGGCAGCAGCAGCGCCTGGCCCAGAAGACGATCCGCCACGCCGTCGAGCAGATCCGAGCCGGTGAGCAGCCCGGTGACCACCTGATCCTGGCCCCAGTAGGGGCTGGGGAGGCCGTGCAAGGTCAGAGTGAGCCCCGCGACGGCATTGAGCCGCTCCACCACCGGCTGCAGGGCCTCGGCCACGAGCTTGCCCACCACCCAGCTGTAGTGACGGGCGGGGGTCACCGCCGCCGGCAGGGCCGTGGTGGCGGCATCGAGCTGCTCAAGAAAAGCGCGGATACTGCCGACGCCGTTTTCCTGTTGGGGCAGATCTTCGTAGGTGGCCCTTGGCGGCAGGGGCAAGCCGGCGATCAGATACCACTCATCCGAGAGCCAGGCAAAGCGGCTGCCCAGCCGGCCGGCGAACTCGCGCTGCAGGGGCTCCAGCCGCTCGATCACAGCCCGGGCACAGGCCCGATCCACCGGCACGAGCGAATCCCCAGCCGGCCGAAAGCGGGTCAACCCCACCGGCACAACAGCGGCGGAGAGCACGGCAGGCCAGTCGCCGGCGGCGAAACCAGCCAGATCCCGCAGGGTGCGCTCCAGGGCATCGCCATCGTTGAGACCAGGGCAGACCACCACCTGGGCGTGGATCTGCAACTGCCGCTCGGCAAACCAGCTCAGCTGCTGCGGCAGCAGAGCGGCGCGAGGATTGATCAGCAGGCGACTGCGCAGCTCCGGATCGGTGGCATGAACCGAGACGTAGAGAGGCGAGAGGCGCTGCTGCTCGATCCGCTGCCAATCAGCGGCCGTGAGGTTGGTGAGCGTCAGATAGGAGCCGTAAAGAAAGCTGAGCCGGTAGTCGTCGTCCTTGAGATAGAGGCTGTCGCGCCGGCCTGGCGGCTGCTGATCGATGAAGCAGAAGGGGCAGTGGTTATTGCACTGGCGCAGGCCATCGAACAGCGCTTCGGTGAAGCCCAGGCCCAGCCCCTCGTCGGCGTCCTTCTCCAACTCCACGAGATGTCTGGTTCCATCGGGATCGAGCACCTCAAGGGCCAGGTCCTCGTCACCGCAGAGAAACTGCACATCGATCAGATCCCGCGGCCGAACCCCGTTGATGCTGACCAGGCGATCCCCCGGCTGGAAGCCAAGCTCCTCGGCAATCGAGCCGGGCTCGACGCTGGCCACCTCCGCAGGCATCGGCTGGCGGCCCGGAATCCCGCCGATCTCACCGGCGACACCTGCAGGCTCTCGCTCCCTGGCCGCCGCAGTGGCCTCGGCACTCAGTTCAGTCCACACGACTCAATCCAGGGGGTAGGGGTCAGAAGGTTGGGGCAGCGGAGCAAACCTGCCCCAGAGAGCAGTGTTCAGAAACCGGAGCGAGACACCCACTGCAGCAGAAACAGACCGAACAGCAGCCGATACCCCACGAAAATCCAGGTGCTGTGGCGCTGCAGGAAACGCAGCAACCAGGCGATCGCCAACCAGGAGACCAGGGCCGCCGAGAGAATGCCCAGCAGCATCGGCACCAGACCGCCACCGGCCGGCGCCGACAGGGCGCCCTTGATCTCGGCCAGGCCCGCCAGGGTGATGGCCGGGATGCCGAGCAGGAAGGAAAAGCGCGCGGCGGCAGGCCTCTGCCAGCCATCGAACAGGGCGGCAGTGAGAGTGCTGCCGGAGCGGGAGACACCGGGAATCAACGCCAGGGCCTGGGCAAGTCCCACCACGAGACCATCGCGGGGGAAGGTGTCGTCGATGGTGCGGCGGCGGCGGCCGAGCAGCTCGGCCAGGGCGAGCAGCAGGGCCATCACGATCGAAACGATGGCGATCGAGGGAAGGCTGCGCAGCACGGATGTCTCGTAGCCCGGCCAGAAGCGCTTGATCGAGAGACCCGCCACAACGATCGGCACGGTGCCGACCAGAATCGCCACCCCCAGTCGAGCGGAAGGATCGCTCCAATCGCGGCGGCGGCTGGCCTCGACCATTCCAAGGACCACGGTCCGGAGGTCATCGCGGAAGTAGGCGAGCACCGCCGCGATGCTGCCGAGCTGAATCACCGCCGTGACGGCGACACCGGGATCTCCCCAGCCCAGCAGGACAGGAACCACCTTGAGATGGGCGGTGCTGCTGATCGGCAGAAATTCCGTGAGTCCCTGCACCACCCCGAGCACCAGCGCATGCCAGCAGGCGGTCCAGAGGTCGAGGGCGCCGGCCCCGGCGGGGTCGACAGCGACGCCGAAGGGCATGCCGCCGAAAGCCATGCCGGAGAAGGCCATGCAGGAAGACGAGCACCAATGCCGACCCTATGGCGGCCAGCAGCCCCTCACCGGGGGCGGCTTCACCTTTAAGGTTGGCCAACTTTCTTCACATCCTTGGTGATCGGGGTTCCCTCCAGCCTGCAATCCCCCTCCGGCGTAGGTCCCCTCAGCCTGAGCCCGTTGCTGCGGAATCTGGAGCGCCCCGAGCCACGGAGGCCTGGTCTGGCTTCCATCCAGGCCACGTCTGCGCCCTGGCTGGCGGCCCTGCTGGTGAGTCTGCCAGTGTTTCTGCAGGCTCCCTGGGTGCGTGTCGCCCCGGCCAGCTCGGCCCTGTTCACCGGCGTCCTGCTCCTTGTGGGACTCGTACTGGAACGTCAGGCGCAGGAACGATCGAGCCAGGCCGGCGCCCTGCTGGTGGGGTTCAGCGGCAGCTGGCTGGCCGGCTCCCTGTTCTGGGGCTGGTGCCGCCTCCACCCGCTCTGGCATCTGCCGATTGAGGCCTTCGCCCTGCCGCTGGCCCTGACCGGCCTGGCCGGTCGCTGGCGGCTGGCCTGTGCCTTCTATCTCGGATCCCTGCTCGGCACCGCCGCCACCGATGCCGTGATGGCCCTGACGGGAGTCATGGCCCACTGGACGATCGTGCTGCAGGCCAGTCCGGAGCAGGCCCCGCTGCTGCTCCAGGACGCAGCACGCCAGGTGCTTCAGCCACTGCCCCTCTGCACTGTGCTGCTGGCGGCCGTTGCGATCGGGTTGCTTTGCCGTCAGATCTGGCAGCGGGGCACGGCCTGGCGAGTGGCCGCCTCCAGCCTGCTCACCACGCTGGTGGTTGATGGGCTGTTTCTGTTGGCGGCGCTGCTCGCCCCCCATGTCTCGGGTCTGGTCTGAGCCGGCTGGCCCCAGGCCTCCGGCGCCAGGCAAAGCTGAAGTTCTGCAAAAGCCACCGGCCCCATCGGGGTTGGCGGAAGGAGAGATCTGTAACGTTGTTGGCCTGGTGGCTTTCTGTCGCCTCAGGTCCCGGATTCAATGTCCCGTATTCAACGGAGAGTGGAGATGAAACGGCTGGTTGCCTGGCTGATGGGCGGGGTTGCCATGATCGGGCTGATGGCTTCGCTGGTGCTGCCCCCTGCAGCCTGGGCCGATGAGCTGCGCAATGTGGCCGACGACAAGATCGCCGAGTCTGCAGGCAAAGTTGATCTCAACAATGCTTCAGTGCGCCGCTTCCAGCAGTATCCCGGCATGTATCCGACCCTGGCTGGCAAAATCGTGTTGGGAGGTCCCTACGAGAGCGTCGACGACGTTCTTCAGCTGGATCTGACCGAACGCCAGAAGGAACTGTTCGACAAGTACAAGGACAACTTCACCGTGACCCCGCCCTCGATCGCCTTGAATGAAGGCTTCGATCGCATCAATGACGGCGTCTACCGCTGAGCCTTACCATCAGCCTCAGGTGAAAGCCGTCGGGCCCTCCCGGCGGCTTTTTTCATGGGCGATGCCGTGACGCAAGCAGACGATTCGAGCGAGCGGTCGCCCTTCCAACGCTCCTGGGACGTGGTCGTGGTCGGCAGCGGCGCCGCCGGCCTGATGGCCTGCCTGGAATTGCCGCCTGAGCTGAGGGTGCTGCTGCTCAGTAAAGACAGCGAGCCCCGCTCCGCCAGCCGCTGGGCCCAGGGTGGAATCGCCGCCGTGACCCGGCCGGATGACAGCTTCGCCAGTCACATCGCCGACACCCTGAAGGCCGGTGCCGGCCTCTGTGATCCCGCGGCGGTGGAGCTGCTGGTGCGCCAGGCCCCAGCCTGCGTCGAACGCCTGCTCAGCCTGGACATGGCCTTCGACCGCCATGGCGCCGAGCTCAGCACCACCCTGGAGGCCGCCCACAGCCATCGGCGCGTGCTGCATGCCCAGGACCGCACCGGTGGCGCCCTGGTGGAAGCCCTGGAGCGGAGGGCCCTGCAGCGACCGGGGCTCTGCTGCCTCAAAGGAGCCGTGGCGCTGCAGCTATGGGTTTCCGCCGGCCGATGCCGGGGGCTGCAGGTCCTGCACCAGCAGGAGCTGGGCTGGATCCGCAGCGGGGCTGTGGTGCTGGCCTGTGGCGGCGGTGGCCACCTGTTTGCCCACACCACCAACCCGTCGCAGTCGAGTGGCGATGGCGTCGCCATGGCCTGGCGGGCCGGGGCGGAACTGCGGGACCTGGAGTTCGTGCAGTTCCACCCCACCGCCCTGATGCTGCCGGATGCTCCCCACTTCCTGATCTCGGAGGCCGTCCGTGGCGAAGGGGGCCGGCTGCTCGATGGCGCTGGGGCCAGTCCGGTGGCCGGGCTCAGTGGCGGCGATCTGGCCCCGCGCGACCAGGTGAGCCGCGCTCTGGCCAGGCGGATGCGGGAGCTGCGCACCGACCATCTCTGGCTGGATCTACGCCCAGTGGGCGGCGAACGGTTGGAACGACAGTTCCCCACGATTCTGCGGCGCTGCCGCGAACTGGGCCTGGAGCCGACCCGGAACCCGATCCCCGTGGCGCCGGCCGCCCACTACTGGATGGGAGGCGTGGCCACCGACCTGGAGGCCGCCACCAGCCTGCCCGGGCTCTATGCGGTGGGAGAGGTGGCCTGCACCGGCGTCCACGGCGCCAACCGCCTGGCCAGCAATTCCCTGATGGAATGCCTGGTGTTTGCCCGGCAGCTGAGGCAACTCCAGCCCGCGGATTCAGACGGGGCCACGGCCCCGATCACCGCCCATGGGCGCCGGTTCAGCCTGGAAGCCTTGGCACCAGGGTTGACGCTGCCCGATCCGGATGTGTTGCGAGCGCGCATCCAGGCACTGCGGAGGCTCTGCTGGCAGGAGGCCGGGGTGGAGCGCAGCGGCAGCGGTCTCCGACGCGCCCTGGCCTGGGTGCAGGAACGGGCCGGGCTCTGGCCCTCCGGCTCCCTGGATGGGCGCTTGGCCCATCTGGAGCCAGGCGATCGGCTCGGCCTCGAACCGAGTGCCGCTGCCGCCCTGCAGCGTGGCCAGAACCTGCAGCAGCGGCTGGTGCTGGCCGAACGCCTGATCGAGGCGGCCCTGTTTCGCCAGGAAAGCCGTGGCGGCCACTTCCGCACCGATGTTCCTGCGCCCCAGCCCTTCTGGCAACGCCACAGCGTCCAGAGGTTGGGGCATCCGGTGCAGACAGCTCCGGTGGGGCAGCTGGTGAATCCCGTCAACGTGGACAGCGGAGCTGCACAGGACCGGTGAGCACGTGGATGCCCCAGCAGGCAGGCCATCGCACTGAGCTGAAGCCTAGAAACGCAGCCCTGAACCTCAGACGACTGAAGGCGCTGTTCATCCAGACGGATTCAGCCCCTGATCAGCTCGAGAAACCGCTGATCAGTTTGAGCTGCTCCAGCGACTTGACACCGGAATCGAGCTTGCCCTTGATCTCCCAGCTGGGGAAACCTTCCAGATTCTTGCTGTCGCACAGCTCCTTCTGACTGTTCTTGCCATCGGCGGCGCATTCGATCACCTTCAGCTTGGTGGTGGCCTCCTTGCCGAACAGCTCCTTCTGCTCATGGCAATGGGGGCACCAGTAGGCGGAGTACATCACGGCGCCCGTGGCGGTGAGATGTTCAGCCAGGGCAATGGACTCCGGCGTGCTGGCGGCGATGACGGCTGGCGGAGTGCCACGGGTGTCGACGGCGGCGGGCCGATCCACAGACGCCGCCCAGCCCAGGCCCACCAGGGCCACGACCAGGGCCACCAGCACCCCACGGAAGAGCAGCTGGCCCCGGTCTTCCCAGCCCCCCTGCAGCAGGCTGAAGACGCACAGAGCCAGGCTGAGGCTGGCCGACAGCAGACAGAAAAAGCAGAAAGCCTGGATCTTGAACACCATCAGCCCCAGCAACAGCAGGCTGAACACCGCCATGCCCGTGGCGATCAGGAACAGTCCCCAGCGACCGACCGGCAATAACCGGCTCCGCAGATCGCCGCGCAGCACCAACGCCAGCACCGCCAGCACCAGCACGCTGGAATAGGCGAGGAAGCCCAGCAATGACAGGGGCTGACCCAGCACGGTGCCCCAGGCGCTGTTGAGCACCTTGTCGCAACCCTCGGCGCCCCCCGGGCAAACCAAAGGTCCGAGCAGCCCCCACCGCTTCAGGGTGATGGAGCCGGTATCGATCACGCCAACGGTGGCCAGCACGGCCATCACCACCCACACCCAGCGCCGGCTGGGCTCGCTGGGCCGCCGGCTGCTGAGGCGACTGCTGAGAAGACTCGACGTCACGGGGGCAGAAAGCGCTGACGGAATTGTGGCAGTCCTCTGGCGACGCGCCGAAGGCCCCTGACACCCTCTGCCATTGCATAGGGTGGTGGATTGGCCCATCTCTCACCCATCCGGCCCACCCTGAACCCAGCGACCTCCATGTCCCCGCCAAGCCAGTCCAGCCGGAAGACCGTGGCCTTCGCCCACCTGGGCTGCGAGAAGAACCGGGTGGATACCGAGCACATGCTCGGCCTGCTGGCCCAGGCCGGCTACGGCGTGAGTGCCGATGAAAGCGAGGCCAGCGTGGTGGTGGTCAACACCTGCAGTTTCATCCAGGACGCCCGCGAGGAATCGGTGCGCACCCTGGTGGAACTGGCGGAACAGGGCAAGGAACTGATCATCGCCGGCTGCCTGGCCCAGCACTTCCAGGAGGAACTGCTCGAGAGCCTGCCGGAGGCCAAAGCGATTGTGGGCACCGGCGACTATCAGCACATCGTCAGCGTGCTGGAGCGGGTGGAAGCCGGCGAGCGGGTGAACCAGGTGAGCGCCGTCCCCACCTTCGTGGGTGATGAACATCTGCCCCGCTACCGCACCACCTCCGAGGCGGTGGCCTACCTCAAGGTGGCGGAGGGCTGCGACTACCGCTGCGCCTTCTGCATCATCCCGAAGCTGCGCGGCGACCAGCGGTCGCGGCCGATCGAATCGATCGTGGCCGAGGCCCGGCAGCTGGCCGCTCAGGGGGTGCAGGAGCTGGTGCTGATCAGCCAGATCACCACCAATTACGGCCTGGATCTCTACGGCAAACCCCAGCTGGCCGAGCTGCTGCGGGCCCTGGGCGAGGTGGAGATCCCCTGGATCCGGGTGCACTACGCCTATCCCACCGGCCTCACCCCCGAGGTGCTGGCGGCCTACCGGGAGGTTCCCAACGTGCTGCCCTACCTGGATCTGCCACTGCAGCACAGCCACCCGGAGGTGCTGCGGGCGATGAATCGCCCCTGGCAGGCCGATGTGACCGCGGGCCTGCTGCAACGGATCCGCGAGCAGCTGCCCGAAGCCGTTCTGCGCACCACCTTCATCGTGGGCTTCCCCGGTGAAACCGAGGAACAGTTCCAGCACCTGCTCGACTTTGTGGCCGCGCAACGCTTTGACCACGTGGGCGTGTTCACCTTCTCCCCTGAGGAGGGCACCGCCGCCGCGTCCCTGCCCAACCCGGTGCCTCCCGAGCTTGCCCAGGAGCGCAAGGACCGGCTGATGGCCCTGCAGCAACCGATCTCTGCCGAGCGCAATGCCGCCTGGGTGGGCCGGATCGTGGACGTGCTGATCGAGCAGGAGAATCCATCCACCGGTGAGATGCTTGGCCGCTGCGCCCGCTACGCCCCCGAGGTGGACGGCGAGGTGCGGGTGAGGCCAGGCGTGGGGGGTCTGTGCGCCGCTCCGGGAACCATGGTGCCGGTCCGGATCACCGCGGCAGACATCTACGACCTGGAGGGCGAAGTTGTAGGAGCCAGGGCCATGGTGGGCGACGCCCTCGCCGCCCACCGGAGCGGCGCTTGAGCCTTAGGGAGAGCTCCAGCCAGGCCCCCCGGGCCGTTCTTCCGGCGGCGAGCCGGGCGTCCGGGCGGCCCCCTGAGCCCCCGGGACACGATCCAGCTGGCCTGCTGGAGACGCTGCACCGCCATCAGCGCACCACCTTCCTGATCGCCTCGGGCGTGAGCACCGCCGGATCCTTTGCCGGGATCACCGCCAAGGGCTGGATCCTGATGCACGGCACCGGCAACCCCATGGTGCTGGCCCTGCATTTCGCCGTGCTGGCCCTGCCCAGCCTGCTGGTGAGCGGGCCGGCCGGGGTGCTCACCGATCGGCTCGGCTGCGAAACGGTGCTGATCCGCGCCCAGTGGGGACTGTTTCTGGCCGGCACCCTCGGCGCCCTGGCGATTCCGCTGCAGACCGGCACGATGCAGGTGGTGCTGCTGATGCTCAGCACCATGCTGGCCGGAATCGCCAGTTCCTTCGAACTCACGGCCCGCAACAAGTACTGCGCCCTCGTGGTCGACCATCCCGGCCAGCTGGCCCGCTACATCACCAGTTTCTCGGTGGTGTTCAACGTGGGCAAGCTGGTGGGCCCGCCCGTGGGGGGCTGGCTGGTGGCGGCCACCGGCCCCCTGGCGGCCCTGACCATCGATGCCGCCACCTACCTGCTGCCGATTGCGACCGTTGTCTGGCTGCTGCGGCCCAACCGGGCGATGGAACAGCGCAGCCGACCGGGTCAGAAAGCCAGCCTGATCAGCGCGTGGAAGGACTGCGGCCGTCCCCTGCGGCACGTGCTCGGCTTCACCGCCCTGGCCTGCCTGGCGGGCTTCTTCCACCCTGGCCTGGCCCCCTTGATGGCAGCGGAGATCCTCGGCCCATCACCCCAGGCCCTGGGCCTGTTCACCAGCGTGCTGGCGGCCGGCAGCATCTGCGGAGGGGTGGTGCTGCAGCGGAACAGCAGCTGGCTCAGCCAACGCCCCGCCCTGCTGATGGGGGCGTGTGTGCTGGCCACCGGAGCGGCCCAGGTGGGCATGGGCGTCAGCACATCCACCGGCTTTGCACTGGCCATGGCGTGGGTGATCGGCGCCGGGACCGCATCGCTGCTGGCCGGGGTGAATCTGATCAGCCAGGTGGGCAGCCCGATGGTGCTGCGCGGCCGGATGGCCGGCCTGGGTCAGATCGCCTTCCTCGGTGGCGGCGGCCTCAGCGGGCTGATCGCCGCCGGATTGTCGATGACCATCGGGCTGGCCGCCACCTTTGCCTGGCTGGGTGGCATCGGCGTGCTGCTGGGGCTCTGGGAACTGACCCAGCGCGCCGGCCTGCGCATTCCACCACCCGTCGATTGACGCGCAGGGTTGGCGTGCTGGGTTCAGCTCAGGCGGATCAGATCAGCCGGATGCCGCGCAGCACCACGGCGGCGATGAACGCGGCAGCAAGGCCACCACCGACCAGACCCAGATAGATTGCCGCACCCATGGCCGTGATTGAAGCGTTTGGGTGCCATTACAGCAGAAGGCCCGAGATCGGCGCTCCCAGCTGGATGCACCTAGGGTGGCCAGCACCATTGACCAGGCGACCCGGACGCCGACTGCGCAAGCACCTTTTCCACACCTCCCTCCCCCCCGAGCATGCGCACCCTGTTCATCTACCCGGAATTTCCCAAAACCTTCTGGAGCTACGAGAAGATTCTCGAGCTGGTGAATCGCAAGGTGCTGCTGCCCCCCCTGGGCATGGTCACCGTGGCAGCCCTGCTCCCCCAGACGTGGGAGATGAAGCTGGTCGACCGCAATGTGCGCGAGGTGAGCGAGGCTGAATGGGCCTGGGCTGAACTGGTGATCATCTCCGGGATGATCGTCCAGAAGGCGGACATGGCCGCCCAGATCGCCAAGGCCAAGGCCCGGGGACTGCCCGTGGCGGTTGGCGGGCCCTTTGCGAGCTCCACTCCGGATGCACCCGAGCTGCAGCTGGCCGACTACAAGGTGCTGGATGAAGGTGAGATCACCCTGCCTCTGTTCATCGAAGCGATCGAGCGGGGTGAATCCAGAGGTCGCTTCAGCTCCGAGGGGGAAAAGCCGGATGTGACGGGCACGCCGATTCCCCGCTTCGACCTGCTCGAGCTCGATGCCTACGACTCGATGAGCGTTCAGTTCTCGCGGGGCTGTCCGTTCCAGTGCGAGTTCTGCGACATCATCGTGCTTTACGGCCGCAAGCCGCGCACCAAAACACCGCAGCAGCTGATCGCCGAGCTCCAATATCTCTACGACCTGGGTTGGCGCCGCTCCATCTTCCTGGTGGACGACAACTTCATCGGCAACAAGCGCAACGCCAAGCTGCTCTTGCCTGCTCTGAAGCAGTGGCAGATCGAGCATGGCTATCCCTTCAGCTTTGCCACTGAAGCGTCGGTCGACCTGGCCTCAGACGACGAAATGATGCTGATGATGGCCGAATCCCGCTTCGATTCGGTGTTCCTCGGCATCGAAACCCCCGATGAGGCCAGCCTCTCGATCGCCGGCAAGCACCAGAACACCCGCAGTTCCCTGGAGGAATCCGTCGACCGGATCACGTCCTACGGCATCCGGGTGATGGCAGGGTTCATCATCGGCTTCGACGGTGAGAAGAAGGGCGCAGGCGATCGGATCGTGACGTTCGTGAGCCGCACCGGCATCCCCGCCGCGATGATGGGCATGTTGCAGGCCCTGCCCAATACCGGGCTCTGGCATCGCCTTGAGAAGGAAAATCGGCTGATCCAGGAAAAGGCCGACGCCAAGGGCGTGAACCAGACCAATCTGCTCAACTTCGTGCCCACCCGGCCGATCCGCGACATCGCCAACGAATATGTGGATGCGTTCTGCCGTCTCTACGAGCCGAACGCCTACATCGATCGGGTGACGCATTACTACACCAAGGTGGGCAAACCACGCTGGCAGCAATATGTGAAGGCCGCAGCCTTCGGCAAGGCCTCCCTCCCCACCTGGACCGATGTGCGTGCCCTGCTGATCGTGATCTGGCGTCAGGGCTTTCAGCGGGACACCCGCTTCCGTTTCTGGCGCTCCATTGTCAAGATCGCCCGCTGCAACCCGGACAACCTCGAACAGTTCCTCGTCACCCTGGCCCACAACGAGCACTTCCAGGAATATCGCGAGGTGGTGACTCGGGAAATTCAGGACCAGCTCTCGGCCCTTCCCCCCGAACCGCCGCGCAGCCAGGTGGCCGATCGTCAGCTGCAGCCTGCTTGAAGACAGCAGTGTCTGGCTCATTCACTGCCTGACTGACGCACGGCCTGGCTGACGCTCAGTCCTGGATGTAGGGGATTCCCTGTAGCAGGCAGGCTTCCGCTTTCTGCAGTTCACGCCCGAGATACAGGGCATGATCCAGACGGCTGAGCGGATGGGGCCCAGGCCCCTCGGTGAGAGCCACACCCAGCTCCTTGGCCGTGCGGCCCCGGAACACCGCCAGGGGGGCATGGGGACCGGCGCCGCGGCAACTCAACACCTCCCCGCTTTCCGGATCGGTGGCCAGCCCCTGGTCATTGATGCCGTTGCCGTAGTGCTCGGCCACCAATTCACCGGCCTCGGCATCCAGCTTGATCAGGAAATAACCGGCCGGATCCAGTGCGATCTGGCGCTGCGAGAGCTGCTCATCCAGGCTGCGGCGCTGATCGGCGGCGCTGGCGGGGGAAAACAGAACCATGGCTCCAAGTTAAGCCGCCCGCTGGTCGAGAGGCAGCGGAGTCGCACTGAAGGGCAACTCCGCATTGATCGCTTCGATCTCCTCGCGCATCAACGCATTGGCCCGGGGCAGCCACTGGCGCAGCATCGAATCGAAGCGGGGATCACTCCAGCGGTGCAGGCTGGCCCGCGGCTCGGCCAGGAAACCGCGACGACGCTTGTGGCTGCCCCCCGCACCGGGATCGAAGCTGCGGATGCCCTGGGCGATCGCCCATTCAATCGGCGCGTAGTAACAGACCTCAAAGTGAAGATTGTCGAGGTCCACATCACTGCCCCAGTAGCGACCCCAGAGCTCCTGCTCGGAGCGCACGCACAGCGACATCGCCACCGGCTCCGAGGGATCACCGCGGTGTGCACTGAACAGCACCAGATGCTGCCGCAACTGCTCAGCCGCCGCCGTGAAGAACGCCTCGGTGAGGTACTTGCTGCCCCATGGCCCCCAGCGGCTGCAGTGCTGGGCATAGAAGTCGTGCATCCGCCCCACCATCCGGGGGGGAATCTCCGCCCCCACCAGAGGCGTGACCTGAAGACCCGCACTGGCGACAGCCTTGCGTTCCCGCTTGATGTTGCGGCGCTGGTTGGCGTTGAAGCTGGCCAGGTAATCAGCAAAGCTGCGATAGCCGGGGTTGTGCCAGAGGCTCTGCTGATTGATCCAGGTGGCGCAGCCGGCCGCCTCGGCCAGGGGCTGCCAGGCGGGATCGACATAGAGAAAGTTGCAGCTGAGCAGATGATTGCGGCGGCAGAACGCGTCGATCAGCTCCAGCATCAACCCGGTCAGTGTCGCGGCGTCCTCGTCGGGGGAGAACCAGAAGCGGTAGCCCTGCACCGGGCTCACCGGACTCATGCCCACGAGCTTGGGGTAGTAGCGCAGCCCCAGGTCGTCGGCGAGGCGTGCGAAGGCCTGGTCGAAGACGAATTCGCCATAGCTGTGACCCTTGAGATAGAGCGGTGCCACCGCCACCAGCAGGTCGCCGCGCCACAGACCCAGGTGACAGGGCTGCCAGCCCTGGCGCGGCACGATGCTGCCGCTGGCCTCGAGCTGATGCAGCCAGTCCCAGCCATAGAACGGCAGGTGCTGGCCCACCAGCGCCTGCCACTGTTCGGAAGGCAGCTCCGCCATCGACTGGTGCCAGCGGGCGTGCAACTCAGCCATGGAGCGGGCCGCGGTGGCGAGTGTTCGGGCGCAAAACTAACGGGACTGTTCCAGCCACGGCGGTCTGTCATGCGCCAGCCCCAGCGACGATCGCACCGATCCCTGCTGCTGCCCCTGGCCGCCGCACTGCTGGGTGGCCTGGGCGGGCTGGGCGCAGCGCCACCGGCCCGGGCTGGCCTGGCCCGGCCGCTGCTGATGATGATGAAACCGCAGCTGGAGGAGCGGCTCGCCCGGGTCTGTGTGGAGACCGCCTCTGGAGGGCAGAGCGATCTGGCCCGCAGACTGAAGGATCCCTGCCGCCAGCTGGCCGGGCCCACCAGTGCCTGCCTGATCGAAGAGACTGACCGCAGTGGCCGCAGCCTCGGCGTGGTCAGCGAACTGGTGCAGGGCCGCTTCGGCGACGACAGCGAATGGGTGGTGAAACGCTGCCTGGCCCGTCTGCTGGGACTGAAACCCGAAAGCCTGCAGGAGGTGCCGCTGGAGGAGCTGGCCAAACGCTTCGGTCAGAGCGCGGGGACAGGCAAAGACCGACTTGATTACCCATAAGCCTCCGCAAGCCTGAGATCCCGCTCCGTGCAAGGCATGCAGCAGCAGACTGCATTGGCGATGCGCTCGGTCATCTCAGCCATGGCAAAGCGCCGATTGAAGCGGAAGCAGAAGCCGCCCAGGTAGCGCTTGGCGTACTTGTCAAAGTTGAAGGCATGGAAGGTGCCGTTGAAGCTGGTCTTTAGGTTGCCCAGCAGGGTGTTGATCCAGCGGAACTGCGGCAGGTCGTTGGGGTGCTTGCCGGTGGTGACATTCGCCTTGTGGTGGCAGTTGGCCGTTGTCACGGCGCGGAAGCAGGCCAGGCCATCGGAGAGTACATCGCTACCGGGAGTCAGATTATTCAAGGACCAGTTAGCGATCGCCTCTGAACTGAAGCTATTCACCGGCGCGATCTTTGCGTGGATCGGATGGCCGGACTCGTTCAACGAGACGGCTGCCACGATCGGAATCTTGTTTTCTGATCCGCGACCCACCTTGCCGCCAGTGCGTTCTCCGCCGAGGTAAGCATCATCTATCTGAATCTTTCCCCGCAGCAGATACTCCTCCTCCCGTTCGCTCATCGCCCGCAGGATCTTGTTGTGAAGCAGCCAGGCGGTGTCGTAGTTGACGCCCAGGTGACGACTCAATTCCAGCGAGGAGATCCCGTTCTTGGCCTGGCCGATCAGATAAAAGGCCAGGAACCAGTTTGTCAGAGGGAGCTTGGTGGCCTGCAGGATCGTGCCGGCCGTGAGTGTTGTCTGATGGCCGCAGTTGCGGCATTGGTAGCGCTTGAGTCGTCGGCCGTAAACCAGGCCATGCTCATGCCCATTGCAGCGAGGGCACCGGAACCCATCCGGCCAGCGAGCCTTCTCCAGAGCAGCCTCACATTGCTCCTCTGTGCCGTAGAGCCGCTGGAACTCAGGCAGAGACAGGCCCTTCTGGAACTGGATGCCGTTGCGCGCCATGGCCAGAACAGTATCTGTGTACCACTCTAGTCGGGACAAATGGCCTGCGCGGAGCGAGCTGGGTAATCAAGAAGACCGAAGCCGTACGCCCTGAACGGCACGCCCTACGCGCGATCGCCACCAAGGCTGGGGCGGTCATAACGCAACAGCAGCTCGTTGTCCTCAAGCAGGCGCTGCTCCTGCAGCCGCCAGCCGCGCCGCAGAGCATCCATCACCGGCGATGTCGCCGGCAACCAGCTGTGCGCCCCCCCCAGGAGCTGGGGGCACAGGGTGAGCTGCAGTTCATCGAGCCAGCCTTCGGCCACAAGGGAGGCCACCAGCCGTGCGCCGCCCAGCACCACCAGCCGCTCCAGGCCGGCCAACGCCAGCTGCTCCAACGCCTCCTGCCAGCCGCCACAACACAGCTGGCGCTCAAAACCAGCGGGCGCGGAGGCTCGATCCCCGGCGGGGGCACCAGGACCAGCCGCCAGGCCGGCCGGATCGCCACCAGGATCCAGCCGCCAACGCCGCAGGGGCTGGGCAAAAAAAGGCAGACCGGCCTCCACAACACCACTGCGGCTCACCACCACCGCCAGGGGCTGGGGCTCACGGCCGGCGGCAGCGCGCTGGGCCAGCAGGTCGGCCCGGCGGATCAGGCAGGTGGTGCCGTGGCGCCGCAACGTCTCGGCGCCGATCAGGCAGCCGTCTGCCCAGGCCAGCGACTCTTCCAGCACCCGCCGATCGCCGCGGCCGCCGATCTGGGCCGCACCTCCCGCTGCCGGCGCCAGCCGTCCATCCAGGCTCACGGCCAGCACCAGCCTCAGCAGTGGTCGGCTCCGGCCAGACGACAGGGCAACCACGGCGACAGGCCTCAGGCCGCCGCCAGCACCTCAAGCCCACGGGGCAGCATGCCCAGCTGGGCGGTTTCGGCAAACACCTCGGCGGCGTTGTTGGGGCTCTCCTGCAGGCGGACCTTGTGCAGGCAGGCGCCGGTGGCGGCGATCGGTGACGCCAGAAGATCGCAGATATGCAGCGCGATGTTCTCGGCGGTGGGCACGCAGGCGGCGAAGTGGGACACGTCCTTGTTGAGGAAGGTGTGATCGAAGGGCTCGACCACCAGGTCCTGGACCAGGGTCTGGAGCTCCGCCAGATCGCAGACCATGCCGGTGCGGGGGTCGATGCTGCCGCGCACGGTCACATCCAGCAGGTAGTTGTGGCCATGGCCATGGGGCCGGGCGCACTTGCCGTAGATCGCCTCGTTCTCCGCCTGGGAAAGCTCGGGGCGGGCCAGGCGATGGGCGGCGGCGAAATGGGTGCGGATCGAGAGGAAGGCTTCCATGGTGTCGCCGATCACGTCGGCCCAGAGGTTGGCGGTTTCGTAGAGGCGCAGCCCCATCAGGGGCAGATGGGGGGCCAAGCGGGTCCAGATCGCCCGCACCAGGGCTTCGGTGGTCGGCAGACAACCGGCTGGGGTGGAGAGATCGAACTCCGGCCAGACCTCGTTGAGGTAGCGGAAGTCGAGCTGTCCGGTCACCTCACGGCGGATGGCGTGCTTCACATCCGAGAGATTGAGCACCATGCCATCGGCGTCGAGATCGCCACCCATGGCCACCACCAGCTCGTAGTTATGGCCATGGCCGGGGGCGATGCTGCAGGGACCGAAGCGCTCCTGGTTGGTGGCCGCATCCAGTTCCGGCAACCAGTAGTGGTGGCTGGCACTGAAGGTGGCCCGCCGTGTGATCACACAGGGGCGGCCCCGGCCGTGGGGGCAGGCCGTTCCATCGGGCACGGATGCCGCAGACGCCGGCCGCAGCGCAGCCGACTCCGGTGGGGCCAGGGTGGGCGCACGCAAGCCGGTAGCCATTTTCGCCCATGCCTGTGTAGAGCGTGCATCCTAGAAACCGGATCCCAAGCACTGCCGCGCTCGACGCCCGCCGCCCATGCCCCCCGCCGCTTCCTCCGGATCCGATGGCCGTGACGGATTCAGGGGCTCTGCCTCAGACATCAGCAGGGAAGCCGCCGATCGCACCACCCACCGCTCCCTCGCCCGCCGGCTGGAGGGGATCAACATCTATCTGGTGGGGATGATGGGCGCGGGCAAGAGCGCGGTGGGCAGGCCCCTGGCCGCGGCGCTCGGCTACCGCTTCCTCGATGCCGACACCACGATCGAACAGGTGGCCGGCCAGCCGATTCCGGCGATCTTCGAGCAGGAGGGGGAGGCGGGGTTCCGTGCCCTAGAAACCGCGGTGCTCGATCGCATCGCCAGCTGGCACTCCCTCGTGGTGGCCACCGGCGGCGGCGCCGTGACACGGCCGGAGAACTGGGGCCACCTGCACCAGGGGGTTGTGGTGTGGCTGGATGCCGCCGATGCGGTGCTGTTGCAGAGGCTCAGCGCCGACCCAACCCCGCGCCCGCTGATGGCCGGCCCCGACCCGCACGGACGGCTGCTGGAGCTGCTGGAGCAGCGCCGCCCCCTCTATGCCCAGGCCGACCTGCACATCGTGCAGGGCAGCGGCACGCCGGAGCAGGTGGCGCTCCAGGTGCTGGACGGGCTCCCCTCGATCCTCAAGGAACGCCAGGCCGGCCCCAGCGAACCGCTGACGCTGATCAACGCGGACGGAGCCATCACTCCCTCGCTCAACTGACCACCGCTCAGCCGACCACGGCTCACCGGTGCCCGCCGGGCTCCAGACGCACCGCGAACCACTGGATCGCCAGCCCCGGTGCCAGCTCCAACTCGCAGGCGGTGTCGAGCAGGCGTTCCGCCTGGGCCCGGGCATCGGCGAGGCCGGCCAGATCCTCTGGGACCGCAGGCAGACGCTCGAGGTGGGCCGCCAACCAACCCAACGCGGCGCCCACATCAAGGATCTCCTGAGGCCGCCCCGGCTCGAGCACCACGTAATGATCAAGCTCCCGCATCAGGGGATCAGACATGGCCGCAACGCTGCTGGGCACCATCCTGGCGATCCTGCTGGCTTTGCCGGTCGCAGCCGCCCCTGGAACGGTTGTGCAGGAGCGCCTGAGCAGCTGGCCGCAGTGGCGGCTGCCGGTCCCCCTGCCGCGGCCGGGGCGAGGCGACCTGATCTATCCCCACTGGTTTGCGGGAGCCTGGGAGGTGACCAGCCACAGCCTTGAGGGCGACACCGCAACGCCTGCGGGGCCAGCCCAGGAGCCACCGCTGCACTACCGCGTCGACTTCATCGCCGATCGCCGGGGCCGCATCGTGGGCGCCCGGGCCGCGAACGCCGCTGCGATCGGCCGGGCAGTGCTGGGCCATCGTCTGGTCAGCGTGGAAGACGACCCCGCGAACCCGAACCGCCAGCTGGCCCGCCTGCGCGACGGATCCCTGCTGGAAACCCGCGTGATCGGTCGGCAGGTGCTGACCTTGCCACCCGACCAGTTCCTGGCCGACGAACTCAGCCTGCAGGTGCTGCATGGTGAGGCGGCACCCAGGGTCAGCCGGGTGGAGGTGCTGAGCCACTACCAGCTTGAAGCGGATGGAACCATCAGGGGCGAGCAATGGCTGGCCACCTACCCCTCCCCGACCGAGGGCCTGATGGCCAGCCCCAGGAGCCTCGCCCAGTACGAGCTCAGGCTCGTCCCGCTGCGGCCACAATCCGGTCCCGCCAGCTGAACAGGGGCTCCAGCAGGGGGTTGTCGGCGATACCGGTGACGCCACGGCCCGCCAGGGGTGCTCCGGCGCTGGCCGGGAACTTCAGCAGCGACAGCTGGGCCGCCACGGCCAGATCCGCAATGGACAGAGCATCACCAACCAGATAGGGAGTGGACTCCACCAGCAGGGCGAGCTGCTCGAGGTTGCGGCGCAATTGCTGCATCGCCTCACCGGCGATCGCCTCGCCAACAGCACCGGTGAGGGAGGAGAGGGCCTCGGCCGGCAGGGCACCCACCAGGCTGCGCAGCGGGCCGGGCAACCGATCCGGCAGCAGGGCCGTGCGCAAGACCGGATCGGCGGCGGCGGCCTGCACCAGGGCGAGGCGACAGCCTGCGGACAGGGCGGTATCGGCCCAGTCTTCCAGAAGCCAGAGGCGGGCCCGCTCGACCGGATCGACGGGTTGCAGGGCCGGCGTGGGGTAGCGATCCTCCAGATGCAGGGCGATGGCAGTGGAATCAGCAATCACCTCACCGCCATCCACCAGCACCGGCACCTGCCGCTGACCCGAGAGGCGGAACACCTCCAGCTGGCCCAGGCCTGGCGTCACCTCCACAACGGTGTAATCGAGACCCTTGGCCGCCAGGATCAGGCGCACCTTCTCGCAGAAGGCCGAATGTCTGAACTGATGCAGTTCCATCGGCGGTGACTCCGGGGGCAAGGGGGACTGGCGGGATGCGGCGGGAGGGATCCGCGGCCGGAATGCGACAGAGCCAACCTCCGGGCGGCAGAGTAGCGAGCACCTGCGAGCGCGGTGCACGGCGGCCATGAAGGACTTTTTCGTGAACGTAACGCGGTACCCGCGTTATCTGATCGCCTTCAGCCTCGGTGTGATCAATTCGGTGGTGGAGCCGCTGGCACGGCGACGCAGCAATCCGGTCACGGCGGTGGCCCTGGTGGGGGCCCTGATCAGCGGCCTGCTCAGTCTGGGCCTGGTGCTGCGTGCGATGGTGACCACAGCACCTCTGGCATAGCCATGGCACAGGGCCGACGGGTGGAACGGGTGGCGGCCCTGATCCGCCGCGAAATCAGCGAGCTCCTGATCACGGGCATCAAGGACGAACGGGTCAGCCAGGGCATGGTGAGCGTCACCCATGTGGATGTGGCCGGCGATCTGCAGCACTGCAAGATCTTCGTGAGCGTGTTCGGCAGCGACGACGACCGCATCCAGGCGATGGCCGGCCTGCAGTCGGCCGCGGCCTACGTGAAAGGCGAACTGGGCCGCCGGCTGAAGATGCGCCGAACACCCGAGGTGGTGTTCCAACTGGATCGTGGCCTCGAACGCGGGACCACGGTGCTGAGTCTGCTGAACCGCCTTGGGGAAGAACGGCTGAGCAAAGACAGTGAGCCACCCTTGACTGAGGCCCCCGAGGACCAGAACGGCACTGCGCCATGACGGCGGCCGGGGCTGGCGCTGGAACGGCCACGGAGCAGGACCTGCGGCGCCTGGTGGCCGAGCTGCTGGTGGTGCGCTGCAGCGGCCACCTCAGCGACGATCAGCGGCGCTATCCCCGCTGGGAGCTCGACAACGCCACCCTGCGGCGCCTTCTGGCTGAGGGGGTGGGGGGCGTGATCCTGCTGGGCGGCAGCGCCGCCGAGCTGGGTCTGCGCTGCCGCCAGCTCCAGGCCTGGTCAGGCCAGCCACTGCTGCTCTGCGCCGACGTGGAAGAGGGGGTGGGGCAGCGCTTCGAGGGGGCCAGCTGGTTGGCACCACCCCTCACCCTGGGTCGCCTCTACCAGCGGGAGCCAGGGCGAGCCGAGGAGCTTGCCGAGCGCTATGGCCGCTGCACGGGCGCCGAAGCCCGGGAGCTGGGCCTCAACTGGGTGCTGGCGCCGGTGTGCGATGTCAACAACAATCCCGCCAACCCGGTGATCAACCTGCGCGCCTGGGGGGAGGTTCCCGCCACCGCGGCGGCCCTGGCCACGGCCTTCCTGCGCGGCGCCCAGGCCGAGGGGGTGCTGTGTTGCGCCAAGCACTTCCCGGGGCACGGCGACACGGCCGTGGATTCCCACCTGGAACTGCCCCGCCTCGACCACGAGCGCACCCGGCTGGAGCAGGTGGAGTTGCCGCCTTTCCGGGCCGCGATCAACGCTGGTGTGGCCTCGGTGATGACCGCCCACCTGCTGCTGAGCGAGCTGGACAGGGAGCAGCCTGCCACCCTGTCGCCGGCCGTCCTGGACGGACTGCTGCGCCGGGAGCTGGGCTTCAAGGGCCTGATCGTGACCGACGCCCTGGTGATGGAGGCGATTGCGGCCCGCACCGGCGGGGCCGAGGCCGCCGTGCTGGCCCTGGTCGCCGGGGCGGATCTGGTGCTGATGCCGGAGAACGCCGACGCGGCCATCGACGCAATCCTGGAGGCCGTGCAGCAGGGCCGCCTGTCGCCAGAGCGGCTGGCAGCCAGCCAGCAACGGCGGCGACGCGCCCTGGCCTCGGTCGCGGAACCCGCGGCTCAGCAGACGTCCGCCGCAGACGCGGCCCTGCCACTCCAGCGCCTGGGTGAGGGGCCCCGGGCTGAGCACCGGGCACTGGCCAGGGAGCTGGTGCAGGGCGGTCTGCAGCATCGCGGCGGCCGCCTGACAGTCCGCCCGCAGGGCACACCGAGCGCGGCAGGCTGCAACCTGATTCGTATCGACAACGCCCTGCAATGCCCTGCCCTGCCGCTGGGGGCACCAGCCCTGAACCTGCCGGCCGCAGCGGGCTTCCGGAGCCGCTTGCTCGAACCTCGCAGCCCCTCCCCCTGGAGCCAGGATCCCCGCCATCCGCTCAACCTGGAGAGCCTGGGCAGTGGAGCGGTGCTGCTGCAGCTGTTCCTGCGCGGCAATCCCTTCACCGGCGGCGCCGGCGGTCAGGAGCCGTGGGAGAAGGCGATCCAGCAACTTCAGGAGCTCGGCCGGCTGGCTGCCCTGGTGGTCTACGGCAGCCCCTATCGCTGGGACAGCCTGGTGGCGGAGCTCGACCCGCAGATTCCAGCCGCCTACTGCCCCGCCCAGACACCGTTGGCCCAGCGCTACGCCCTGGAGGCCATCGGCCTGGGAGAAGGAAGCCAGGCTGGGTCCTTCACAGACTGAGCGCCTTGGCAACCCTCCGCCTCGCTCCAGACCAACCGTGACCAAGTCCCTACCCACCGCCATGGGCACCGAGCCTCAGCTCAGCCTCTCGATGATCGTGCGCGATGAGGCCGCCTGCCTGGAGCGCTGCCTGGCCTCGGTACGGGACTTCGTCGACGAGATGGTGGTGGTGGACACCGGCTCAGCCGATGACACGGTGGCGATCGCCGAGCGGTGTGGCGCCGTGGTGCACCCGATCACCTGGCCCGGCGATTTCGCACCGGCACGCAACCGCGCCCTGGAGTGGGTCCGGGGCGCGTGGGTGTTGGTTCTCGATGCGGACGAGGTGCTGCTCCCCGAGGCCATTCCCGCTCTGCGGCAACTGATGGAGCAGCCCGACCTGCTGCTGATCAACCTGCTGCGACGGGAGCAGGGGGCCAGTCAGTCGCCCTATTCCAGTGTCAGCCGCCTGTTCCGCCGCCATCCGGCGATCCACTGGAGCCAGGCCTACCACTCCCTGGTGGACGACAGCGTGATGGCGCTGATGGCGCAGGAACCCCACTGGCGCATTGCCGACTGTCCGGAACCGGCCCTGCTGCACGACGGCTACCGGCCGGAACTGCTGGCCGATGGACGCAAGGCCCAGCGCCTGCGCCAGGCGATGGAGCAGGAACTGCGCCGCAAGCCCGGCGACCCCTACGCCTGCGCCAAGCTGGGCGCCCTCGAGGTGAGTGACGGCAACGCGGCACGGGGGCTGTCCCTGCTGGAGCAGGGATTGGCCCAGTGCCCCGCTGAAGCGGTGGCGGAGCGCTACGAGCTGCTGCTCCATCTCGCCATCGCCACGGCGCCATCCCAGCCGCAGCGGGCCACCACGCTGTATCGCGAAGCCCTCACCCAGCCCCTGCCGGCGCGGGTCCGACTGGCGGCCTTTCACAATCTGGCGGCGCTGCTGCTGCAACAAGCCGAGAACGCTGGACCCTCAGCCACGCCATCCGACCTGAGCGAAGCCCTCGAACTGGCCCGTGCCGCCACCGGCGCCGCTCCCGAACTGGCGCCGGGCTGGATCCAGCTCGGTCTGATCGAACGGCGCTGCGGTCACCTGGAGGCCGCCGCCGCGGCCTACCGCCGAGCGATCACCTGCGATAGCAGCCAGGCAGGGGCCCACCAGAACCTGGGAGTGGTTTCCCTGCTGATGGGCGACATCCCCGCAGCCCGCGAGGGCTTCCGTCAGGCGATCGCCCTGCTTACCAGCCAGGGCAAGACCTCGGCAGCGGAGGCCCTGCGCCAGCAGGCGTCCTCGCTGGTGAAGCTGGAGCCTGCCAGCCCGTTGACGGGCCGCACCGTGGCGGTGACCCGGGCGGAGCAACAGCTGGGGGAAGCTCGCGCTCTGTTTGAGGCGATGGGAGCGCGCGTCGTGGATCTGCCGGCCCTCGTGATCGGTCCCCCCGATGAATGGGGTCCGCTCGACGACGCCCTGGCGGAACTGGAGCACTTTCACTGGCTGATCCTGTCCAGCGCCAACGGGGTGGAGGCGGTGCAGCAGCGGCTGCGCCGCCGCGGCGGCGACCTGGCGCACCTCCCCGGCAGCCTCAACATCGCCGCGGTGGGCCGCAAGACGGCCCGGCAGCTGGAGGATCTCGGCGCCCCTGCAGACTTCGTACCTCCTGCCTATGTCGCCGACAGCCTGATCGAGCACTTCCCTGTCTCAGCCTGGGGCCTGCGGTTGCTGCTGCCACGGGTGCAGAGCGGCGGCCGCACCGTGCTGGCGGAGGCCTTCGGCGAAGCCGGTGCCCGGGTGGTGGAAGTGGCCGCCTACGAAACGCGCTGCCCTGAGGCCCTGCCCTCGCAGACCCTGCTGGCTCTGGAGCGCGGCCACCTGGATGCGATCACCTTCAGCAGCGGCAAGACGGTGAGCCACACCTGCCAGCTGCTGCAGCGCCACTTCGGGAGCGACTGGCGCCAGCGGCTGGACAGCGTGGCCGTGATTTCGATCGGCCCCCAGACCACGGCCCGCTGCCGCCAGGAGCTGGGCCGGGTGGACGCCGAAGCGGACCCCCATGACCTCAACGGACTGGTGGCGGCCTGCTGCAGGGCCCTCAGCGAACAAGGCTGAGGCAACCCCTCAAAGCTCAGCCGTGATCGTGCGGTCGGCCTGGCGCAGCACCAGACGCCCCTGCTGCACGTCCACCGCCTGCACAGACCAACCAGGCGGCAGAAGATCGGTGGAGCGGCCACCCTGATCCCCGGGAGCAAGACTGCCGCTCACAGATTCGAACTGGACAAGAGCCTTCGGCCGACCACTGGATGCCACCACACCATTGAAGCGGAAGGCTTCGGGCAACAGCAGTGGAGGTCGCACCTCCGTTCCAGGAGCTCCTGGAAGGCCAGAGATGAGCTGGCCGTTGGCACTGAGCAACGGCGAACTAAAGGGATCCAGGCGGCCGACCACCATGGAAGCCACCACGGCCTGGGGCTTGAGCAGGGGAGTCAGGCCGGCAGAGTCGAGCGGAGGTTCGGACAGAGGGTTCTCCCGGGCTGGCGGCTGGCGATCGGGAGCAGGCGCCTCAGATGCAGGGCCGCCGCCAAAGCCGGGGATCGAGAAGGGAAGCTCAATCCCCTGACAGCCCGTCAGCAGCAAGGTCAGCGCCAGGGCCGCTGGAGATTTCGACCAGGTCGCGAAAACGGTCAAGGTTGGCCTGCAGTTCCTTGGTGACAATGCCCCCCAGGATGGTGGGTTCCATCAGGGGTGCAAGCACCCCCGGCAGCTCATAGCTGACGCTGAGCCGGACCGTGGTGCATCCGGGACCCTGGGGATAGAAGCGCACCGCCCCCCGGGTCGGCAATCCCCCCACCGATTCCCAGTGCAGCTGCTGGGCCTCGACCCGCTGGGTGATGCGAGCCTTCCAATGAAAACGAAATCCCTGGGCCGCCAGGGTCCAGTCGGTGAGATCGGGGTCATCAAGGGTCTTGACCGACTCGATCCAGCGCATCCAGCGCGGCATCGCCTCGAGATCGCTCCACACCACCCAGACCCGATCCGCGGGGGCCTGGATCTCGGTGGTGACGCTGTGCTCAAGCCAACGGCCCATGGGGAAAGGTGCAAGGGGTCAGGCCACGGCCGCATTGCTGGCGAGCTGAACCGGGCGGTCCAGAATCGCGGCCGCAGCCAGACGCCCGCTCATGGTGGCGCCTTCCATCGAATCGATGTAGTCCTGGCGGGTGTAGCTGCCCGCCAGAAAGAAGTTGGACACCGGGGTGCGCTGATCCGGGCGAAACGGCTCCATCCCTGGCGCCTCGCGGTAGAGCGACTGGGCCAGCTTGACCACGTTGCTCCACACCAGCGTCAGGTTGCGGGCCGAGGGGAAGAGGCTGCGGACCTGGGCATCGGTGGCGGCCACGATCTCCTCGGTCTTTTTGGGAATCCAGGGATCGCCCGGGGTGAGCACGCATTGCAGCAGCGAGCCCAGGCCAGGCCTGCGGTAGTCCACCGGGCTGGCCAGGGCCAGATCCGCGAAGCAACTGAAATCGGCGTCTGCCGTGTAGAGGAGATTGTCGAGACCGGCCGGATGGGCGAGGTCGGCCCGGCGACCGGTCGCCTCGGCGGAATCGCCCAATTCGGTGACCCAGCCGTCGTAGCGGAGCTGCACGGTGGCCACCGGCACGGCCTCCAACCGGTAGATCGCATCAAAAGCCTCGTGGCAGCGCCAGGCCTGCGGCAGCAGGCGCTGGATGCCGGGCACATCACAGGCGGCGAGATAAGCATCGGCCTGCACGTTCAGATCCCCCGCCGGTGTTCCCATCGTGAGCCCCGTGACCCGGGTGAGCGGAGCAACGGCGGGATCACCGGGCTCTGCGGGTGCCTCCTCAAAGTGCACCTCCTTGACGCGGTGGCGTAGGTGCAGGCGGCCGCCACGGGCTTCGATATAGGCCAGGATCGGGCCGGTGAGCCAGCGATGGGGCGACCCCTTGAGCAGGTTGAGCTTGGAGGCCTCGGTCTTGGCCGCGAACATCATGAAGATGGTGAGCATGCAGCGAGCCGAGATCGTGGCGCAATCGATGAAACCCAGCGCGTAGGCCACCGGATTCCACATGCGCTCGATGCTGCGCAGGCTGCCTCCATGGCCGAGGAACCACTCCTGGAAGCTGATCCGATCGAGATCGCGGATCACCTGCATCGCCCCCTCGTAATCCACCAGTCCGCGCACGATCGGGCTGGTGCCCAGGGCCAGGGCATTGCGCAGCTTGTCGATCCAGTCGAGCTGGGGGGTGGTGAAGAAGGCCTTGAGACCGTTGAAGGGGGCGCCGATCGGAAAACGGAAATCGAGTTCGCGCAGATCCCCACCCGCATTCACGAACAGGTGGGTGTGGTCCTTGGGCAGGAGGTTCTCGAACGCCCCCACCTTGCGCATCAGGGCGAAGAGGTTGGCGTAGTTGAAGAAGAACACATGCAACCCCATCTCGATGTGGTTGCCCTCGGGATCTTCCCAGCTGCCCACCTTGCCACCCATGAAGGGCCGGGCCTCGTAAAGATCCACCTGGTGACCGGCATCGACCAGATCCACTGCCGCGGAGAGTCCCGCCAGCCCCGCTCCCACGATGGCGACCCTCACCCTCTGAATTCCCAAACTGGGCCGACTCTATGGAGACGGCTGCGCCAGCGAGCGGATATCCGGTCGAGGCAGCCGCCAGCCTGTGGCGTCTGTCGGCGAGACGACAGCCCCAGCAGCACGGAAAGTCAGAGGGATGGCTGCAACAGCGCCGGATGGGCCTCGTGACCGGATGGCCCTCGTGACCACAAGGAAGCGAAAGCCGCGGACACCCACGAAAGCAACAATGGCAGCCAGGGCTCCATAGAGTTGTGCCATGACCCATCCGCGGCCCCAGCGATGAGCCCCGAGACCGTGCGCTCCGCAACCGCAACTACGACATCCGCAACCCTCGAAACCTTGAACACCGAAACGATCGCGGCCCCCACCGCGAGCCAACCTGCCTCCGCCCCCCCCCAGGCTTCCGCCGGCAAGGACGGCCGGGGCATCCTGATCACCGAGCCGGCCATGAAGCAGCTGGCCGCCCTGACGAGCCAGCAGGGGGACAGCAAAGTGCTGAGGGTGGGCGTGCGCTCAGGCGGTTGCAGCGGTATGAGCTACACGATGGATTTCATCGATGCCGACCAGATCCGCTCCGATGACGAGCAGTACACCTACGAACCCGACGGATCGGCTGCCTTCCAGGTGGTCTGCGACCCCAAGAGCCTGCTGTACATCTACGGCATGCAGCTCGACTTCTCCAGCGCCCTGATCGGTGGCGGCTTCAACTTCACCAACCCCAACGCCACCCAGACCTGCGGCTGCGGCAGTTCCTTTGCCGTCTGAGCCCTGGGCTGCGACGGCCGACATGGGAATCTGAGATCCCGAGGCTTCGCTCCCGCCGATGACGGCCACCTTTGAATCCCGCTTCGATGCGGCCATCGCCCGCTATCAGCAGGGTGGGCCGTCCGCCGAGTTGATCGGAGAATTCCAGGCGATCACCCAGCAGGCTCCCCGCCAGTCGGCGGGCTGGACCTGCCTGGCCTGGCTGCAGTTGCTGGAAGGCCAGGCCGACGACGCCCTGCGCTCGGCCCGCACGGCCGTGAAGCTCAATCCCCAGGATCCCCAGGCCCGCATCAACCTCTGCCTGGCCCTGCTCGAGACCGATTCCAAGGGGGTGCGCGAACAGATCGAGATGGTGCAGCGGGTGATGCAGATGGCACCGGAACTGGCTGCTGAACTGAACGACTCGATGGCCGATGGCCTGCAGCGCAAGCCAGGTTGGCCGGCCATGCAGAAGGTGCAGCGGTGGCTGCAGGGTTGACACGCCTGCTGCTGCTGAGCAACGGCCACGGGGAAGACCTCAGTGGCGCCCTGCTCGGCCGGGCCCTGATCCAGCAGCCGGGGATCCAGGTGAGCGCCCTGCCCCTGGTGGGCCATGGCGAGCCCTACCGCCAGGCCGGCATCGCCGTGCTGGGCCGCACCCGCTCCTTCAGCACCGGTGGGCTCGGCTACACCAGTCTGCGCGGGCGCCTCACCGAACTGGCCCAGGGTCAGGTGGTGTACCTGTTCGGGCAGCTGCTGCGTCTGTGGCGGCGGCGCAAGCAGACCGATCTGGTGGTGATCGTGGGCGACGTGGTGCCGTTGCTGGCCTGGTGGCTGACCGGCTGCCGAGGCGTCGTGTATCTGGTGGCGTATTCCAGCCACTACGAAGGCCGCCTGCGGCTGCCCTGGCCCTGCGGCTGGATCCTGCGGCGGCGCCGCCTGCTGCAGGTGTGGAGCCGCGACGCCCTCACCGCCACTGACCTGAGCCAGCAGCTGGGGCGGCCGGTGCTGTTCCTGGGCAACCCCTTCTTTGATCTGGTGGCAGATGGCTCCGGGACCGGAGCGCCGGCAGGGCCTGGAGATGCCGAAGCGATCGACAGCGCCACGCCCACGGACGAAGCCAGGAACGCCAGTGCTGCACCACAGAGCCTGGTCCTGCTGCCCGGCAGTCGCCTGCCGGAAGCCGAGCAGAACCTGGAGCTGATGCTGCACCTGCTCATCCTGCTGCCGCAGGAGCTGAGGCAGCCGTCACGGCTGTGTCTGCGGGCGGCTCTGGTGCAGCACCTCGACAGCGAGCGCCTGGCAGCCCTGGCCCAGCGACTGGGCTGGCAACTGCAGGGCTCCGCCGATCAACCCCAGGGCCTCTGGATGCAGCGTGAGGAGCTGCGGCTGGAGCTAGGCTGGGATCGATTCGCCTCCCTTTTGCGGCAGAGCGATCTGGTGCTGGCCATGGCCGGGACCGCCACCGAGCAGGCCGTTGGGCTGGGAAAACCGGTGTTGCAGCTGGCCGGCCAGGGCCCCCAGTTCACAGAGGGCTTCGCCGAGGCGCAGCGCCGCCTGCTTGGCCCCGGGGTGGTGTGTGCTCCTGGTGAGGCCGGCATGCTCGACACCCTGCGCGCCAGTGCGGCTCTGGCCGCGCGACTGCTGGAAGAGCTGGCTGATGCCGAACGCGGGGCTCAATGGCGCCGGCAGCTGCATCAGCTGGGTCTGGAGCGGATCGGCGAGGCCGCCGGCACCCAGCGCATGGCCGCAGCGATCATGACCCTGTTGCCCCAGGAGTCCTGTGCCGCCCATGGCTGACACCCCCACAATTCTTCAGCGGCTCAAGGGTGCCCTCGACACCGTGCTGGTGATCGATGTGTTCGTGGTGCTGACCGGTGCCGGCTGGTTCGCCCTGGCGGTGGTCTTGCACAGCCAGGAGATCGAGGCACCGCTGCGAGTGTTTCAAGGGCTCTGGGAGCCCCTGTTCACGCCGGCGATCGGTCTGTTGATGGCCGCTGCCCTGATCAGTGGGGCGCTGGGCTGGTGGCAGCGACGAGGGCAGCGTTGAGCTCCGGGTAGTGAAAGCTGAAACCCTGCGGCTGCAGCCGCTCCGACACGACTCGCTGGCCCTCGAGCACCACCTGGGCGCCATCGCCGAGCAACAGCTGCAGGATCGGGCCGGGAACAGGCAGGAGACTGGGGCGGCCCAGAGCCTTGCCCAGGGCCGCCGCGAACGAGGCCATGGTGGTGGGCTCCGGTGCCACCGCGTTGTAGACCCCACTGAAGCCTCCATCCTCGAGGGCCGCACCGATCAGGCGACAGAGGTCATGACGGTGGATCCAGCTCATCCACTGCCGGCCTGAGCCGATCGGACCGCCGAAACCGGCCCGGAACACCGGCAACATCTTGGCCAGGGCACCACCATCGGGGCCCAGCACAATGCCGATGCGCAGCTTCACCACCCGGCAGCCCGCTGGCGCCCGATCGGCCGCCGCCTCCCACTGCCGGCAGACATCAGCAAGGAAATCTGCCCCCGCGGGACTCGACTCGGAAAACCGCTTCTCCAGATTGGTGCCGTAGTACCCCACCGCCGAGGCGTTGACCAGCACGGCCGGGGGGCGCCTGAGGCCGGCCATCGCCTGCACCAGACCGTTGGTGGTGCTCAGACGGCTGTCGAGCAGCAGCTGCCGCTGGGACGCACTCCAGCGCTTCTCGGCAATCGGCTCCCCGGCAAGATTGACCACTCCATCGGCCTCGGCCAAGACCTGCAGCAGCTCGGATCGCTGCCAGGTGGTGACGTCCGCTGGGTTGAGCTGCATGGCCGCGAAGCGCTCCCCGAGCAGATGGGGGAACGGCTGGGCCTGGCGGCTCACGAGCACGATCGAATGGCCCAGTTCCAGCAGGAACGGGACCAACTCGCGCCCCACGAAACCTGAACAACCCAGCAACAGCAAACGCACGCCCGTCGATCGATGCGATGGAATGCCGCGAGGCTAGGTCTGCGGCGGCTCCGCGGCGGTGGCCAGTCCCAGCCGTTGCGCCAGTGGCACCAGCAGAAAACCCTGTCCCAGCAGGCCCAGCAACACCACCCCCAGGGCCAGGGGAGGCATCGCATCCCCCCAGGGGACGGAGCTGGCCGCGGCCTGGATCGCCAGGGCGATCGGCACCGCGCCGCGCAGACCAGAGAAAGAAATGAACAGCCGGGAATTGCGGGGGAAGCCGGAACGCGCCAGCACCAGTTCCACCATCAGCCAGCGGGCCAGCAGCATCGAGCCGAACAGCACCAGCACATGCAGGGACGACTCCACCACTGCATCGGCGCTCACCACCAGTCCCATGCAGAGGAACAGCAGCAGCTCCGCCATCTTGGCGAAGCCGGCGTGGGCCTCCTCCAGCACCAACCGCTCGGAATCGGCGCTGTTCCCCAGCACCAGACCAGCGATGTAGGCCGCCAGCAGGCCACTGCCGCCCAACAGCTGGGTCCCGCCCACCAGCAACATCAGCACCGCCAGACTCACCACAGCCAACAGCGCCGGGCTGGTGAGCGAACGCCGCGCCGCCAGCAGCTGACGGGCCAGGCTGCCGCCCAGAAAGCCCAACAGGATTCCCAGCAGAAACTGACGCATCACCTCAGTGACCAGGGAGGAGGGCGTCGCCAGCCCCGATGCCCCGCCGGCTCCTGCCATCGCCATCGCCACACCGGCCAGCACCACCGCCACGGGGTCGTTGAAGGCGGACTCGCACTCGATCAGATCGATCAGGCGCTTCGGCAACCGCCCCGACAGAGGGCGCAACAGGGCCAGAACGGCGGAAGCGTCGGTGCTGCAGACCATCGCACCAACGAACAGAGCCAAAGGGAAACTCATCGGCGATTCGTCGCTCGCCAGGGAGCCCAGGGCCATCACCACCCCCGTGATCAACAGGGCCGTCACCAATGACCCCAGGCTTGCCAGCCGGGCGGCCGGCTGAAGCACGGCCCGGAGCTCGCGCCAGTTGGTGGTGAGCCCACCGAAGAACAGCACCAGCACAAGCGCGACCTGGGCGATCTGATCAGCACTGGCGAGGGTGAGCAGCGGCTGGGCCTCAAGGCCGGTGATGGCATCGAGATCGTTATCGGTGAGCAGACCAAGCACCAGAACCAGCAGTACGCCAGGGACCCGCAGACGGGCCGCCATGTCGTCGAGCAGCACGGCAACCAGCATCAGGGCGCCAAACACGGCCAGCAGCAAGGCCAGAGTGGGGGACATGGGCGTGGTTGAGCTGCAGGGGTCCTAGCGTGGACTGAGTCCAGCAGCCACCGATGGCTGAATCGATGACCGACACCACCAGCAGCCCACCTCCGTTGAAGAAGGGAAGCCTGGTGCGGGTGAACCGGGCCGCCTACTGCGGCAGCCTTGAGGCTACGGCGAGCGATCCGGCACCGCCTGACTACCTCTTTGCGGGGCCCGGCGAGATCCTGCTCGTGAAGGGCGAGTACGCCCAGCTGCGCTGGAACCGCCCCGTTCCTGATGTGTGGCTGCGGCTGGATCAACTCGAGGCCTACGCCGCCTGAGCCAGCGACGGCTGTATCTCTCAGCGTTCCAGCTCTGAGTTCCAGCTCAGAGTTCCAGGCGGCGCCGCTCCTGCTTCAACAGGCTGCGACGCTGTTTGGCCTCCCGCAGCATCTCGCGGCCATCGTGCAGATAGCCGTCCACATATCCCATGGTGTAGCGCTCCAGCTCCTGCAGGGCGTCTTTCACCTGGCTGAGGCAGTGATAGAGGCTGAGGCCAAAGCCCTTTGCCGAGGATGGGCAGGGCAGTGACCCAAACAGCGCCTCCACCTTCTCGATCTTGGCCTGGCTCTGGGCCAGAAACCCACAGAACGCCTCCATCAGGCGATCGTCATAGGGATCCGCTGCCAGCTCCCGCAGCTGGGCTGGGAAGGGATTGATCACCTGCCCGAGCAAGCGATCAATCGGTGCATAGACCTGCTGCAACCAGGCCAGCAACAGTCCATCGTCCTTGTCGCCGCGGCGCGGGGCTGCTCGACGTGCGCCGCCACCGGTCCCGCTGGCTGCCGCGGCCCCCCGACCGCGATGGCCGTCGTAGCACCGGCGCCGCTCACCATCGCCCAGCACCTCCCAGGCCGCATTGAGGGCCAGGATCGTGTCGTCGCCGCCGCCGGCGTCGGGATGGTGTTGCTTCACCAGAGCGCGGTAAGCCGCCTTGATCTCGGCGGCACTAGCGGAGCTGGCCACCCCCAGGACTTGGTAGGGATCACGGGCGGGCTGGAACGCAGACAAGGGCAACGGCACGGGATCAGGCTCCATTTTCACCGCAGGCAGCACAGGGGCGCCCCATAAAAAAAGCCCCCCGCTGACGCGGGAGGCAAACGACTTGTGATGTGTGAGGAGTGAAGCAATCAGGCAATCAGAACTTGAAGCCCACTTGGACCACTCCGCCGAGGGAATCGAGACTCTTTCCTGAGGGCGTGTTCTGACCAAGAGGACGGCTCTGATACACCAGCGCGGGGGTCACACTGATGTTGTCGGTGACTTGGAACTTGTACCACCACTCCCAGACATAGTTGCCGTCTTGGGGGGTGGTATCGCTGAAGGCAGAGGTAGTGAAGGGAGCTTGACCAACGGCCATACCCGCGTTATTCCCCTTCACGAACACATCACTCCACTGCAGACCCACCATCCAGGACTGAGCAGCCTGGGTATCGGTGGCAACTTTATAGCTGTCGCTGAAGGTACTGATTCCCCAGCTACCGCTGATCGAAGGGACCCAGCCAGACTCAGAGGGCTGCCAGTAGGCGCTGACAGCAAAGTTGTTGGTGCTGCCACCACCATTGCCTAGATCATCGCAACCCACCCTGGACGCACGGTAGGTGTAGCCGGTACCAGAGCGAAGATTAGTACCACACTGGCCATAGCGGTAAGCGGCACTTAAGCCCCAGTTTTTACCAGCCCCGCCCAGCTGAGCCATGAAGGAAGCTGCGGAGTTGTCGGTCCCCACGCCACCTTCACCAGGGTTCCCATTGGCAGCATTCTTGGCGACGTAGTTCACCGCAGCCGCGAGGTAGGGATTCCCCTTCTTCACCTTCTGCTTCCAGATAGCACCAACTGCGGCGCCAGTCTCCTTATTATAGGTACCCGAAGCGCCAAAGGTGCCAGTAAAGAAGTCCAGGAGATCGGACTTATAAACAACAGGCTTAAGAGCCAAGAGCTCTGTATTACGAGCTCGAGCACCAAGAGTAAACTTGAGCTGGTCGCCCACCGGGAAGGTGTAGTACAAGCGGTCGATATCAACCACGTTAGGGCCAGCGTCAGACTCGAACGACTTATCGAACTTCAGGCTGCGGAAATCGGTAGGGCCATCGAAAGCGCTGGATGCCCAGTTGCCGGCACGCAGACGAGTTCTCAGCAGGTCCTTGCCCGTGAAGCTGGTATCGAAGTTCAGGCGAACGTCGTAAACAAAAACAGTGGCCCCATATTCTTCACGAGCCAGATCGCGCGCCTCTCCAGCGCTACCGCCAAAGGCGTAAGCACCCAGCAAGAAGGTGGCTTCGCCCGAGAGCTTGGTGGTGGTGGAAAACTGGGTGGCCTCCAGCTCTCCCACCTTGGCCTCCAAGCCATCGACGCGGCCACGGAGCACGGCGAGCTCCTTCTCGAACTCCTTCATCAGGCGCTTGAGCTCGTCGGTCACTTCAGTGATCCGGTCGAGGCAGGCGTTCAGCAGGGCCGCCGCTTCATAGCGGGTCATGGCCTGTCCACCTTTATAGGTGCCGTTCGGGTAGCCGGCGACGCAACCGTAGCGCTCGATCAGATTGCTGAGTGCCTGATAGGCCCAGTCGGTGGGCTGAACGTCGGAGAACTGGCTGATGCTAGTGACTTGCTCCTGGGAAGCGTACTGGTTGACGGCATCCAGGTTGAGTTCGTTGGCGTTGGCAGCCAGGGGCGATAGCAGACCCAAGGCCGCTGGCGCCAGAAAAAATTTCTGGAAGGGTTTCATCGAGATCCTCACACCAAATTGAGGGGGCCGATCCAATGGATCAGCCGCGACATCCTGACGGAAACAACAGCAGAGCGCCTGCAGTGCGAGCACAGACCGGAGTGCCCTGCGATACCAGACTGAGCTCCGAGCGCAAGATCAGATCAGCACAAAAAAACCGGCGAGACAAGCTCACCGGGACAGGGAAAACGAAGAAAGGAAGAATGCTCGGGGTGCGTGGTACTTAAAGCACAGGTTGCAAAGCAAGAAAATCCTGGCGCATTAATTGCAGCAAGGCATGGTGTGTGAGGAGCCTGCGCTAGCGCCGATGGAATCGACGGAGAAAGTCAGTCAAACTGAACAAGGAGGGAGAAAAGCGTTAACAATTCTCCCTGCCAAGCTCATGCCCTGATCAGAACTTGAAGGTGGTCTTGACCAGACCGCCGAACTGATTGAAGGTATCGCCATTGACTTTCTGGAGCTGACCCAGAGGAGCGCTGAGGTAGTAGATGGCCGGGGTGACGGAGATGTTATCGGTCACCTGGAACTTGTACCACCACTCCCAGACGTAGTTGCCGTCGTTGGGGGTGTCACCAAGGGCATCCTTGATGTCGGAGTCATTACCAAAGCTGGTGATGAAGGTACCCTGGCCAACGGCCATACCGGCGGCATTACCCTTGATGAACACGTCTTCCCACTGCAGGCCGACGTACCAGGACTGGCTCTGAAGACCATCGAAACCGAAGGCATCATCTTCAGAGTTGTAGCCCGTCAGCCCCCAGCCAGCGCTGATCGAGGGAACCCAGCCAGCCTGGGAAGGCTGCCAGTAGCCGCTGATGCCGATGGAGTTGCTGCTGTCAAAACCACCGAACTCGCTGACGCCCACGGCGAAGGGGGTACCGGAGGCGAACCCGATGCCGTTGGCATAGGTGTAGGCCACGGCCAAGCCCCAGTTCTCAGCGGCGTAACCAATCTGAGCGGTTCCGGTCTGGGCGGAACCATCGGTGCCAATACCACCGATGTTGGGATTGCCTTCGTTGCCGTTTGCGGCCACATAGTTGAGGCTGACGCTCCAGCCGTTCTTCTGCCACCAGATACCGGCACCGGAACCGAGGTTCAGGCTGTAGGCAGCGGGCGCACCGGCGTAGGTGAAGAAGTCGAGCACGGTGTCAGCGGGGTACACGCTGGGCCACATGGCCAGCATGTCGTCCTGACGGACGCGACCACCGATGGTGACGGTGAAGTCGCTGCCAACCGGGAACTGATAGAACAGGCGGTTGATCGCCACGATGTTATCCGAGGCCTCACTTTCCTGGAAGGCGATTTCCAGGGCGCTCAGGGGGTTGGGAGCGAACTCGTTGCCACCCAGGTAGGTGGTGTCGCGGAAGTTACCGGCGCGCAGACGGGTGCGCAGCAGATCCTTGCCGGTGAAGCTGGTATCGAAGTCCAGCTGAACGTCGTAGTTGAAGGTGGTGGCACCCAGTTCGGAGCGGTACTGGTTCCGCAGGAAGGTGGCGTCGCCGTTGAAGCTGTTGGCACCCAGAACGAAGGTGGCCTTACCTTTCAGCTTGGTGGTGGTGGAGAACTGGTTGGCTTCCAGTTCGCCCACTTTGGCCTCAAGACCGTCGACGCGGCCACGGAGCACGGCGAGTTCCTTCTCGAACTCCTTCATCAGGCGCTTGAGCTCGTCGGTCACTTCCGTGATCCGGTCGAGGCAGGCGTTCAGCAGGGCCGCCGCTTCATAGCGGGTCATGGCCTGGCCGCCTTTGTAGGTGCCGTTCGGGTAGCCGGCGACGCAGCCGTAGCGCTCGATCAGGTTGCTGAGTGCCTGATACGCCCAGTCGGTGGGGCGAACGTCGGAGAACTGGCTGATGCTGGTGACTTGCTCCTGGGAGGCGTACTGATTGACGCCGTCCAGGTTGAGCTCGTTGGCGTTGGCGGCCATCGGGGCCAGCAAGCCAAGGGCCGCAGGAGCAACCAGCAGTTGCTTAAAGAGTTTCATGGGGTCCTCACACAAAGGGCGCAATGCGCCGACCCGAAGGATGGCGACTGGATCGGCAGCCCACAAGCACCGCTGTGCCACTCCGGGCAATGACCAGCGGCCTGGTGCTCTGGACATAGGGTGAGCGCCTGCTGCCAGCCCCGGGGATGCACCGATCCAGAGACCCGGGTCCCTGGCTGCCTCTGGGTCTGGGTGCCGCGCTGCGGCTGGTGCAGCTCTGGATGCCGATCGTGGGTGTCCACAGCTGGCGTCAGGCGGACACGGCGGCCATGGCACGCCACTTCGCCGGGAACGGCCTCGTGTTCTGGCTTCCTCAGATCGACTGGGCCGGGGCCTCTCCCGGATATGTGGAAAGCGAGTTCCCCCTGTCTCCTTATCTGACTGCCCTGCTCTACCGCCTGTTCGGCGTGCACGAGTGGCTGGCCCGCGCTCTGGCGGTGGTGTGCAGCCTGCTCACCCTCTGGCTGGTGATCCGGATCGGCACGCGGCTGCTCGGTGCCGGCGCCGGCTGGTGGGGCGGATTCTTCTATGCGGTGCTGCCGAGCAGCGTGTACTTCGGCCGCAGCGTGCAGGCCGAGGCGCTGCTGCTGCTGCTGGCGGCCCTGAGCTTCGAGCGCCTGCTGGCCTGGCAGGAGGGTCGGCGCTGGACGGATCTGCTGCTGTGCTGGCTCGGCTTCACGGGGGCCTGCCTGCTCAAGGTGTTCCCGCTGGTGTGGCTCGGGCTGCCGCTGCTGTGGCAGTGGTGGCGCGGCTGCGCCGAGCGCCCCAACCGCCCCCGGCCCTGGCTGGCGGCAGGCCTGTTCGCCCTCTCGGCCGTGGCCGTGTCGGCGCTCTGGTACTGGCATGCCCACCAGCTGGGCCAGGCCAGCGGCCTCAGCTTCGGCTTCTGGGGGGGGGATGCGGACCGCGTGAGCCCGCTTGCGCTGCTGGGCTGGCGCTACTGGAGTGAGCTGCTGCTGCGGATCAGCCTGCGCAACCTGGCGGTGCTGGGGCTGCCGCTGCTGCTGCTCGGCATCGCCGCGGCCCCCCGCCGGCGGGCCGGCAGCCTGGTGGTGGGCCTGGCCGGTGTGCTCGGGGCGGGGGCCGTGGTGGCCCGCTCCAGCGCCGTGCACGAGTACTACCAGCTGCCGCTGATGCTGTTCGCCTGCCCGTTGATGGGCCTGGGCTGGGAGCAGCTGGCCCTGCGCTGGCCCACGCCCGCGGGCCGCCGGATCCGCCTGGGCCTGCTCGGCCTGCTGATGGCCACGAGCCTGGTGATCCTCAGCCTCGACTACTGGCGCGTGGAGCGGGTGCAGCAGCGCCAGCTGGCCCCCCTGGCGGCGGCGATCCAGGCCAAGACCCCACCCGGGGCCAGGATCGTGGCCGTGAGCGGTCCCGATCCCACCCTGCTGAACCTGGCCCGCCGCCAGGGCTGGCTCACCAGCCCCGCCAAGGTGAGCCCCAAGGCGATCCGCCGCTGGCGGCGGCAGGGCGCCACGGCTTTGGTGGGGAGCCTCGAAACGATCGAGAGCTTCCGGCCCTTCCCCGACGGGGAAGAGAAACAGGAGCTGGTGGCCACCCTCTGCCGGCTGCAGGCCCAGGCCAGCCCCAGCCCGGCTGCCGCCTGCCCCTGGCCGCAGCAGAGCTGGTATGTGGTGCCACTGAGCGAACGGCCACCGGAGCCCGGTTCCCCTTCCCAACCCTCGCCCCCCTGAGTCCACGCAGATGGACATGCCGATCGACATGCCCCCCGACAAGCGAACACGCCAGGCCCAGCGACTGGTGTGGATCGCGGCCGGGGTTTTCCTGGTGGTGGGCCTGCTGCTGCAGTGGTGGCGCCTGAGCGTGCTCACCGCCTCCTACGACCAGGGGATCTTCCTGCAGGTGCTCCACAACGGCTGGAGGGGCCATCCCTTCGAGAGCACCCTTTCCTCGCAGCTCTCCACCAACGTGGTGCACGGCGACGAACTGCCGGCGGTGGGTTACCACCGGCTGGGCCAGCACTTCACGCCCGTGCTGGCCCTCTGGATTCCGCTGGTGGCGCTGCTGGGGCCGTGGGCACTGCCGCTGGTGCAGGTGAGCCTGGTCTGCGGCGCCGGTCTGCTGCTGCACCGGCTCGCCCTGCTGCGGCTCGAGCCGGCCCTGGCGGCCCTGATCACCTGCAGCTTCTACGGCGCCAACGCGGTGATCGGCCCCACCTGGGGCAACTTCACCGACCTCTGCCAGTTGCCGCTGCTGTTTTTCCTGCTGCTGCTGGGGCTGGAGCGGCGTTGCCGCTGGCAGATCCTGCTGGCCGCAGCGGCCATGCCCCTGGTGCGGGAGGACACCGGGGTGCTGCTGGTGGGCGTGGGGATCTGGCTGGCGGTGCGGCAGCGGCAGCGCTGGCCCCTGGCCCTGGCCCTGGCGGCCTGGGGCGGGGGCTGGGTGGTGCTCGTGACCAATGTGCTGATGCCGCTGTTCAGCGAGGACACCTCCCGCCGCTTCATGGTGGAGAACTTCGGCCAGTACATCGGCGATCGCGACCAGGCCAGCAGCCTGCAGGTGCTGCTGCTGGTGCTGCGCCAGCCCCTGATCCTGCTGCGGGAGCTGGTGAGCCCCCCTCTGGACACACTGCGCTATCTGCTGGTCCAGACCCTGCCGCTGGCCCTGGTGCCGCTGGTGTCGATCGACGCCTGGCTGTTGATGGGCCTGCCGCTGCTGGGGCTGCTGCTGGCCCAGGGCACGAACAACCCCCTCTCGATCAACCTCCGCTACACGTTCCTGGTGGTGCCTGGCCTGTTCAGCGGCACCGTGTACTGGTGGCAGAACCACGGCGGGCTGTTCCACCGGCGGCGGTTCCGGGCCGTCTGGATCGGTGCGATCGGCCTGTCGCTGCTGCTCACGGTAGTGGCCAACCCCAACCGCAGCCTCTCCTTCCTGATCCCGGACAGCATCCAGCCGTGGGTGCATCAGGCGCCATGGGAGAAGTGGAGCCACGGCCAGGCGGCCCGCCGCGCCCTGGCCGTGATCCCCGCCGATGCCTCCGTGGCGGCGAACACCCCGCTCGTGCCCTTGCTGGCTCGCCGTGAAGCCTTGGTGCGCTTCCCCTATGCCCAGGCCTACCGCGACCGGCAGGGGAGGGAGCAGCCCGTGGAGTGGATCGCCGTGGATCTCGACTGGCTGCAGCGCTACGGAGCGGCCTTCGCGGGGGACCGGCAGCAATACCGCAAGGCCGTGAAACGGGTGCAGCAGATGCTCGAGAAGGGCACCTACGGCATCCGTGCCCTCGATGACGGCGTGGTGGTGTTGGAACGAGGAGCCCCCACCCGCAAAGGGGACAGGCAAGACATCAAGACGTTCCTCCGAACAGGGGAATCCGGAACAACGCCGGACTGAGGGCATCACCGACACGAGAGCCGAACTCCCCTTCGATGCGTCTGTTCCACCACGATGCACGCAGCCTCGGGCCCACCTCGCGCCACAGGACGCTGGAGGTGGCCTCGCAGGCCCTGGCCCTGACGGAGCAGGGGGATCGGATTCAGATGCCGAAGCAGCTCCAGGGGCTGTATCCGATGGTGACCCGCCATTTCAGGCGAGCAGGATTGGAGCCAACCCAGGACGTGATCTGGGGAATGGAACTGAGCCACACCGCCTGCCAGGGCATCCAGAGCCTCTCCTGCCACAGCTTCGGCCAGAAGGAGCACGAATTCTTTCCCGATCCGCAGCGCCTGGAGGCCACCAGGCTTCTGGCGAACAGAAGCAAGGTGATGCGGCTGGTCACGGAACTGGGCCTCTCCATGCCGGAAACCATCTGCCTGAATCCAGACGATGCCACGGCAGAAGCAAGGATCCGTGCCTTTCCGATGCCCTGCTGGTTCCAGCCCGAGCGAACCAGCACGGACGCAGGGGTGCACTACCAGGGCCTATTAGAAGTCATCCTGATGGCTGTTTCTTCGCGGCTTCCTGTCACCCCAGCAGCCTCAGCAGACCCTTGATGTCGTGCGCGAGGGCAGCGATGGCCTCGGTGATCGACCAGATCCCATCGAGCCGCAGGGCATTGATCGCCAGGCTGCGGAGGGTGGCCAGGATCTGGACGCCGTTGTCCTCCCGGTAGCGGTGGCCGTCTTCCGGTAGCGCCACATCGCGCACCCAGTGCCAGCTGTTCTCAATCGACCACCGGTCTCTGACGTGCCGCAACAGGGCCTTGGCTCCGGTTCGCAGACTCGAGACGTAGTAACGGGTCTCATCCGTCGGCTTGCCATCACGGATGCCGTGGCTGCGCACGGCGATGATCGTGGCGCTGCCCGGCCACTGCTCCACCACCCACTCCGGTGCGGGCATCGCCCGCAGGGTCCAGGTGATGTCACGGCCCCGTTTCACTTCCCGTCTGCTGGTGCGCCACGGGATTCGCCGGCCATAGGTGAGCCGGTCTCTGATCAGCCGAAACCCCTTGCGGCGGCTGTGATTGACGGCGATCAGGAAGTCGGCGCCGCGCTGGGCGAGATAGAGGAAAAAGGGCGGTTCGCCTGTAGCGCGTCGGCCTGCACCAGCACACCCTCAAGCTCCACCGCCTCCAGCAGCTGGCGCAGCGCCTGGATTTCGCCACCGGTATCGGTGGCGTAGGTGGTCTGGGCGATCGCCACGCCCAGCGTCTGGGAGTACAGGCTCACCTGGGCAATGAACTTCGCTGCGCCAGAGGTGTTTTCAGCGATGGAGCCCCGCAGCGTCTTGCCATCACAGACCAGGGTGTCGAGCCCCTCGGCCACGCCCGGCTGGGCCGCCATCCAGTCACGCAGGAGGGTTTCAAAGCCCGCCACATCCAGCTGGGCCAGCAGCAGCCGAAAGGTGGAGTCAGACGGCGACTTGCCGAAGTCAGTGCCCAACAGCTCGTTGAGCGTCTGCCGGTGGCGCTTTGCAAAACGCTCCATGCCCACCAGCGATCCCTGGCCGCTGAGGATCGCCAGGATGGCCACCAGCAGCATCCACCACTGGGGGAAGCGGATGCCGCGGCGCATCCGGCAGTCCGGCAGCACCAGGAGAAAGCTGATCAGATCGCCTGCTGCAGCAGGGTTGGCGGCGGGCTCAGAGGCCAAGGGTCAAGAGCGGGTCCCGCGCAGGTCACCGTAGGCGGGGCGCCACCGCCAGACCTATTGGGACAGACTTCTAATAGACCCTGCCCCCTCACCAGATAGGCCTGGCGACCCAACAAGTTGGAGACCCTGTCGAGCCTTTCGAGATCGAGCTCAATCTCACTGCTGGTGGAGGTCCGGGCCCGATGACTGATCACATACCTTTCCAGCATCGCTTCAAAATACTGACTCCGCTGTTGGCTCAGCTCGTCGTCGGTGCTTCTGGTCACAAGGGCACGACTGATCAGCAGCACCAACGCAAAGGCTGTTGCAATTCCCAGAGCCTTCAGGTCTGATCTGTTGATACTCCCACCCTTGTCAATGATCTGCTTCTGCAAGGAGATCACAAAGGTGATGAACAGTGGTGGAACCAGTGAGCAAAGTCCGGAGTAGGTGACCTGCAGCGTAAGCCTCCAGGATCTCGGTCCACCGCTGCAGCTGTATAACCAGCGAACGTACCGAAACAGATTCATCACCGTTCGGCGCGGCCGCTCTTGAAGCAGGATAGGTCCTCAAGGGCGGTTCTTCATCAGCCTTACCGCGTTTCGGGGACAAGACGGGGGTGGCCATATCAGTGAATCAAAACGATGCCCCCGGCTGCCTTAGAGGCATCCGGGGGCTCTCGCCGGGTCCGCTCTTGGCGCGGAACCGTTTGATCAAGGGGGTGGCGCCGCGATCAGCCGGCGTTCTCCGCGATCAGCAGACCCTGGGTCGAACAACTGGGACTCATGGACACCTCCTCCTCGGGGATGGATGACAGCCGGCGATGCCTTCGGCGGATACTCTCCCGGAGGAGGGAACCTGCCACACCACTGCTGCCAGAACAGGTGAATTCTAGCCAAGAAAAAAGGTGCCCCGCTGAGGGACACCTTGGATCGAGCAAATCCTGAAGCCTGGTGGAGGGATCAGAGAGCGTTGCCGCGAGGCAAAACCTCTTCAGGGAAGACGAAGTTTTCGTGCGGCTGGTCGGCCGGGGCCATCCAGGCCCGCAGACCTTCATTCAGAAGGATGTTCTTCGTGTAGAAGGTCTCGAATTCGGGGTCCTCAGCGGCGCGGATCTCCTGCGACACGAAGTCGTAGGCACGCAGGTTGAGGGCCAGGCCGATGATGCCGATGCTGCTGGTCCACAGACCCATCACCGGCACGAACAGCATGAAGAAGTGCAGCCAGCGCTTGTTGGAGAAGGCGATCCCGAAGATCTGGCTCCAGAAGCGGTTGGCGGTGACCATCGAGTAGGTCTCCTCTTCCTGGGTGGGCTCGAACGCCTTGAAGGTGTTCGCCTGCTCGGAATCCTCAAACAGGGTGTTCTCCACCGTGGCGCCGTGGATGGCACAGAGCAGAGCACCGCCGAGGATGCCGGCCACTCCCATCATGTGGAAGGGATTCAGGGTCCAGTTATGGAAGCCCTGCAGGAACAGCAGGAAGCGGAAGATCGCCGCCACCCCGAAGGAGGGCGCGAAGAACCAGCTGCTCTGGCCCAGCGGGTACATCAGGAAGACACTGACGAACACCGCGATCGGACCGGAGAAGGCGATGGCGTTGTAAGGACGGATGCCCACCAGACGGGCGATCTCGAACTGACGCAGCATGAAGCCGATCAGGGCAAAGGCGCCGTGCAGGGCCACGAACGGCCAGAGGCCACCGAGCTGAATCCAGCGCACGAAGTCGCCCTGCGCCTCGGGGCCCCAGAGCAGCAGCAGGCTGTGGCCCATGGCGTCAGCGGGGGTGCTGACGGCGGCGGTGAGGAAGTTGCAGCCCTCCAGATAGGAGCTGGCGATGCCGTGGGTGTACCAGGAGGTGGCGAAGGTGGTGCCGGTGAGCCAGCCGCCCAGCGCCAGGTAGGCGGTGGGGAACAGCAGCAGACCGGACCACCCCACGAATACGAAGCGGTCGCGCTTGAGCCAGTCATCGAGGACGTCGAACCATCCCCGCTGCGGCAGACGCCCTGCAGCGATCGTCATAAAGGGCTTTACGAAGCTTTACAAGCCCATCGTACGGGCCTCGCTGGCGAATCGCGCCCACTTTCGCTTCCCTTAAGAACCGGATGAGTACAAGCACTCAGTCTTCGGTTGGTGCTGGCGATTCGCCAGAGTGGGCTTCCACCGATCCACGCGCGTGTACGTCGTCGAGCTGTCCCTGAAGCTGAGCCCCATGCCCGTCGCGGTGCAGCGCAAGGAGCTGGAGGCTGCCCAGGCTCTTTATGCCGAGGTGAAGCAGACCCTTGAAAGCGGCCAGCCACGGCTGCTTGAACTCCACTGCGAGAAGGAGGAGGACAAGCGCATCAGCCTGCTGAGCAGCGAACTGGTGGCCGTGCAGATGTACGAGAAGTCGGCCACGGGCGGCGGTTCCCGGCGGCCGGGCTTCAGCTTCGAGGGCTGAAGCCCTTCACGTCCCCCCTGACCGCTGCACCGTTGCGCACCGAAGCCGACCACCCCAGCGGAGCAGAGCCGCCTCTGACTGTCGAGCGGCTGTGCTTCACCTGGCCGAATGGCCACGTGGCCCTGCAGCACTGCCAGCTCGTCATTCCCCGTCCGGGGCTCTGGATGTTGGTGGGCAGCAATGGCAGTGGCAAAAGCACGCTGCTGCGGCTGATTGCCGGCCTTCTGCAGCCCTCCGGCGGACAGATCCGGCGCCCCGACCGCACGGCACTGGTCTTCCAGAACCCTGACCACCAGCTATTGCTGCCCAGCTGTGGCAGTGATCTGCAGCTGGGGCTGCCCCAGGATCTCTCCTCGATCGAGCGCAGCGAGCGGGTGGAGCAAGCCCTGAAGCAGGTGGGACTGGCCGGCATGGCCTCCCGGCCGATCCATACCCTCAGCGGCGGCCAGAAGCAGCGGTTGGCGATCGCCGGCGCCCTGGCCAGCGGTGCTCAGCTGCTGTTGCTGGACGAACCAACGGCATTGCTGGATCCAGACAGCCAACGTGGTGTGCTGGAGCTGATCCACAGCCTGTGCACCGGATCCGAGCCAAAGCTGACGGCACTCTGGATCACCCACCGGCTGGAGGAACTGGCCGCCTGCAACGGCGCTGCCTTGGTGGAACAGGGCCATGCCGGCCCCTGGCAGAGCGGTGCAAGCCTGCGGCGCAGCCTTGCCCCCTTGCAAGGGGGCAAGGCTGCGGGGTAGTTTCTCGTGGTCCCAATCCTCGGTAGCTCAGCGGTAGAGCGGTCGGCTGTTAACCGATTGGTCGCAGGTTCGAATCCCGCCCGGGGAGTTGTTGTTCTGAAGCCGAAGCGTTTGCTTCGGCTTTTTTTGGTCAGTCCCGCCGTGTCAAGTCCTGCCCAGCAGGGGCCGTCGGCCATGAAGCACTCCCTACAGCGGTCAGAGGTTCCGGGCACTGGTTCTCTGGGAGGATGGCGCCGCTTTCATTCAGCCACAACCGAAACTGCGACCCGGTCCCTTCCTTGCCTGTCGCAGGCCCCCCCGCCAGCGCCATCAACTCCGGGCAAGGATCCCTGACCGGATTCCAGTCGTGTCCAGTCCCTTTGGACAGGCTCCCGCTCCAGCGTTCTTCTGCAATCACCCACGCCTCCGCTCCATCCATGAAGCCCTGCATCCTGCTGATCGAAGACGACAGCGACATGCGTGAGCTGGTGGCCGGCCATCTGGAGCACAGCGGCTTTGACGTCCATCGCGCCGAGGACGGCATCAAGGGTCAGGCTCTGGCCGTCCAGGTCACCCCTGACGTGATCCTGCTGGATCTGATGCTGCCCAAGGTGGACGGCCTCACCCTCTGCCAGCGCCTGCGACGGGACGAGCGCACCGCCCGGATCCCGATCCTGATGCTCACAGCTCTGGGTGGCATCAAGGACAAGGTGAGCGGCTTCAACTCCGGCGCCGATGACTACCTCACCAAGCCCTTTGATCTTGAGGAGCTGATGGTGCGGGTCAAGGCGCTGCTCCGCCGCACCGACCGTGCCCCCCTCTCCACCAAGCAGACCGAAATCCTCAGCTACGGCAGCCTGACCCTGGTGCCGGAGCGGTTTGAGGCGATCTGGTTCGATCAGCCGGTAAGGCTCACCCACCTCGAGTTCGAACTGCTGCACTGCCTGCTGCAGCGCCATGGCCAGACCGTCTCCCCTTCACTCATTCTCAAGGAGGTGTGGGGCTACGAGCCCGACGACGACATCGAAACCATTCGGGTGCACGTGCGCCATCTGCGCACCAAGCTTGAGCCAGATCCACGCAAGCCTCGCTTCATCAAGACTATCTATGGCGCCGGCTACTGCCTGGAGCTTCCCATCGGAGACCAGTTGCTGCAGGTCCAGGCACTGATCAATGAGACGCGGGAGCAGCGGCGCCAGGAACGGGCCTCGGCCTGATCCTCTCCTCGCTGCCCTGTCCGAGCAGGCCTCGTTGCTGCAGGCCCAGATCCAGCAGAGCCACCTCCCAGGCCAGCCGAGGTTGGACATAGGCCAGCAGCTGGCGACGCAACAGCTCAAGCCGCCCCAGGCTCTGGGGCTGGTGATGGCGATGCCACAGCTGCCATTGCCACCAGTCCAGCAGCCAGAGTTGCTGCTCGGCGTCCAGGGCCTCCGTCAGATCCCTGGCCAGAGCCAGGGCCTCAAGCGGATCGGGCCTGAGGTCGAGCAGCCGCTCGGCCACGCCAGCGGGCAGCGCCTGCCACTGGCGACGATGCTCCAGCAGGGCTCCAGGCGAGCCGGCCGCCAGGTCGAGCAGTCCGGGGGGATCGGCCATCGGTGGATCGTCGGGTGGCGTTGGTGGCAAGGAGGCCAGCACCTGGGCCAGGAGGGCCGGTGAGAGCCGCGCGAAGGGAACCTGCTGGCAACGGGAGCGGATTGTGCTGAGCAGTTGTTCCGGCGCCGCGCTGATCAGCACCAGCAGGCTGTCGCCGGGCTCCTCCAGGGTCTTGAGCAGAGCATTGGCGGCTCCTTCCGCCATCGCTTCGGCCGTGTCCACCACCACCAGGCAGCGGTCCGCCTCCAGCGGCCGGCGTGCCAGAAAGCGGGTCAGCTCGCGCACCTGCTCGAGCCGCAACTGCGGCAAGGCCCGGCGGCTGAGGCCCTGCTCGCGTGCCTGGGCCGCTGTGAAGAGCTGACCCTGGTGCTGATAGGTGGGTTCCACCCAGAGCAGGTCGGGATGGTTTCCCTGCGCCAGGCGCCGCCGCACCGAGGCTGATCCCTCCGGCCCCGCCAGCACTCCCTCGAGAAAGCGCAGCACGGCCAGCCGCCGACCCACGCCCTCCGGCCCGGCGAACAGATAGGCCGGTGCCAGGCGGCGACGTTCCAGCGCCGCCTGCAACAGGACCACGGCCTGCGGCTGCCCGATCAGATCGGCGAACAGGTCAGCCATGCGGGCCGAACCTGCTTTCCAGCAGGGCCCGGCAGGCCGCCGTCACCTGGTCGGGGGAACCAGCGGCATCCAGCCTGCACCAGCCCCGTTCCAGCGCCAGTTGGCGGAAACCGGCCTGCACCCTCGCCAGAAACGCTTCGCCGCTGGCCTCGATCCGGTCTGCAGGGCGACCTCCACGGCGCTGCAGCGACGCCGCCAGGGGCAGATCCAGCCAGAGCGTGAGATCGGGCTGCAGGCCACCGGTGGCGATCCGCTCCAGCGGCAGGATCTGATCCCAGGGCAAGCCACGCCCATAGCCCTGATAGGCGGCGGTGGATCCGCTGAAGCGATCGCTGAGCACCCAGTCGCCGGCGGCCAGAGCCGGTTGCAGGCACTGCTGCACGTGCTGGGCTCGATCGGCCGCGTAGAGCAACAGCTCGGCCTCACTGCAGGGCGCCTGATCGTCGGGTGGATGCAACAGCAGCTGGCGCAGGGCCAGGCCCAGCGCAGTGCCCCCTGGTTCGCGGGTCGTCAGCAAGCGGGCCGCCGTGGGCATCAGGCCGGAGCCAGGCAACCACTGGCGCAGGGCTTCGAGCTGGGTGGTCTTGCCGCATCCATCGATGCCTTCGAACACCAGGAACCGCCCGCGCTCCATGGCCTATCCCTCCTCTCCCGTCCCAGCTGGTCGGGCGCTGCCGGTCAAGGCCGAATGTAGGGGGAGAGCAGCAGGGCGTTGACCACCACCGTGATCGAGCTGAGGGCCATCAGCAGGGCCGCCAGCGGCGGCGTCAGCACGATGCCGAAGCCGGGCAGCAGGGCTCCGGCAGCGATCGGCAGCACGATCAGGTTGTAGCCGAAGGCCCAGGCCAGGTTGGCCCGCACGGTCGCCATGGTTCGGCGAGCGATCGTCAGGGCCTCGACCACCCCGTTCAACCGATCGCCCAGCACCACCAGATCGGCCGTGTCCTGCGCGATCTGGGTGCCGGTGCCCACCGCGATGCCGAGATCGGCGGCGGCCAGGGCCGGGGCGTCGTTGATGCCGTCTCCCACCATCGCCACCGGCCCCAGCTGGCGCGCTTCAAGAATCCGCTCCAGCTTCTGCTCAGGACGCAGCTCCCAGGCCAGTTCCTCGGCGGTCAGTCCGAGCCGCTGGCCCAGGCGGTTGACGGCGGATCGCCGGTCTCCGCTGAGCAGGCCCAGCCGCAGCCGCTGATGCCGCAGCTGCTCCAGGGTCTGCAGGGCATCGCTGCGGGGCTGATCCTCGACCGCCACCAGGCCGAGCGGCACGGTTCCCTCCGCCACGGCCAGCACGCTGGCTCCCTGACGCTCCAGGGCCTGGACCCTGCGGTCCAGGCCCTCCATGGCCACGCCGGTTGCTGCCAGCCATGCGGGTCGGCCCACCCGCACCCGCAGTCCCTGCTCCTCGCTGACGAACATCCCTTCGACGCCGTCACCACTGAGGGTTCGGGTCTCGGCCACTGGCAGCAACGCCAGTCCGCGGCGCTCGGCCTCCTGCAGCAGGGCGTGGGCGAGCGGATGGCGGGTGTGCTGTTCGAGGCTTGCGGCGAGCTGGAGCAAGCGATCCGCTGCCGCGCCATCCGCAGGGGCGTTGAGCGGGCAGACCGCGCTGACCAGGGGCCGGCCCAGCGTGAGGGTGCCGGTCTTGTCGAACAGGACACCGTGCAGGGAAGCGGCGACCTCGATCGCATCGCCACCGCGGAACAGCAAGCCCCGGCTGGCCGCCAGACCGGAGCCCACCGTGATCGCGGTGGGGGTCGCCAGGCCGAGGGCGCAGGGACAGGCCACCACCAGCACGGCGATCGCCAGCTGCAGGGCCAGGGCAAAGGGGGTGTCGGCGGCCATGCCGAGGGCGGCATGGGCCGCATGGGGGCTGGCGCCGGTATGGGACGCGGCCTGGAGAACCTGCGGCCACAGAGATGCACCCCACTGCCACCAGAACAGAAACGTGGCGAGCGCCAGCAGCACCACCACGCCGGCGAAGCGCCCGGCCACCCGGTCGGCCAGGCCCTGGATCGGCGCTTTGCGGGCCTGGGCCTGCTCGACCAGATGGACGATGCGGCTGATGGCGCTGTCGCTGCCGCTGCGCTCCACCTCCAGCACCAGGGGCGCCTCCAGGTTGAGGCTGCCGGCATCGAGCTGCGTGCCGGCCTCGGCCTGAACAGGCAGGGGCTCGCCGGTGAGGCTGGACACATCCACCGCCGAAGCGCCGTCTCGCACGACCCCATCCACGGGCACCCGATCGCCGGGCAGGATCCGGACCCGATCGCCGGGCCGCAGCCCCCCCACCCGCACCGGCCGGGGCGCATCGGTGCCGAGCAACAGCAGGGCCGTTTCGGGTTGCAGGCGGGCCAACTGCTCGATCGCCCGACCGGTGCGTTGGCGGGCCCGGTCCTCCAGAAAGCGGCCCAGCAGCACGAAGCCGAGCAGCATCACCGGTTCGTTGAAGAAACAGGGCCAGCCGCTGGTGGGGTGGAGATAGGCCACGAGGCTGGCGCCGTAGGCACTGGCCACCCCCAGCCCCACCAGGGTGTCCATGCTGGGCATCCCGGCCAGGGCGGCCCGCAGACCCCGCAGCAGGATCGGCCGGCCAGGCCCAAGCAGAGCCACGGTGGCCACCACCGCGTGCACCCCCGGGTCGATCAGTGCTGCGAGCGGCGCTCCTGCGGCGGTGAGGCGCTCAGGCAGGCCACCCACCATGGCCAGGTGTCCAAGGCCGGAGACCAGCACCAGCAGCAGCGCCACCACCAGTTGCCGCCACTGGCGCCACCAGTGCTCCTGCTCCCGCTGGTCGCGGCGATCCAGGGCCTCCACCGACAAGCGAGGACTGGCCGCGAAGCCCAGGCCCAGCAGGCTGGCCTGCAGCGCTGGCAGGGTGTCTGAGGTTGCGCCTGGATCCAGCCCCACCCAGGCCGTACGGGTGAGCAGATTGACGCTGGCCTGGCATACGCCCGGCTGCTCCAGCAGGCGGCGCTCCACCGCCCGCACGCAGCCGCCACATTTCATGCCCTCCACCTCCAGCAGCAGCGGCTCGAGGGCGGGCGATTCCGCCCCATCGGACGTACCAGGCGCTGCAGGGGCGCTGGTCGATGCAGACCGATCGCTCACGATCCAGAGGCAGTACAGGCAGGCTAGGCAGCCCACTCTCCAGCCCTGGGCCAAAGCGCCGGGCCGTCAGCGAAACCATGCAGGATGGTGGCAAGCAGACCAGGATCCAGCCGTGCCCCGCAGCCAGCGCAACGACAACTTCATCGACAAGAGCTTCACGGTGATGGCCGATCTGATCGTGAAGCTGATGCCGATCGATCCCAAGGCCAAGGAAGCCTATGTGTACTACCGCGATGGCCTCTCGGCCCAGAACGACGGTGACTATGCCGAGGCCCTGGAGAATTACGAGGAAGCCCTCAAGCTCGAGGAGAACGCCGTGGACCGGGGCGAGATCTTCAAGAACATGGCGATCATCTACATGAGCAACGGCGAGGAGGAGAAGTCGCTCGAGTACTACCGCCAGTCGCTCGACGCCAACCCCAACTCCCCCTCCTGCCTCAAGAACATGGGTCTGATCTATGAGAAGTGGGGCCGTCTGGCGGCGGAAGCCGGCGACCAGGACGCGGCAGACCGCTGGCTTGACCAGGCCGCCGACTACTGGGGCAAGGCGGTGCGGCTCTACCCCGGCGGCTACCTGGACATCGAGAACTGGCTGAAGTCGTCGGGTCGCAGCAACGTGGACGTGTACTTCTGAGCCTCCGCAGGCCCCTCAGACGCGCGACCCTCAGAACGGCTGCTCCTGGGTGGGGTGCGAGCCCAGGGCCGCCACCAGCGCTTCGGCCACGTTGCCCGCCTCCAGCAGCTGCAGATCCAGTCCGGCCGCCAGCCCCCCCAGGCCGCCGGACCTGGGCACCACCGCTCGGCGGAACCCGAGGCGGGCCGCTTCCTGCAGACGCAGCTCCATCTGCCCCACGGGTCTCAACTGGCCGCCCAGGCCCAGCTCACCGATCAGCACGGTTCCAGGCGGCAGGGTGAGGTCGCGGAAGCTGGCCACCACCGCGGCAGCAACCCCCAGGTCCGCCGCCGGCTCCTCCACCTCGAGGCCGCCGGCCACGGCCAGGTAGCAGTCGAAGCGCGACAAGGGCAGGGAGAGGTGCTTCTCCAGGACCGCCAGGATCTGATGGAGGCGATTGGTGCCGATGCCCGTGGCGGTGCGCCGTGGGCTGGCGTAGCTGGTGGTGCTCACCAGGGCCTGCAGTTCGACCACCAGGGAGCGGGTGCCTTCGCAGGCCACGATCGTGGCGGTGCCCGGGCTGGGCTCCTGGCTGCCCAGGAACAGTTCGCTGGGGTTGCTCACCTCCGCCAGGCCGCGGCCCTGCATCTCGAAAACACCGAGTTCGTGGGTGGCGCCGAAGCGGTTCTTCACGGCACGCAGCAGCCGGTGGCTGGCGAAGCGGTCCCCCTCGAAGGTGAGCACGGCATCAACCAGATGCTCCAGCACCTTGGGCCCCGCCAACATGCCCTCCTTGGTCACATGGCCCACCAGCAGCAGTGCCGTGTCCTGGCGCTTGGCGATGCGGGCCAGGGCCGCGGCACACTCCCGCACCTGCGCGACCGACCCCGGGGCGCTGCTGAGTTCGCCGTCGTGCAGGGCCTGGATGCTGTCGATGATTGCCACCGCCGGCCGCAGTGCCTCCAGCTCCTGCAACACCAGCTCCAGATCGGTTTCCGAGAGGAGTTGAAGCACGTTCCGGTCAGCCCCGCCAGACCCTTGAGGCTCGCTTCTGCCCTCACCGCTGGTGGCCGCCACTTCGGCCAGGCGCCGCCAGCGCAGTTTCACCTGCTGGGCCGATTCCTCGGCACTGACGTAGAGCACCGAGCAGCGATCCGCCATCGCCCGGGCGCTCTGCAGCAGCAGGGTCGATTTGCCGATGCCGGGATCGCCCCCCAGCAGCACCAGCGATCCCGGCACCAGGCCACCACCGAGAACCCGGTCGAGTTCGATGTAGCCGCTGCTGAGCCGCTGCAGGGGCCGTTCCCCCACCGCATGGATCGGCTCCGAACGCCGCGGTCTGCCGGTGGCGGCAGCCTCTCCATCCGCCCCATTCCAGTCTTCGGCCACACCGTGGCTTGCAGGGCCACCACCGGAGCGGGGCACCGGCCGGCGCCGCCGTGAATCAGCTGCCGGTACCGCCTGTTCCACCAGGGTGTTCCAGCTGCCGCAGGCCGCGCAACGGCCGAAGAACTGGCGCGTGCGGGCGCCGCAGCTGCTGCAGACGTAGTGGGTGGACGGGCGCCCCAGGGCCATCGCTTCAACTCGATCTGTGACGAATGGTGGCTTTCAGTGAACGGAGTGGACCTCTGGCCTTTTCAGTAGTGCTGATCGGATGTAGATGCCGCTCAATGGCGAGTGCCTCTGTGATGACGGTTGTGGTGACGCTGCGATGACGGCTTCGTCCCCCGCCAAGGAAACCATCCTCGTCGTGGATGACGAGGCCAGCATCCGACGGATCCTGGAGACCCGCCTGTCGATGATCGGCTATCAGGTGGTCACCGCCTGTGACGGTGTCGAGGCGCTTGAAAGCTTCCGACGCGTCACACCCGATCTGGTGGTGCTCGACGTGATGATGCCGAAGCTGGATGGCTACGGCGTCTGCCAGGAGCTGCGCAAGGAATCGGATGTACCGATCGTGATGCTCACGGCCCTGGGCGACGTGGCCGACCGCATCACCGGCCTCGAACTCGGCGCCGATGACTATGTGGTCAAGCCGTTCAGCCCCAAGGAACTCGAGGCACGCATCCGCTGCGTGCTCCGGCGTGTCGAGAAGGAAGCGGTGGCGGGCATCCCCAACTCGGGGGTGATCCAGGTGGGCGAACTGCGCATCGACACCAACAAGCGCCAGGTCTACCGGGGCGATGAGCGCATCCGGCTCACCGGCATGGAGTTCAGCCTGCTGGAGCTGCTGGTGAGCCGCTCAGGCGAGCCGTTCAGCCGCGGCGAGATCCTCAAGGAGGTGTGGGGGTATACCCCGGAGCGTCACGTGGACACCCGCGTGGTGGATGTCCATATCTCCCGGCTGCGCTCCAAACTGGAAGACGATCCCGCCAATCCCGAGCTGATCCTCACGGCACGGGGCACCGGGTATCTGTTCCAGCGCATCGTTGACGCCGTTGCCTCCGAAGGAAGCTGACAACACGGTTCCGGGCCCTCTGCGGCCTCGAACCAGCCGAGCCAAACCCAGCCGGGCGATCCGGCGACTGGTGGTCTGGTACCGGCGCAATGCGACCGTGACTCGCGTGGTCGGCACGGCCACCGCCGCCGGCAACGTGGCCGGGTCCGTGGTGGGCGTCGCCGGCAACGTGGCCGGTGCAGCCGGCTCGATGGCGGGGACCATGGCCGGATCGGTGGTCTCCGGCGCCGGCACCGTGGCGGGCACGGTGCTCACCCCCCTGGTGTTCGACCCCCTGCGGCGGCTGCAGCAGGGCCAGGCGGGCATGGCGGCCGAGATCGCCGATACCGAGCGGCTCTGGGTGGCGGTGGACGGCATGGGCGGCGACGAAGCCCCCGGTCCGATTCTTGAGGGCTGCCTCAGTGCCGTGGAGCTGCTGCCTCTGCGGGTGCGCTTCGTGGCAGAGACCGAGCCCCTGCAACGGGCCGTGGCTGAGCTGGGGCTGCAGGACGCCCTCGCCAGCGCGACGGAGCGGGGCCTGATCGACCTGGTGTCCAGCGGCCCCTCCGTGGGCATGCACGAGGAAGCCACGGTGGTGCGGCGCAAGCGCGACGCCAGCATCAACCTGGCCATGGATCTGGTCAAGCGCGGCGAGGCCACCGCCGTGTATTCCGCCGGCAACTCCGGTGCCGTGATGGCCTCGGCGATCTTTCGCCTCGGCAGGCTCAAGGGCATCGATCGCCCCGCCATCGGCGCCCTGTTCCCCACCAAGGACCCCAGCCAGCAGGTGCTGGTGCTGGACGTGGGCGCCAACATGGACTGCAAGCCCGAATGGCTGCACCAGTTCGCCCTGCTCGGCAACATCTACAGCCGCGACGTGCTGCAGGTGGCCCGCCCCCGGGTCGGCCTGGTGAACATCGGAGAGGAGGAGTGCAAGGGGAACGACCTCTGCCTGCGCACCTACCCGCTGCTGGCCGGCGACGAGCGCTTTGTGTTTGCCGGCAACTGCGAAGGGCGCGACATCCTCTCCGGCGACTTCGATGTGGTCGTCTGCGACGGGTACACCGGCAATGTGCTGCTGAAATTCCTTGAATCGGTGGGCAGCGTGCTGCTGGATGTGCTGCGCGCCGAGCTGCCCCGCGGCCGCCGCGGCAAGCTGGGCTCAGCCTTTCTGCGCAGCAACCTGGTGCGCATCAAGAAGCGTCTCGACCATGCCGAGCACGGCGGCGCTCTGCTGCTGGGGGTGGATGGGGTCTGTGTGATCGGCCATGGCAGCAGCAAGGCCCTCTCGGTGCTGAGCGCCCTGCGCCTGGCCCATTCGGCCGCCAGCCACGGCGTCATGGACGACCTCCATGCGCTCGGCGCCAGCCAGGTCCAGGCCGAAGCAGCAACGGCAGCAGCCTGTGATTGACTGAGCCCAATCGTGGTCTGATCACGTGGCGTTCGGGGCAAGCGGTGAATCCCTGGGCATGTCGGCGGATGGCCTGGGCCGGGCAGCGGAACGTCCGGGCATGGCCCTGGTGGGCTGCGGCAGTGCCCTGCCGGCAGCCAGTGTCAGCAATGCCGCGCTGAGCGAGCGGGTCGACACCAACGATGCCTGGATCCGCTCCCGCACCGGCATCGGCTCTCGGCGGGTCGCTGGCCCCGATGAAACCCTCACCAGCCTGGCCGCAGAGGCCTGCACCCACGCCCTTGCCCATGCCGGCTGGAGCCCGGAAAGCCTGGATCTGATCCTGCTGGCCACCTCCAGTCCCGACGACCTGTTCGGCACCGCTCCTCGCATCCAGGCCTGCCTGGGCGCTCGGAATGCCGTGGCCTTCGATCTCACGGCCGCCTGCAGCGGCTTCCTCTTCGCCCTGATCACCGCGGCCCAGTACATCGCCGGCGGCAGTGTGCGTCGGGCCCTGGTGATCGGCGCTGACCAGCTCAGCCGCTGGGTGGACTGGGATGACCGCCGGACCTGCGTGCTGTTCGGGGATGGGGCCGCAGCCGTGGCCGTGGAGGCCTGCGATGCCGACGCCAACGGATTGCTGGGCTTTCGCATGCGCTCCGATGGCAGCCGCAACGGCTGCCTCACCCTCGCCCAGACCGATCAACGCCAGGCCCTGCTCGGCAATCTCTCGGCCCAGCGCGGCGGCTTCGCGCCGATCCACATGAACGGCCAGGAGGTCTACAAGTTCGCCGTGCGGGAAGTGCCCGCCGTGCTGGCTGAGGTGCTGGAGGCCTGTGGCACCGAGGCCAACCAGCTCGACTGGTTGCTGCTGCATCAGGCCAACCAACGCATTCTCGATGCGGTGGCCGAGCGCTTCAAGGTGCCTCCGGAACGGGTGCTCAGCAACCTGGCCAGCTATGGCAACACCTCAGCCGCAACAATTCCGCTGATGCTTGATGAAGCCGTGCGCGATGGTCGTGTCAAGCCCGGTCACCGGCTGGCCAGCAGTGGCTTCGGTGCCGGGCTCAGCTGGGGCGGGGCCCTGCTGCGCTGGAGCGGTCCCCAGGGCTGAGCCCGGTCACCTCGGGGTCACACCGCTGCGGCTCGCCTGCAGGCGGCAGCCCTGGTTTGGTTCTCGGTGAACAGCACCGCCGTAATCTCCTGCCGATCGCACGCGCAGCAACGGCATGGGTATTGCCTGGGTGTTTCCTGGCCAGGGTTCCCAGAAGGTGGGGATGGCCGATGGGGTTCTGGATCTGGCCGGCGCCCGCGAGCGCTTCGGGCAGGCCTCGGAGCTGCTGGGCCGCGACCTACTGGCGATCTGCCAGGGGCAGGAGGAGAGCCGCTATGGAGTTCTCGGAGACCTGAACCGAACCCGCAACACCCAGCTGGCCCTGTTCGTTGTTGAAAGCCTTCTGGTCGACGAGCTCAGGCGCCAGGGACGCACAGCCCAGTTGGTCTCTGGGCACAGTCTTGGTGAGTTCGTTGGCCTCTATGCCGCCGGGGTACTGGATGCGCATACGGCGTTGGTACTCATCCTGAAGCGAAGTGTGCTGATGGCGGCGGCAAGGGGCGGCGCCATGACTGCGGTGATGGGCTTCGATCGCAATCAGCTCAACGACCTGGTGGCCGCCACCGATGGGGTGGTGATCGCCAACGACAACAGCAGTGCCCAGGTTGTCCTCTCCGGCAGCCCCGAGGCCGTGGCTGCGGTGTGCGCAGCGCTGCAGTGCAAGCGCGCCATCCCGCTGGCGGTGAGCGGGGCCTTCCATTCCCCCTTCATGGCTGAGGCGGCCGAGGCCTTCGCCGCTGAGCTGGAGGCCGTGCCGTTCGCCGATGCCACGATTCCGGTGCTCAGCAACACCGATCCCACGCCGGAAACCCGGGGAGAGGTGCTCAAGGCGCGGCTCACCCGCCAGATGACGACCGGCGTGCGCTGGCGCGAAACCATGGATTGCTTCGTGGCCGAGGCGATCAGCACAGCGGTGGAAATCGGCCCGGGCAATGTGCTCAGCGGCCTGATCAAGCGGAGCTGCAGCGGCATCACCACCAGCCAGATCGCTTCCGCCGCTGACCTGGGCCTGTGAGCACCCCAGCCCCACCCTCCGGGCCTCGGCAAGGCAGCGGTGCCGACGAGCAAGAGCGGCCCGTCGGCGCTAACCGCCCCGGATCCCGCTCCGTCCAGGCGGTGAAGCGGGTCCTGCGGCGGCGGCGCAAACCTGCCGAGCCTCCGGCACTGCTCAGCACCCCGAAACCCAGCCTCACCTATCGGCTGATCAGCTACCTGCTGGTGTTTCCGATCTACCGGCTGCTGTTCCGGGGCCGCACCGCCGGCAACACCAATGTGCCCCTGGAAGGGGCGTTGGTGGTGGTGGCGAACCACGGATCCCATCTCGACCCGCCGCTGCTCGGCCATGCCCTGGGACGCCCCGTCGCCTTCATGGCGAAAGCGGAGCTGTTCCGGGTGCCGCTGCTGGGGCCGATCATCCGGGCCTGTGGCGCCTACCCGGTGGCCCGTGGCGCCAGCGACCGCGAAGCGATCCGCACCGCCACCGACCGGTTGCTGCAGGGCTGGGCCACGGGGGTGTTTCTGGATGGCACCCGTCAAGCGGATGGGCGCGTCAACGAGCCCCAGCCCGGTGCCGCCCTTCTGGCCGCCCGGGCGGGGGTGCCGCTGCTGCCGGTGGCGATCGTGAACAGCCACCGGGCCCTCGGTACCGGTAGGCAACGCCTGCGCCTGGTGCCGATCCACATCCGCATCGGCACGCCGATTCCGCCACCGGCTTCGCGCCGCCGCCCCGATCTGGACGCCACCACCCGGGCCTGCCAGGAGCAGATCAATGCTCTGCTCGATCAGGGAATGCTCAGCGGCGCTCCAGCCGCGCCCCAGCTCGCTCCAGCCACGGGCTCAGATGGTCTGCCGCCCAACCCCTGATGTCATGGCCGCTCACCACCCAGAGCGCCGCCCTTAGCCCATCTCCCCAGACCTTGCTGCGGCCCTCAGGACGGCAGTGGTGGCCGCAGGGCACAGCCACGGGAGTGAGCTGGATGCCACGGCTGCCGGCCACGATCCGGCCCACCAGCAGGGCCCGGTCCATGTGGTCGCTGCTGGTCACCAGCAGGGCGTGGCGGATGCGCGAGCGACGCAGATCATCCACCAGGGAGGTGAAGTTGGAGAGGGTGTCGCGGGCGCGGTAGTCGAGCTTGACCCGATCCCGCGGCAATCCCTCCCGTTGCTCGAACAGCCAGTGGGCATATTCGGGATTGGTGCCGCCGCTCACCACCACCGGCAGTCCATCGCGGCGGGCCAGGCGGGCCGCGACCTGTTCGCGCTCCGCATCGCCGCCCAGCACCAGGATCATCTGCGGCTGCGGCTGCGGTGGCGTCGGCCACCACCAGCCGCGGGACAGCCAGAGCAGGCCGCTGCCCAGCACCAGCGGCAGCACCAGCCTGCCCAGTCCCCGCCGGGCCGGAGGGCGACGTGTCTGTTGCTGGGGCACCGGCCGGCCCGTGGGCCCTGGGAGTGGACCGGCGCTGCGCGGCGGTGGCCCTGACGATCGGCGCTGGGGTCGGCGGCGCCGGGAGGGCGGAGGGTCGCTGGGGGTTGCCGCCATCAGAGCCCCTCCACCGGGCTGGTGGGATACAGCGGCAGCACCGGCTGCCAAGGAGCGGGCCGATCGGCCGCCGCCGCTGCCTGGCAGCGGACCAGCAGCAGCTCGGCATCGGCGGGAAGAACCGGCACGGCCGGCAGCTGCGGCGCCGCCGCCAGCTCAGCCAGCTGCTCAGACTTGCCGTAGAGGCGTGGGGTCAGCCGTTCGATCACGCCAGCGGTCTGGGTGGGATCGGCGGCATAGAGGCCCGCCACCAGGCCGCGGCGCGGCAGCTCCTGCACCAGCCAGAAAGGACCCGTGGCAGGAGCTGCCGCATCGCCCAGCAGACGTTGGGCGATCAGCGCGAAGCTGCCCACGCCATCCAGGGGGACCGCCAGCTGCTGGGCCAGGGTGCGGGCCAGCACCACCGAGAGGCGCGTGCCGGTGAAACCACCAGGACCTGTCGCCACGGCCAGGCGCGCAAGCCGTGACCATTGGCTGGCCGGCAGCACCGCCTCCACACACTCGAGCAGTTGATTGGAGAGCGAGCGCCCCAGGGGAAAGCCGCGGGACTGAAGAGACCCGCCGCCCCCCAGGGGCTGGGCCGCCACACCGAAGGTGTCGCTGCTGCTGTGCAGCGCCAGGACCCAGGGAACGGCACTCCCGTTGGCCTGGGAAACCGTGGCCGGCGAGGGATCGGGGGAGGGAGAGGGCTCACTCATGCGGGCAGCTTCTCGCCCGGCCGCAACCGATGCCAACGCCCCGGCTCCGCCTGGAAACTGTCACATCCGCGCACGTCCCACTCCACCCCCACCCCTCCGCCCTCCAGCTCACGCACCTGCACGTGAATGCGTGGCTGCTGGGGCCTGATGTCCGGGGTGGCGCTGAGGTGGGGCACACCATGCTGCCGCTCCACTGCGTGGTAGGCCTGGCAGCGGTCCACCCAGTGGCAATCCACACAGATGCACATGCTGCACGGACCGGATCCAACAGACATTCTGGCCGAAGAGGCTGAGGCGGCGGCGCAGTTGCGTCACAGGCTGGCCGTGAACCAGTGGCCGCTCTCCATCGACCACCTTCCGGCCGATGCCGCCCTGGTGGGTGGGGCTGTGCGGGATGGGCTTCTGGATCGCCTGGCGGATCGCCCCGATCTCGATCTGGTGGTCGCGGAGGATGCGATCGAGCTCTGCCGCCGCCTGGCCCGCCGCCACGGCGGCAGTTGCGTGGTGCTGGACGAGCAGCGCAGCATCGCCCGCCTGGTGCTGCGGGGCTGGACGGTGGACCTGGCTCGCCGCTGCGGCACCGATCTGGCCAGCGATCTGCGCCGCCGCGACTACACGATCAATGCCATCGCCCTGCCACTGGAAGCCGGCGCCTCTCTTCTGGATCCCACCGGAGGCCTGGCGGATCTGCGCCAGCGGCAGCTGGTGGCCGTGAGCGAGGCCAACCTGCTTGACGATCCGCTGCGTCTGCTGCGGGGGGTGCGGCTGGCGGCAGAACTGGAGTTTCGCCTGTCCGCCGCCACCCGTCGCTGGCTGGTGGCCCACCATCACCGCCTGGCCAGCGTGGCCTGCGAACGGGTTCTGACGGAACTGGAGAAACTGGCGGCGGCACCAGCCGGCCACAGAGGCCTGATCACCGCGATGGAGCTGCAGCTGCTGCAACCCTGGCAAGCCGATGCAGCGGGCGCGGCCAGGCTCGCGGGCCTGGATGAGGAAGGGGCGGTTGCCCGGGGTTTGAACCGGGAGGAACGGGGCTGGGCCTTACCCCTGGCGCGGCTGGCGGCCCTGCTGGATGGCGGGGCTGTGGCGCGGCTGCACGGCAGTCGCCGGTTACAGCAGCGCTGTGAGCGCCTGAATCGCTGGCGCGTCGCTTTGGAGGCCCGCAGCGCCGGGAAGGGCTGCGGCAGTCTGAAGACCTTGCAGGAACCCGAACGCCTGCGGCTGCACCAGGAGCTGGAGGAGACGCTTCCGGCGCTGCTGCTGCTCCTGCCTGAGGCCACGGCTCGCCAGGCCATGGAGCGCTGGCACGACCCGCACGACCCCCTGTTTCACCCCCGCCCGCCGATCGATGGGCGCCAGCTGCAGGAGCTGCTGGCGATCCCCGCTGGGCCACGGCTGGGGGAATTGCTGGCCTTCCTCACCCGCGAGAGAGCCTATCAGCGGTTGCCAGAAGCGTCACAACAGAGCACCAGCGGGTTGGATCCGCAATCTGCTGCGGCAGCCGAACCGATCGTGCAGCTGGCGCGGAAATGGTGGCAACAGGCCGAGGCAGGTGAGGAAGGCCGTAGGGCTGCGGACCGGCGACATGATTAACTTTGAAATGCAAAGGCGTGTACCAGAGGTTTCTCCTCGCCTGCTGAAGCTTTCCTCCTATCCCCTTCCCTCCTCCCATGAGCGTTCGTCTCTACATCGGCAATCTGCCGGAAGCTTTTGATGCAAAAGAGCTCGACGCTCTGCTCGCGAACGTTGGCAAGGGGATTCGTTTCAAGTCCGTCACCGACCGCGACACCGGCGCCAGCCGGGGCTTCGGCTTCGCCAACGTGGACGACCCGAAGCTGGCCGATGCCCTGATCGAGCAGCTCAACGGCAAGGAGTTCGGCGGCAGCACCCTCCGCATCGAGATCTCCGAGCGTCGTGACGCCCGCCCCACCGGTGCCGCCGGCAGTCGCGTCGGTGCAGCACCCACGGCCGCCCGCAAGGCAATCAACAAGGTGGTTCACGCCGACAGCGTCGATGCCGAAGCTCCCGATCCCCGCTGGGCTGGCGAGCTCTCGAAGCTGAAGGACCTGCTCGGCAAACAGACTGCTGCCGTCTGATCCAGCAACGATCGCAGGGCTGCTGCCTCCCGGCAGCAGCCCTGCGGCACATGCGTCGCCACCATCGACGTGCCGCAGGATTCAGATGCCAATCAGGAAAATCTAAATACCATCGTGCCAATCACCGGCTGCCCTCGGAAGCCTACTGACCACGCAAACCTTCCATGATCAGACGGCAGCTGTTTGTTGTTGTCGGCCTGAGTCCCGGACGTCTACTTCTATGCGTGCAAGGGTGGGTCAGGTTGTGAGATCGGACCTGCGCCTTGTCAACAACACCGACAGAATCAGGTGTATGGCGGCTGGACTGGTCAATCCATGACAAGTGGGGCATCCAGCGTGAGCGACAGTCCCTTTCCCAAGACATGGGAGGCCCAGTGGAACTGGCGGGGCCAGCCAGTGAGTTATGTGATCTGCCGAGCAGGTGAGAACAGACCGGCTCCAGGTGATTTCATCAGGAGAGAAGCCGGAGATCGGCCGGCGGCTGTACTGATCCACGGGTTCGGGGCTTGCAAGGAGCACTGGCGCCACAACCTTGCAGCTCTGGCCGTCCATCACGACGTCTACGCCATTGACCTGCTTGGATTCGGAGCCAGTGGCAAGCCTCGCTCCCGCCTTGTCGGGGAATCGGCTGAAGACGGCGATTGTGTCTATGGCCTTGAACTCTGGGCAGAACAGGTCTCCGCCTTCATCACGGAAGTCGTGCATACTCCAACCACCCTGGTGGGCAACTCAATCGGTGGAGTGGTGGCTCTGCGCTGTGCCGCTCTGATGGAACAGGAAGGACGTCCCGCCCGACAGGTGCTGCTGGTGGACTGCGCTCAGCGAGCTCTTGATGACAAGCTCCTGGCGGATCAGCCGCCTCTGAGTCGTTATAGCCGTCCTCTGCTGAAAGCCCTTGTTCGGCAACGATGGCTCACCCAATGGCTGTTTCGGCAGCTCAGCCAAGCCCGCGTGATCCGAAAGGTGCTGAAGCGGGCCTATCCAAGCGGAGCCAATCTTGACGACCAGCTGGTATCGCTACTGCTGGGCCCCACCCAGAAGACCGGAGCTGACGAAGCCTTCCGAGGCTTCATCAACCTCTTCGACGATCACCTCGCGCCGGATCTGCTCGCAGCACTGACCACCCCCGTTCGCATGGTGTGGGGCGAAGCAGATCCCTGGGAACCGGTATCCGAAGCCAGACGCTGGCAACAGTTCGCCTGTGTGAAAGCACTCCATGTCCTCCGTGGCCTAGGCCATTGCCCCCACGATGAGGCTCCTGACCTAGTCAATCCGATCTTGCTCCGGGCCCTCTCGCAGGACGTCACAGGAACAGGCCTGTCCTGCTGATCCACGATCCGGCAAGGCCCTCACCACGGCTGCATCTCTTCTCGGGCACTGATCTTGTCTTCGCTGTGGAGAAGCTCACCAAGCAGGTGCGCTGCAGCTCTCAGATGGTTGGTCAACATCGGACCTGGCCTGAGGTCAACCACGGCGAGGAGTACCGCGCTGAAACCACTGGCAAGACTCGAAGCCATCATGACGATGGCGAGACTTTCCCTACCGTGTTATCGAGCCTGGGCGATCACAAAGGAGAGCGGCAGATCCAGCAGCTTGCCCACTCGTGGAACATAGGCCCGCTTATTGAAGACATCGTAATCGTGGCGCTCAATCACATCGAGAATGCCGCGATAGAGGCGCAGCGAGGCCCACACCGGCCATCGGGCATCGGGAGCCAGCCAGCGGACCCCTTCCTCGGAGCGGGCAAACCAGTCACGGGCCCGCTGCAGTTGAAAGCGCATCAGGGCTCGCCAGTTCTCGCTCAGGCGGCCAGCCATCAGGTCGGTCTCGGAATAGCCGAATTTGTTGAGATCTTCCTGGGGCAAATAGATGCGACCCCGGCCACGATCCTCGCCAACATCGCGGAGAATGTTGGTGAGCTGATTGGCAATCCCCAGGGCCACCGCTGCTTGGGAGGTGTCGGGCCGCTCGCTCCAGGGAGCCGTGGTGTAGGCCGGATCCAGGCCCATCACCTCCTGCGTCATCAGCCCAACGGTTCCAGCGACCCGGTAGCAGTAGAGCTTCAGATCAGAAAAGGTGGCATAGCGATGCTGAAACAGATCCATCCGCTGCCCCTCGATCATGTCGAGATAGGGCTGCAGCGGCTGGGGATAGCGCTCCAGCGTGTCGGCCATCACCCGATCCAGTCCGTCCTTCACCTGCCCTGCAAACAGGGCGCGGGTGCGCTCTTCCCAGCGATCGAGCCGTTCTGCCAGCTGGGCTACAGGCAGATCCTGCGCCTGGGGGCTGTCCATCAATTCATCGGTGCGGCGGCACCAGACGTAAATCGCCCAGATGGCCCGACGCTTGGCCGCGGGCATCAGCAGGGTGCCCAGATAAAAGGTCTTGGCCCACTGGGCTGTTTCCTGGCGGCACTGGTCATAGGCCTCCTCCAGGGATGGGAGGAGAGCAGTGGAGGTGGCAGGGGTGGCGGCCAGCACGCTCAGACCGCCGTCAGGGTGGACTGGGGGACGGGCTGGGCGGATGAGGCGGGACCGAATCTGCGATCCACCGCCTCGGCGCAGAGCTTGCCGCTGAGCACGGCACCCTCCATGGAGGCAAGATAGCGCTGCATCGTGTAATCGCCGGCCAGGAAAAAGTTGGTGATCGGTGACTCCTGGCTAGGACGCAGTTTCTGGCAACCGGGAACGGTCTTGTAGACAGACAGGGGCGTCTTCACCACCTTCGATTTACGCAGCTGGGCCTGGTCCTCACCGCTGAAATGCTGCGGGAAGAGGCGTTTGAGTTCCTCGAGGGTGGCGGCAATGATGGCGTCGTCGCTACGGCCGATCCAGTCTTTGGCTGGGGCGAACACGAGCTCCAGCATGGAACGGTCGGGGTCTTCGTATTCGCGACAGGTGTTGCTCATGTCTGCATAGACGCTGAGCAGTTCACTGCGGCTGAACAGCAGGTGGTCGATGTCTGTGAGCTTGCGATCGAACCAGAGATGGATATTGATCACTGGCACGCCGTTGAGCCCTTCCAGCTTGCTGAAATACGGCAGCTCCCTCCAGGACTCGGGCAGCAGCAGCTTCAGCGGATCCACCGGCAGGGCGCTCACATAGGCATCTGCCACCACCTGTTGGCCTTCCTTGCCCTTGATGCCAGCGAGGCGGAAGCTGCTGACGCTGCCATCAGCGTCAAGCTCAATGGCCCGCAGAGGGCTGTTGAGATGCACCTCTCCGCCTCTGGCCGTAATGTAATCCACGATCGGCTGGCAGAGGCGCTGGGGCGGATTGCCATCGAGAAAGGCCATCTTGGAACCATCGCCCTCCTGGAGGAAACGGTTCAGGGCGGTGAGAACGACGGTGCTGGAAATCTCATCAGGATCGATGAAGTTGAGCGCCTTGCTCATAGCGATAAAAACTTCGTCGTTCACACGTTCTGGAATGTTGTGCAGCTGCAACCACTCAGTCCAGGAGCATTGGTCACAGGCTTCCACGTAGTCCTGGCCGCGCAGCATGGCGGGGACCAGTCCGAGGCCGAAGGCGATTTTCTCAGGCCAGGTGAGCATGTCGTTGTTGCCCAGAATCGCCGCCACTCCGTTGAACGGGGCCGGCAGGTCTGGAAAGTCGAAGCGGCTGTAGGTGCCGGGTACGTCCTTCTGGTTGAAGATCATCGAGTGGCTTTTCCACTGCAGCCGATCCTCGATATCGAGTTCCGCGAACAGCTGCCGCATGTTGCGGTAAGCCCCGAAGAAGATGTGAAGGCCTGTTTCGTACCAATCCCCCTCTTCGTCCTGCCAGGCGGCCACCTTGCCGCCGAGCACATCGCGGGCTTCATAGACCACCGGCGTATGGCCGGCGTCACAGAGGTACTTGGCGCACGACAACCCGGCAAGGCCCGCTCCGGCGATGGCGACGCGCATGAACCGACTCGAAAGTACGGGCAACCATAAAGGGAGCCCCCAGAGGTCGCGACCCGGCAGCTTCTCCTCGGCCAAGCCGAGCCCAGCCCCTGGCACTGCCCACCCCCCGCAGCGCCCTGTCTGGCCCGGTTCCCGGTAGCGTTGACCCACTCCGTTCGGCTCGCCTGAGCCCCAGCACCGCCAGCTGATGGTTGAGATCCTGCTGAAATGCACCACCCGCCACATCCGCCTGTTCACGGCCCGAGTGGAGGACGGTGATCTGGTGTCCGACTCCGGGCATCTGACGCTGGATGTGGACCCCGACAACGAGTTTCTCTGGGACGACGCCAGCCTCAGCCGGGTGCAGGACCAGTTCCGTGCCCTGGTGGAGCGTCATGCCGGTGACGACCTGACCGATTACACCCTGCGCCGCATCGGATCCGAGCTGGAAGGGTTGATCCAGCAGATGCTGCAGGCCGGCGCCATTCGCTACAACCCCCAGGCCCGCGTGCTCAATTACTCCATGGGACTGCCCCGCAGTCCCGAAGCCCTGTGACCCGCTCCCGCGGCCGGGCTGCCTCCGATGCTGGCTACAGCCGCTACGACGGCCGTCCCAGAGGGCGGGGTGACCGGGAGATGGCTTACGAAACCGGTCGCTATGACCGAGGCGACAGCCGTTATGAGCGGGATGCCGGCAGACGGACGACAACCGCTGGCTACGGGGGTGGCGGCGGAAATCCAGGCGGGCGTGGTCCCGGCGGTGGTGGGCCCGGAGGGAGCCCTGCCATTTCCCTGAACGTGCGCACGATCGCCATCCTGGCAGGAGTGCTGGTGGTGGGGATCGGCATCGGCAGCGCTGTGACCAGCACCACCCAGGGCAACCAGGGGAACATCGCCAGCAGCCAGCAGCTCGACATGGCCGTACCCGACCCGGAATTCTGCAAGCAGTGGGGTGCCAGCGCCTTCGTGATGGACATCGAGCTCTACACCACGATGAACCCGAGCAGCAGCTTCGTGACCCAGCCCACGCTGCAGCCCGGATGCGTGATCCGGCGGGAGAACTGGGCCGTGCTTCAGAAGGAGGGTGCCGTGACCGCCGAGCAGATGCGCCAGTGCAAGCAGCGCATGAACACCTTCGCCTACATCGGCTCGGTGCGTGACAAGCCAGTCGTTCGCTGTGTCTACCAGACCGACATCACCGGCAACAAATTCCAGACCCGTGGGATTGCCGGTGCCGCAGACGATGCCGTGGGCGTGACCCCGGAAGCTGATCAGTTCTGAGCCGGCTGGGCCTGCGCCAGGGGCTGGCGCAGGGGGCTGTCGGGGCTGGCGAACACCGGCAACACTTCCTTGCGGAAGGCATCGGAGGCCCGGGAGCAATACCGGGCCGGGTGGCTGATCAGCTTCAGCTGGCGCCGCACCAGCAGATCGGCCACCTGGGGCCGATGCAGACTGCCGGCAGCGAGTTCCCTCTCGATCGAGACCACCGGCAGAAACGCGGCCCCCAGGCCGCTCTGCACGGCGTTCTTGATCGCCTCGAAGGAGTTGAGTTCCATCTCGATCTTGAGCCGGCCCACATCAAGGCCGGACCGGGCCAGCAGCTGGTCCACCATCTTGCGGGTGGTGGACTGGGCATCCAGGCAGACGAAACCGAGACGGTAGAGGTCGTCCTTGGTGAGCTCCGGCAAACGCGACAGCGGATGCTTCACCGGCAGCACCAGCGCCAGTTCATCGCTGGCGTAGGGAAGAACCTGCAGTAACTCGTTCAGTTCAGGCGGCAGCTCGCCACCAATGATCGCCAGATCCACCTGGCCGTTGGCCACACTCCAGCCTGTTCGGCGGGTGCTGTGCACCTGCAGCTGCACGGCCACGTCCGGATACTTCTGCCGGAACAGCCCGATCATGCGCGGCATCAGGTAGGTGCCGGTCGTCTGGCTGGCGCCGACGATCAGGGATCCACCCCGCAGGTTGTGGAGATCATCAAGAGCGCGACAGGCCTCCTGACACTGGCTGAGGATCCGGTCGCAGTAGCTCAGCAGCAGGTGGCCCGCTTCGGTGAGCTGAGCCTTGCGCCCGCCCCGATCGAACAGCGACACATCCAGCTGCTTCTCCAGATTCTGGATCTGAAGGCTCACGGCCGGTTGTGTCACATAGAGGCTGTCGGCGGCCTTCTTGAAACTGCCCTCGCTGGCGATGGCCCGCAGGATGCGCAGCTGATCGAGGGTGAAGGGCAGATCAGCCATGGACGCGGCGGGCGTTTGGAGACAAGGCGGGAGCGCAGTGAAAACGTTGGCGGGAGAAGGGAGGTGTGTGATTCAGCCTCGTAAGTCCAGACTCTAGGTGGGCCGGCGGATGCCCAGAATTGCTGGCTTCGCAGTCGCCCGGCCCTTGCCTTCCCTGCTTGCCCCAGCCAGCCCCCACCACAGCAGCGTGGTGATGCTGGCCCTGCTCGTGGTGTTCGCCGTGCTGCACAGCGGTGGTGCCTCCCTGCGGGTGTGGGGGGTGGAGCGGATCGGCGAACGGGCCTGGCGCCTGCTGTTCGCCGGCGTGAGCATCCCTGCGGCGGTGGTGGTGATCGGCTACTTCCTGGCCCACCGCTATGACGGCCTGCGGCTCTGGAATCTGCAGGAGCAGCCCTGGATCGTGCCGCTGGTGTGGGGCGGCACCGCCATCAGCTTCCTTTTCCTCTACCCGGCCACCTACAACCTGCTGGAGATCCCGGCGGTGCTGAAGCCTCAGGTGCGGCTGTATGCCACCGGCATCATCCGGGTCAGCCGCCATCCCCAGGCGGTGGGGCAGGTGCTCTGGTGTGCCACCCACCTGCTCTGGATCGGCAGCAGCTTCATGGTGGTGACCTGCGCCGGCCTGATAGCCCACCACCTGTTCGCCATCTGGAATGGCGATCGGCGCCTGGCCCACCGCTTCGGCACCGCCTTCGAAGAGCTGCGGGACAGCACGTCAGTGCTGCCGTTCCGGGCGGTGCTGGATGGCCGTCAGCAGCTGATCTGGGCCGAATTCCTGCGCCCGGCCCAGCTGGGCATCGCCATCGCCATCGGCGTGTTCTGGTGGGCCCACCGCTTCATCGGCCTCGGCGCCGTCACCTTCTCGCGCACCGCCCTGGCCCATTGGCTGGGATGAGGCGGGGCGCCGGCGGGGCGGCGATGGTGGGCGCTCAGGCACACGAGCCGGTGGGAGCCAGGCGGGCTGCCTACACTCGCCAGCACCAGCCTGAGCAGGATGCCGTCAGCCGCTGAACTCGCCTGGTTGATTCCGGTGCTTCCCCTGTTGGGGGCCTGCGTCACCGGCCTCGGCCTGATCAGCTTCAACCGCACAGTGAATCGGTTGCGAAAACCGGTGGCCGTGCTGCTGATCAGCTGTGTCGGAGCCGCTGCTGTGCTCAGCTACGCCGTGCTGGCCCAGCAGCTCGCCGGAGCAGCACCCACCGAGGTGCTGTTCAACTGGGCCAGCGCCGGCACCTTCAATCTGCAGATGGGCTTCCGCGTCGATGCCCTCGGCGCGGTGATGCTGGCCCTGGTGACCACCATCGCCCTGCTGGTGATGGTCTATTCCGATGGCTACATGGCCCACGACAAGGGCTATGTGCGCTTCTTCACCTACCTGGCCCTGTTCAGCAGCTCAATGCTGGGCCTGGTGATCAGCCCGAACCTGCTGGAGATCTATGTCTTCTGGGAGCTGGTGGGCATGTGCTCCTACCTGCTGGTGGGCTTCTGGTACGACCGCGACGGCGCCGCCAATGCCGCCCAGAAGGCCTTCGTGGTGAACCGGGTCGGCGACTTCGGCCTGCTGCTCGGCATCCTCGGCCTGTTCTGGGCCACCGGCAGCTTCGGGTTCGAGGAGATCGGAGCACGGGTCAGCGAGGCCGTGGCCGGCGGCAGCCTCAGCACCGGTGTGGCCGTGATCCTCTGTCTGCTGGTGTTCATGGGGCCGATGGCCAAGTCGGCCCAGTTCCCCCTGCATGTGTGGCTGCCCGATGCCATGGAGGGCCCCACACCGATTTCGGCCCTGATCCATGCCGCCACCATGGTGGCCGCGGGCGTGTTTCTGGTGGCCCGGCTTCAGCCGGTGTACGAGCCCTTTGCCGCGGTGCAGGTCACGATCGCCGTGATCGGCACCATCACCCTCGTGCTGGGGGCTTCGATTGCCCTGACCCAGATGGACCTGAAGAAGGGTCTGGCCTACAGCACCGTCAGTCAGCTGGGCTACATGATGCTGGCGATGGGCTGCGGTGCTCCGGTCGCCGGCATGTTCCACCTGGTGACCCACGCCTTCTTCAAGGCGATGCTGTTCCTCGGCTCTGGCTCGGTGATCCATGCCATGGAAGAGGTGGTGGGCCACGAACCGGTGCTGGCCCAGGACATGCGCCTGATGGGCGGCCTACGCAAATTCATGCCGATCACCAGCGCCACCTTCCTGATCGGCTGCGTGGCGATCAGCGGCATCCCTCCCTTGGCCGGCTTCTGGAGCAAGGACGAGATCCTCGGCCAGGCATTCGGCAGCTTCCCGCTGCTCTGGGTAGCCGGCTTCGTGACCGCCGGCATGACCGCCTTCTACATGTTCCGCCTTTACTTCCTCACCTTCGAAGGCGACTTCCGCGGAACCGACCAGACGATCCAGGCCCAGCTGCTTGCCGCCGCCGGAAAGTCCAGTGGTGGCGATGACGACCACGGCCACCACGCCAGCCACCCCCACGAATCCGGCTGGCAGATGGCGATGCCGCTGGCGGTCCTCGCCGTCCCCTCGGTGTTGATCGGCTTGCTCGGCACCCCCTGGAACAGTCGTTTTGCCGGCCTGCTCGATCCCCATGAAGCCGCTGAGATGGCCGAGCACTTCTCCTGGGCCGAGTTCCTGCCCCTGGCGGGCGCATCGGTGGCGATCTCGGTGGCAGGCATCTCCGTAGCGGTGCTGGCCTATGCGCTCCACAGGATCGATCTGGGCACGGCAGTGGCCGCACGCTTCCCCGCCCTCAATGCCTTCCTGGCCAACAAGTGGTACCTCGACGACATCAACGACAAGCTGTTCGTGCAGGGCAGCCGCAAACTGGCTCGCCAGGTGCTGGAGGTGGACGCCAAGGTGGTGGACGGTGTCGTGAACCTCACCGGCCTGCTCACCCTGGGCTCTGGGGAGGGTCTCAAATACTTCGAGACCGGTCGCGCCCAGTTCTATGCCCTGATCGTGTTCGGCGGTGTGATCGCCCTTGTGGTGCTGTTCGGATCCCTCGGTTGATCCTGACTGCGGTCTCACACTCTGTGTGACATCCCCCACCGCAGCTCTGGCGGGCGGTGGGCATTTCTACACTCCGGCCTGACTTGACCTGCCCAGGACCTTGGCCTTTCCCTGGCTGAGCGCGTCGATCCTCTTCCCGATCGCCGCCGCGCTGCTTATCCCGTTCGTTCCCGATGAGGGCGATGGCCGCAGGGTGCGCTGGTACGCCCTGGGCATCGCCCTGATCACCTTCCTGCTCACGGTGGGGGGCTACCTGAACGGCTACGACCCTTCCGTGGCTGGCCTGCAGCTGGTGGAACGGGTGGAGTGGCTGCCCGATCTCGGTCTGGCCTGGTCCGTGGGGGCCGATGGCCTGTCGATGCCCCTGATCCTGCTGACCAGCTTCATCACCGCCCTGGCGGTTCTGGCGGCCTGGCCGGTGACCTTCAAACCGCGTCTGTTCTTCTTCCTGCTGCTGGCCATGGATGGCGGCCAGATCGCCGTGTTCGCGGTGCAGGACATGCTGCTCTTCTTCCTGGCCTGGGAGCTCGAGCTGCTTCCGGTGTACCTGCTGCTGGCCATCTGGGGCGGCAAGAAGCGCCAGTACGCCGCCACCAAGTTCATCCTTTACACCGCCGGCAGCTCCCTGTTCATTCTCCTGGCGGGGCTGGGCATGGCCTTCTACGGCGGCGGGGCCCCCACCTTCGAGTACACGAGCCTGGCAGAGAAGGGATTCGGCACCGGCTTCCAGGTTCTCTGTTACGCCGGCCTGCTGATTGCCTTCGGCGTGAAGCTACCGATCGTGCCGCTGCACACCTGGCTGCCGGATGCCCATGGAGAGGCCACGGCACCGGTCCACATGCTGCTGGCCGGCATCCTCCTGAAGATGGGCGGCTACGCCCTGCTGCGCTTCAACTGCCAGCTCCTGCCCGATGCCCATGTGCGGTTCGCGCCATTGCTGGTGGTGCTGGGGGTGGTGAACATCATCTATGCCGCGCTCACGTCGTTCGCCCAGCGCAACCTCAAGCGCAAGATCGCCTACAGCTCGATCAGCCACATGGGCTTCGTGCTGATCGGCATCGGCAGTGTCAGTGCCCTGGGAACCAGCGGGGCCATGCTCCAGATGGTCAGCCATGGCCTGATCGGCGCCAGCCTCTTCTTCCTGGTGGGTGCCACCTATGACCGCACCCACACCCTCCAGCTCGACGACATGGGTGGGGTGGGTCAGAAGATGCGCAAGATGTTCGCCCTCTGGACCGTCTGCTCGCTGGCCTCCCTGGCCCTGCCCGGCATGAGCGGCTTTGTGGCCGAACTGATGGTGTTCGTGGGCTTCGCCACCAGCGAGGTCTACTCGCTCAGCTTCCGCATCGTGATGGCGGTGCTCGCCGCCGTGGGCGTGATCCTCACGCCGATCTACCTGCTCTCGATGCTTCGGGAGATCTTCTTCGGCAAGGAGAACGCCGAGCTGGCCTCCCATAGCAATCTGGTGGATGCCGAGCCGCGGGAGATCTACGTGATCAGTTGCCTGTTGGTGCCGATCATCGGCATCGGCCTCTACCCGCGCCTGATGACCGACACCTACCGCGCCTCGATGGAGCAGCTTGTGGGACAGGAGGACAAGGCGATGGCGCACCTGCGGCAGGCCTCTGGTCTCCCCGGAGGCACTCCCCTGGCGCCTTTCCTGGCTGGCAGCGGAGTCCAAGCCCTGCTGCGCGCTCCTGCTGTGGGCTGACCCAGACCGATCTGCTCAGGCGTTCGTCCCCGCACGGCCTGCGTAAACAAAACCTGCGCTGGCCCAGTCCCTTCATCCGGCCTGCCCTGCTGTTCTTACGCTCCATCCGTTCATGGCCCAACCCTCTGTCTTGATCCGATGCGACAGCTGAACTTCCTGCTGATCTTCAGCTTCGGCCTGGCCACGGTGATGTTCACCCTCGAGAACACGGCCCCCACGACCGTGCACTTCCTGCCCGGCATCACCGCCACCCTGCCCCTGGCCGCCATGCTCCTCGTGGTCGGTGGGATCGGTGCCACCGCGGCCTGGGTGTTTGCGGTGTGGACAGGCGTGGTCAAGCAGGTGGAGCGCCTGCAGGAGCAGACCGAACGGGAAGCCCAGCAGGTGCGGATCCAGGAACTCGAAGATGACCTGCAGCGCTACCGCGCGGCGGTCGATGCCCAGCTCGGCCTGCTGCCTGCAGCCGGAGAGAGCTCCGCAGCAGCCGGCGAAACCTGAACTGAACCGGGAACAGACCCCTGGTGCAGCAGCTGCCCGACCGTTACGGTGCGGTGATTCTGCTTGGAGACCCGGGAGCGCGTGGCTGAAGCAGGCGCCAGGCTGGCCATCCGACTGCTCCAGGATGCAGCGATACGGGGAGAGCTCGACCCGTGGGATGTCGATGTGATTGCCGTGGTGGATGGATTCCTCGACCAGCTGCGCCAGCGCATCGGCGCCCCCCGTCTGGTGGTGGCCCGATCGGATGGGCGCCAGGGGGGGAGTTACGAACGTGATCTTGCCGAAACCAGCGAGGCGTTCCTGGCGGCCTCCGTGCTGGTGAGCCTCAAGGCCGAAGTGCTGGAAGCCCTCACCTTCCCGCCCGAACCGATCGAAGAGCTGCTGGAAGCCCCCTGCGACGAGGGCGAAGATTCGGGATGGGGCACCATGATCGCCCTGCCGCGGCGGCCTGAACGCCACCTGCGCCGCCGTCCCGTGGCGCCTCCCCCCTTGCAGAGGCCCGTGACCCTGGGCGAACTGATCCGCCAGCTGGAGGACATCGCCGAACGCCTCGAACAGGAGGGGGAAGGGCGCCAGCGCCAGCGTTCCCGTAGCCGCCGGTTCAGCGACCGAGCGGCAATCGAACAGGTGGCCAACCTTGCCCACCGCGAGAAGCTGCCGGAGACCACCACCGGACTGCAGCGGTTCCTCAGCCATTGGCAGGCGGCTGAGGATTGGCTGGATTTCGAGGTGCTGGTTAGCGCCTGGGCGCGGGCCGTTCAACAGGATCCGGCCGGAGAGGATCTCGACTGTGATCGGGTGGGCGTGTTCTGGGCCCTGCTCTTCCTCTCCGCCCAGGGATCGGTGGAACTGGAGCAGCAGGGCGGCCTGTTCGGCCCCCTGCACCTGCGTCGCCTCGAACAGGTGCCAGCTCCCCTGCCGACCAGGGAGATCCTGGCTGCCTGACGCCTTTGACTAAGGTACGGGCTCTGATGGATGGGGACAGGCGCCAATGAAGGCGATGATCCTGGCGGCAGGGAAGGGCACACGGGTAAGGCCGATCACCCACATTCTGCCGAAGCCGATGATTCCGATCCTGCAGAAGCCGGTGATGGAATTCCTGCTGGAGCTGCTGCGTCAGCATGGCTTCGACGAAATCATGGTGAACGTCTCCCATCTAGCTGAGGAGATCGAGAACTATTTTCGTGATGGCCAACGCTTCGGCGTGCAGATTGCCTACAGCTTCGAAGGGAAGATTGAAGATGGAGAACTGATCGGCGATGCCCTCGGCTCAGCCGGAGGCCTCAAGAAGATTCAGAATTTCCAACCCTTCTTCGACGACACCTTCGTGGTGCTCTGCGGCGATGCTCTGATTGATCTCGATCTCAGCGAGGCGGTGCGTCGCCACCGTGAGAAGGGCGCCATGGCAAGCCTCGTCACCAAACGCGTTCCGAAGGAGCAGGTGAGCAGCTACGGCGTGGTGGTGACGGACCCTGATGGGCGCGTGCTGTCCTTCCAGGAGAAGCCGAGCCTGGAAGAAGCAGCTAGCGACATGATCAATACCGGCATTTATATTTTTGAGCCGGAGGTCTTCGACTTCATTCCCGATACAACTCCCTTTGATATCGGCTCCGATCTTTTCCCAAGGCTGGTTCAGGCAGGCGCTCCATTTTATGCCCTGCCCATGGATTTTGAGTGGGTGGACATCGGCAAGGTACCTGATTACTGGCAGGCGATCCGTAGCGTCCTGGAAGGTGAGGTCAGGCAAGTGCAGATTCCAGGCAAGGAAGTGCGCCCAGGGATCTATGCGGGCCTGAACGTTGCTGCAAACTGGGACAAGATCAATGTGAAAGGACCGATCTATGTCGGTGGGATGAGCCGCATTGAGGATGGGGTCACGATCATTGGTCCGGCGATGATCGGTCCCAGCTGTCACATCTGTGCTGGTGCCACGATCGACAATTCCATCATCTTCGATTACTCACGCATCGGTGCTGGCGTGCGCCTGGTCGACAAGCTCGTGTTCGGTCGTTATTGCGTCGATCGCAACGGCGATCACTTCGATCTGCAGGAAGCCGCCCTCGACTGGCTGATCACCGATGTCAGGCGTCAGGACCACAGCTCCCCTTCACCCCAGCAGAAGGCCATGGCCGACCTTCTCGGCACCGACCTGACCCTGTCCCAGAGGCCCTAAACCCGCCTGGCGAATGATCGCCGGAATGCGTTCCTCCGCCTTCACGGCCATCAGGTGAACGCCCTGGGCGATCGTGCTGAAGGCCCGCACCTGTTCCGCCGCAATCGCAATGCCCTCGGCTGCTGGATCGGCGGCATCGGCCAGGCGCTCGATCAGGTGCTGGGGAATCCTGGCCCCTGGCACCACCCGATTCACGAAGGCGGCGTTCCGCGCCGACTTGAGCAGGAACACCCCCGCCAGCACAGGCAGACCCAGGGGGGCGGCCAGTTCGTCCACGAACCGCCGTAAGGCGTCCGTCTCCATCACCATCTGGGTCTGCACGAAGCGGGCCCCAGCTTCCTGCTTGCGCTGCAGCCGGCTGCGCAGGCCACTCCAACTGGGTGACTGGGGATCGGCGGCGGCGCCTGCGAACAGCTGGGTCGGACCATCGGGCAGGCTGCCCTTGACAGGATCTTCTCCACTGTTGAGGAGGCTGACCAGCTGCAGCAACCGCACCGATTCCAGTTCATTCACCGGCCTGGCTTCGGGCTGATCGCCGGCCCGCACCGGATCACCGGTGAGGCAGAGCACATTGCGGATTCCAAGGGCATGAGCACCGAGCAGATCCGCCTGCAGGGCGATGCGATTGCGATCGCGGCAGGCCACCTGCCAGATGGGCTCGATGCCGGCATCCAGCAGCAGACGGCACACCGCCAGGCTGCACATGCGCATCACCGCCCTGCTGCCATCGGTGACGTTGACGGCATGAACCAGACCCCGCAGAGCTCGCGCCGCCTCCAGGGTGCGTGTGCAATCGCCTCCACGCGGTGGCGTCACCTCGGCAGTGACAGCAAAATGACCCTGGGTGAGTGCCTGGTGGAGCTGCTGCAAGCCTTCGGAGGATCTCAGGCTCCCATCATGCGGCAGCGACCTGCGTACAGTGAGGTCTGAGCCTGGCAAGTACCGGAGCGGTCGGATGGAGTGGAGTCACAGACTGGGCCCACCGATGGCCGGCCTTTCAGAGCGGGAACTTGAGATTATTGAGCTGGTGGCGCAAGGCCTGACCAACCAGGAAATCGCCGATCGCCTGATGATCAGCAAGCGCACCGTAGATAATCACGTCAGCAATATCTTCACCAAGACAGGTGTGAAGAACCGGGTGGCCCTGCTCAACTGGGCCATGGACAACGGCAAGATCTGCCGCGACGGCTTCAATTGCTGTTCGCTGGATGGGACTGGACCGGAAGCTCGCCCACCAGGGAAACAAGGCTGAAACTCTCCACCTCAAAGCCGAACAGCTCTGCGTACGCCAGGCAATCCTCCAGATCACCAGAGACCCGCAACACACCTTGGTGGTCGTAGAGGCCGGTCACCGGCAGTCCCCCTGAAAATACTGATTTTCTTTCGACTTGGACACTACGGCACCGCCGGCCCTTGCTTGGCCGTTTGCGCCGCCGCGACTGATTGGAAAAACGTATCAATCGCTGCCGTTACGGCGACGTCGGCCCGAACTGAGGCCTAATCCAACGGCCCCAGCAGGGCGCCAAGCTCCGCAGTGGACCAGGAGTTCAGGGGATGGCGGGCCAGGGCTGCGTTGCTGAGGTCGTGGCGGCCTGTGATCTCGGGTCCGCACCAAGGCGGCACCACCACCTCGGTGCCGGCATCGGGCAGTTCAACTTCCGCCACCACCAGCGGAGCATTGGCCCCCTCAAACACATCCAGCACCCAGTCGCCCCCGGGCAGATCCAGGCCATAGCGGTGCTTGAGCACCTGGTTTGGCGCCTGGGCCAGCAGAGCCTCGCCATCCGCCCACGGGATCGCGTATTCGAATTCCTGGCGGATCAAGGGAACGACGGTGGCAGCCTTGTCCGCTGGAACCTGCACGGCCTCCGATAACGGTGCCTCGGATGACACCGCTCCAGATGGCACCGCCGCCTTGAGGGTGAGCCAGGCGCGGTCCCCATCGGCGAGGCGCACCCGCAGGGTGAAGCCATCCTCCCGGCTCACCAGATACCCCTGGGCCAATTGCTCACTCCAGCGCACCCGCGTCCGCCATTGATCCCCACGCACAAGAAAGCGACGCTCGATTTCCAGGGCCATGGCTGCAGGGCGACGCCATGGCGCCGGATCTCTGCCGTCATTCTGGGCCGGCCTCAGTTGGGCCCGGCTTCGGCTCCATCGAGGCTGCCGGCCCAGTGGAGTTTGCGGGTGAGGGTGCGGTAGTAGGAGGGGCTCTGCTCAAGGATCACGAACAGGGCCGGGTGCGGACTGCGCTGCACGATGCAGCGATCGCCCGGCTCCAGTTCGGTGGCGTGGGCGCCGTCTTTCCAGAGCTTGACGCGGCGGCTGCTCTCCCCCAGGGGCCAGACGATCAGTCGCGCCCGCGGCGGCACGACCACCGCCCGGCTGGAAAGACTCATGGGGCAGATCGGCGTGATCACGATCGCCTCGATGCCCGGATGGAGGATTGGTCCACCCGCCGCCATGGCGTATCCCGTGGAACCGGTGGGGGTGGCGATGATCAGGCCATCGCCGCGGTACTGGTCCACCACCTCGCCGTCGATTTCCAGTTCGAGCACACAGGTGGGCGACAGCTCATCGAGGCAGGGTCGCAGGTAGAAATCGTTCAGGGCGCAGTGGGCTCCATCGCTGTCATCGCCCAGCAGCACCCCATCGCCGCGATCGACCTGGGCCTCCAGCATCAGGCGGCGCTCCAGGGCGAAACGGTCGTCGTGCAGGCGCTGCCACAGGCTGTCCGCCGGATCGGACGGCTGGGCGCCACTGGCACTGAGCCGCATCAGCCGGGGATCATGGGTGAGGAAGCCCAGGTGCCCGCCCACGTTGAAGCTGAGGATCGGCACGTTGTGGCGGGCCAGATGGCGGGCAGCCCCGAGCACGGTGCCATCGCCGCCCAGCACCAGGGCCAGATCCGGCAGGCGTGGCTCCGTCGCCAGCAGGCCCGGGAAGGGATTGGAGGTGAGGCCGCTCACCGCGACGATCACGTCGACTCCGAGTGTCTTGAGATCGGCGACGCAGCGGCGAGCCTGCCGCTGGGAAGCCTGGCTGCCGGAGCGCACGATCAGCCAGACCCGTTCAATCAGCATGGCCGGGAGACCGACCTACCAGCGCAGCAGGTTGAAACGCTCCATATCCACGGTTTCGCGGTTGCGATAGAGGGACAGGAGGATGGCAAGACCCACGGCAGCTTCGGCGGCCGCCACGGTGATCACGAAAATGGTGAACACCTGGCCGCGGATCAACTGGCCATCCAGGTAGGTCGAGAAGGCCATCAGATTGATGTTCACCGCGTTGAGCATCAGTTCAATGCTCATCAGCACGCGCACAGCGTTGCGGCTGTTGATCAGCCCCCACACCCCGGTGCAGAACAGGATGGCGGCCAGCACCAGATAGGCCTGCAGGGGGATGGGGCTGGGCAGATCAAGGCTCATGGAGTGTTCTCCAGCATGGGACGCTTCTGGGCATTGGTGTCCAGCAGCAGGGGAGTGCGGGACTTTTCGATCAGGCCCTGATCGGCGGGCTCGCCTGTGATCACATCACTGCTGAACACGTCGCGGCGGGCCAGCACAATCGCTCCGATCATCGCCATCAAGAGCAGCACTGAGGCCAGCTCAAAGGGCAGCAGATAATCGCTGAACAGGTGCTCACCGATGCGGATGGTGGCCTCATCGCCGATCGGTTCGGGGCCTGGCAGGGCCCAGTCGGTGGTGAAGGCCACCCGAACCAGCAGCAGGAACAGTCCAGCGCAGACCGCCCCGGAGAGGATGCGACGCAGCAGCAGGCCGGGAATGGCGGCGAGGGTCTCCTGCTTGTTCACGAGCATGATCGCGAACAGGATCAGCACGTTCACGGCACCCACGTAGACCAGCACCTGGGCGGCGGCCACGAAGCTGGCATTGAGCAGGAGATACAGCCCAGCCACCGACAGGAAAACGCCGCCGAGCAGGAAGGCCGAATAGACAATGTTGGGCAGCAGCACCACGCCGAGCGAGCCGAACACCAGGGTGGCCGACAGCACCAGGAAGCAGATCTGCTGGGTGGTGGAAGCGATCGTCATCAGGAAGCGGCTCCGGGATCGGCCTGGGTCTCGCCGGCAGGGGCGGCCTTGGGCAGGGTCTGCAGAACCTGCTCGGGAAGTTTGCCTGCCCGCGGGGCCGTGGCGGGCACATCGCGGGGATCCATCACCCCCTGGGGCAGGTAAGCCAGTTCGCGCAGGGCGAACACGGCCGGATCACTGGTGACACTGGTGGGCAGCCGGCCGAGGGCAATGTTGTCGTAGTTGAGACTGTGGCGATCGAAGGTCGACAGCTCGTACTCCTCGGTCATCGAAAGGCAATTGGTGGGGCAGTATTCGACGCAGTTGCCGCAGAAGATGCACACCCCGAAATCGATTGAATAGTTGCGCAGCTCCTTTTTCTTGGTGGCTTTGTTCATGACCCAGTCGACCACCGGCAGGTTGATTGGGCAGACGCGCACACACACCTCACAGGCGATGCACTTGTCGAACTCGTAGTGGATACGACCCCGATAGCGCTCCGATGGGATCAGCTTCTCGTAGGGGTACTGAACCGTGATCGGGCGCCGGCGCAGGTGGTCAAAGGTGACCGCCAGGCCCTGGGTCATGTACTGGGCGGCGCCCACTGCATCACGCGTGTAGTCACTGACCTTCTTGAGGAAGCCGAACATGAACCGGAGAGCGAGGGAGCTGGAAAGGGAAGCAGGCTGAGCACCATGATGGCCGCCTCAGCAAAAAACCGTCGACCAGGTCGTACCCGGCAGGTTCAGCCGCCGAAGGCCACCGGGAAGGCGAGTTTCAGGGCGGCGGTCACGAGCAGATTCACCAGGGCGATCGGCAGCAGGAACTTCCAGCCGAGATCCAGCAACTGGTCGATCCGCACCCGTGGGGTGGTCCAGCGCAGCAGGATCGCCAGGAACACCAGCAGATAGGCCTTGAGCACGGTCATCACGATGCCGGTGGCGCCTGTGATCATCTGCACCACAGGGGCATCGACCGACTGGCCGAGGGCGCCGGCCAACCACTCGACCGGGACCGGAAAGCCCCATCCACCCAGATAGAGCACCGAGACGAGCAGGGCCGAAAGCACGAGGTTGATGTAGCTGCCCAGATAGAAGAGGGCGAACTTCATGCCGGAGTATTCGGTCTGGTAGCCGGCCACCAGTTCCTCTTCGGCCTCCGGCAGGTCAAAGGGCAAGCGCTCGCATTCAGCCAGGGCACAGATCCAGAAAATCAGGAAACCCACCGGCTGGCGCCAGATGTTCCAGCTGAGGATGCCGGCGCCGGTCTGCTGATCGACGATGTCGACGGTGCTGAGCGAGTTGCTCATCATCACCACTGCCAGCACCGCCAGGGCCAGGGGGATTTCGTAGCTGATCGACTGGGCCGCCGCTCGCAGACCGCCCAGCAGGGAGTACTTGTTGTTGCTGGCGTAGCCACTCATCAGCAGGCCGATCGGCTGGATGCTGCTGAGGGAGATCCACAGGAAGATGCCGATCCCGACGTTGCTGATCACCAGGTGCTGGCCAAAGGGGACCACCAGCCAGCTGAGGATCACGGGAATCACCACCAGCACAGGCCCGATGGTGAAGAGCAGGCCATCGGCCCGGGCTGGAATGATGTCCTCCTTGAACACCAGCTTGAGGCCGTCGGCAATCGGCTGCAGCACCCCGAGGGCGCCGGCATATTCCGGACCGATGCGCTGCTGCACGGCGGCGGAGATCTTGCGTTCCAGCCAGACGCTCACCAGCACGCCCACCACGGCGGCCACCAGCACCAGCAGCATCGGCAGGGGAAGCCAGAGCAGACGGGCCGCACCGGCACTGAGGCCGAGGCCCTGCATCACGTCGGTGAAGCTGGCCTCCAGATCGAGGCCGGGACTGACGGTCGCCGCGGTGGCGACCGCTGCGAAGGAGGAGATGGTGGAGGTCACCATGCGGAGGGCGGCAAGGAGCGCGGCGGCAGTGGGGGCAACTTAGGCGGACGATCAGGGAGACGGTGCGATCGCTGCGAAAGCGCGATCAGCGGGCCTCCAGGGGCACCCAGCTGAGATCGCTGGTGCCGGTGTAGATCTGCGTGGGTCGGTAGATGCGATTCGCACCCAGCTGCTCTTTCCAGTGGGCCAGCCAGCCGGCGGTGCGGGCGATCGCGAAGATCGGGGTGAACAGATCGCGGGGGATGCCGAGCTTTCGATACACCAGGCCGGAATAGAAGTCCACATTCGGATAGATGCCCTTCGGACCCAGCCGCACGGCGGCAGCATCCTCCAGCTGGCGGGCCAGGTCGTAGAGGGGGTCGTGGCCGAAGCGATCGAACAGATCCTCGGCCAGGCGCTGCAGGATCACCGCACGGGGATCCTTCACCTTGTACTCACGGTGGCCGAAGCCCATGATCTTCTGCTTCTCGGCAATCGCCTGATCCAGCCAGGCCTCCACCCGGTCGGCGCTGCCGATCGTTTCGAGCATGGCCAGCACGTCTTCGTTGGCGCCGCCATGCAGGGGGCCGGCGAGGGTGCCAACGGCCGAGGCCACCACGGCGTAGGGATCGGTGAGGGTGCTGGCGGTGACGCGGGCACTGAAGGTGCTGGCGTTGAGGCTGTGCTCGGCGTGCAGGATCAGACAGGCATCGAAGATGCGGGCCGCCAGGGGATCGGGCTCCCGCTCAGTGATCATGTAGAGGAAGTTGGCGGCGTAGGAGAGATCGTCGCGGGGCTGGATCGGATCCTGGCCTTTGCGGATCAGCTGGAACGCCGCCACCATCGTGGGGATCTTGGCAATCAGCCGGACCACCGCCTCAAAGATGTATTCGGGGTTGTCGAGGGCACGGCGGGAATAGAACAGCCCCAGTGAGGCCGCGCTCGACTGCAGCGCGTCCATGGGGTGCCCCGTGGCCGGGAAGCACTTCATCATGTCCCGGATGCGGAAGCTCACCCGGCGGTGCATCTGCACCTCATGCTGGAACGAGGCGAGCTGGGAGGCCGTGGGCAGGTCTCCCCAGATGAGCAGATAGGCCGTTTCGAGGAAGCTGCTGCGGTCCGCCAGCTCATCCACGTCGTAGCCGCGGTAGGTGAGCAGGCCCTGCTGTCCGTCGATGTCGCAGATCGCCGACTGGGTGGCCGGTACGCCCTCCAGACCCGGACGGAAGGGAGGAGAAGAGGAAGACGGATCCACCGTGCCAGGCATTCCACTGCTGCAGACCCTACGGCCAGGGGCTGGGGTGCGCCGTAGTGCATCCCACCAGGCGCAACCTCAGGATGCCAGCAGGGAGCGTGGCGAGAGCAGCAATCGCAGGGCGCTGTGGCCCCAGGGCAGCCCCCGGGACGGCAGGGCCAGCAGGATCACGCCGGCCTTGCGCAGCTCCAGCGCTTCGAGGGGCGCACCGATCAGCCTGGCTGCCAGGGCGCTGAGGTCGGGTTCATGGCCCACCAGGCCCAGACGGCTCCAAGCGGGCAGTTCGCCATCGCCAGCCAGGCAGCGCTCCAGCAGGGGTGCGGCATCGGCCTCCGGGGCCAGTTCGGGGGCCTCGAGTGGGAGCGGTGCCAGGCCCAGATCGGCGGCGATGGCGGCGGTCTGGCGGGCGCGCAGCAGCGGACTGGTGAACCACAGCTCGCAGCCCAGGTTCAGGGCGCAGAGGCGCTCCACCACGGCGCGGGTGCGGCGATCGCCCCGTGGGGTGAGGCCGCGTCCCGCGTCGGGCCGGTCCGGTGAACGCTCCTCGGCGATGCCATGGCGAAGCAGCAGCAGTTCCCGCCCCTCGCTCATCCGGCCAGCTCCAGGCGGGCGCGCAGGCGCAGGGCTTCTCCGTCGGCCTGGGCCGCGAAGGAGGCCCCCTGCACCGGCTCGCTCAGGCGAGTGCCGGCCAGACCGGAGAGGAGCCGCCAGGGTTGCCAGCCCTCGATCCAGTCGCGGGCCGGAGCGGCGGCCATGGCCCGCTGCAGTGGGGCCGAGGGCATCGCCAGGGCGGTGAGCTGCTCCAGACGAGCATGGGGAAGCCCCCGGGCCGACTGCTGCCGGTCGAGCACCGCCAGGTTCTGCCCCCACCAGGCCCAGGCACCGGACTGGCTGCGGGCGCCGGCCAGGGAGGCCTGCAGCTGCCGATCGCCACGACCGTCCGCCAGGCTCAGCCGGGTCCACACCTGCACCGGGTCGGTACCACGGGAGGCGAGTGTCAGAGGCGCCATCACCAGCCCCTGCCGCTCCAGATCGGCCGCCAGGTCGGCGAGAGCGGGTCGGTCGGCCGCTGTGCCCAGCACCCAGCCATCGGCGGTCTCGCTCCAGAGCAGGGGACCGGCATCACGGGTCGCCACCAGGGCCGGCAACGACTCCTCGTCTGATGACCCGGCCAGGGGTGCCAGCGCCGGCGCCAGCGGTGAGGCCAGCAGGCTGGCCGGGTTCTGCAGCAGCAGCAGCTGGCGCGAGGAACCCCGCAGCTGGTTCAGCGGTCCCTCGGGTTCGGCCGGATCGAGCTGCAGGCCCGGCTCCTTCCAGCCCAGCAGGGCATCCACCACCAGAGCGGTGCCCTGGGGCCGCAGGGCGGCCACCAGATCCGTGACACGGCTGTCATCGGCGAGGGAGGCCGGCAGGCCCAGCCAGCGCTGCAGAGCCTCGGGCCGGGCCTGCACCACAACCACGCCCCGTTCAAGCTGCTGCAGCTGCTGCTGAAAGCGGGAACTGGCGGCCTGGTTGAGTTCATCGATCTGGGAGACGTCGAGCGCCTGCTCCAGCACGCCACGGCCCGATCCGATCAGGACCAGGTCATCGTCGATCAGGGCCGTGGCCAGGGGGGCGGGCTCCTGCCCCAGCAGGGCTCCGCGGCCGCTGATCAGGCCCATGCCGCGGTAGCGGCTGATCTGCAGGTCGGTGCCCGCCAGGCTGCGGGTCTGCCAGAAGCGCTGCAGGAAACGGCGAGCGCCCTGGTCATCGCGGCTGCGCAGGGCCAGCAGCCAGCCGGTGTCGCCGGGATCGGCGCCGGTCTCCAGCAGGGCGAGGGTGATCTCGGGGCCGAGCCACTCGGCCAGTTCACCGCTGTAATCGATTCCGGCAGCCGCGAAGGCGCCATCCCGCAGGCGCGCCACAGCCTCGGCTGATGGTCGGCGCTGGCGGTTGGGGGCAACGGCGCGGGCGTAGTCGACCGGTTGGTTGCCATCCGCCAGCAGGTAGAGGGCCAGGGGGGCGGAGCGGGGCACAAAGCGGGCTGACAGCGGCACCACCAGGGGCTGACGCTGGAGCTGGAGGGGGCTGCGCTGCCAGACGAGCCACCAGCCCGCCAGGCCGAGACTCAGCAGCAACACCGCCACCAGCAGCACGACCGCCAGGAAGGGGCGGGCCTTCATGCGCCCTACGCAAGGTGGCCCCATCTTGATGCCAAGCCCCTACCTTGACCGCCCACTCCCCCACGCCATGGCCTCCGCCAGCCCGAGCTCCCTCAGCGCCAGCGAGCTGCAGCAATGGCTGCAGGCGGAACGCCCCCTGCAACTGGTGGATGTGCGGGAGGACCAGGAACTGGCGCTGGCCCGGTTATCCCATCCCACGGTGCATCTACCGCTCAGCCGCTCCCAGGAGTGGCTGGCGGAGCTGCCGCAGCGGCTCGATCCGGAGGCCGACATCGTTGTGCTCTGTCATGCCGGCGTGCGCAGCTGGCAGTTCGGCTGCTGGTTGATGGAGACACAGGGCTATGAACGGGTCTGGAATCTGCGGGGGGGCATCGACGCCTGGAGCGTGCTTGTGGATCCCAGCGTGCCCCGCTACTGATCTCCAGTCTGGCGCAGGCGCTGGAAGCTCTCTAAGCTCAACGCCACTCTGACCGGGTCCGTGCCGGCCCCTTCCCGTGGACAGCCTGCCCCGCCGCCAACAGCAGGTGCTTCAAGCCACGGTGAGGCACTACGTCGACACGATGGAGCCGGTGGGAAGCAGCACCCTGGTGCGTCGCTTCGGCCTGCCCGCCAGCCCGGCCACGGTGCGATCGGCCATGGGCGCCCTGGAACAGCGGGGCTTGCTGACCCAGCCCCATACCTCCGCCGGCCGTATCCCCAGCGAGCGGGGCTACCGCACCTATGTGGATCAGCTGCTGCCGGCCCCCGGTGCGGCTGCCCTGCAACTGGAGCGTGAACTCACCGGCCTCAGCCTTCAGTGGGCCAGCCTGGACGACCTGCTGCGTCACCTCGGCCGGCGGCTGGCCGATCTCACCGGGCTGCTCAGCCTGATCACCCGGCCGCAACGGGCCGAGCCGCGGCTCCAGGCGATCCGGCTGATGGGCAGCCACGATCGCCTGCTGGTGTTTCTGGTGCAGGCCCCGGCGGTGGCCACCAGCCTCAACGTGCGCCTTCCGGGCGAAACGGAGCTGGAGTTGCCTGTGCTGGAGCGCTGGGCCAATCAGCAACTGCGCCGGCCGGGGGAGCCCGGCATCTCCTGGGAGCAGTTGCCACGCGAGCTGCAGCGCAGTGGCCGGGTGCTGCGCCAGGCCCTGGCCAGCCGTGCCAGCAGCGATGCCGATGATGCTGATAACGCCCTCGCGATCGGACTGGGGGGATTGCTTGGACAGCCGGAATTCAGCCGCACCGCCAGCCTGCGGCCACTTGTGCAACTGGTTGAAGAGCGACCGCGGCAGGTGCTGGGTCCTGAAGGGGATGCGATCTGGATCGGCCGCGAACACCCCCACGTCGCCCTGCATGACTGCGCCGTGGTGCAGGCCAGTTATCGCAGCGGCGACGGTGGCCTGGGCCATGTTGCCCTGATCGGACCGATGCGGATGGCGTACGCCACGGCGCGGGCGACGGTCCGATCGGTAGCCTCGATTCTGCAACGCCTGCTCAGCTGAGGGCTGCGGCTGCCGGATTGCCCCTGCCCGCCCCTCTTTCCTCCCGACCCCGGAATGACCTATTGCGTCGGCTTTCTTCTCGATTCGGGGCTGGTCTTCGCATCTGATTCCCGGACCAACGCCGGGGTGGATTACATCTCCACCTACAGCAAGATGCACGTGTTTCAGCCGGCAGAAGACCGGTTGTTCGTGCTCCTGGCCGCCGGCAACCTCGCCACCACCCAGGCGGTGCTGAACCGGATCCACCGTGATCTGCTGGCCAAGGGCGTGAGCACCCCCCCTGGCGTGGGCAGTGGCCCAGCGGTGGGCATCGGCTCCAGCCTGATGCAGCAACCGAGCCAACCACCGCAGGAAACGGAGGTGTTCGCCGATTCCTGCCCCATCAGTCCTGATGCGGCAACCGGCTCCACGGCACCGGCTGCCGGACCGCTCGCTGCCTGGGCTTCTGATTTCGCCTCGGTGACCAGCTCCGTCAAAGCCGGGAACCCGTCCTCCCGGGCGGCAGCGGACTGGGAGGGATTGGACCGGCAGGCAGTGGATCGCGCGGCAGTGGGTCGGGAGGGAGTGGGTCGGGAGGGAGTGGATCGAGAGGCCGTGGGTCTGCGGGACTCATCCCTGCCCGACCTGCTCAGCGCCCGCTTCCTGTTTGAAGCGGCCGACTATGTGGGTCGCGTCAGCGTGGCGGTTCAGCAGGAATACGGCCATACCCTGCGGCAGTCGGGAGCCAGTGCCGAAGCCAGCTTCATCCTGGGCGGCCAGATCCGCGGTGACCGCCATGGCCTGGTTCTGATCTACCCCCAGGGCAACGCGGTGATGGCCACCCGCGAAACCCCCTTCCTGCAGATCGGTGAAAGCAAGTACGGCAAGCCTCCGCTTGATTTCGTGGGGCATTGCGGCCTGTCCCTGGAGGATGCGGCGCGGCTGTGCCTGATTTCCCAGATCATCACGCGACGCTCCAACCTCACGGTGGGCCCGCCGTTTGAGGTGGCCCTGATGCCCCGTGACGAGCTTCGGATCTCGCGCCGCATCAAGCTCTCCAAGGGGGCACCGGAGATCGGCCGCTCGATGGACATCTGGGCCCGCAGCATGCAGGACGGCCTGCGCCGCCTGCCGCGTTTCGCCTGGGAAGAGGATCCCCTCTGACTCAGCCCTCGAGCCTGCCGCCCAGCTTGTCGGCCACGGTGTTGACGTCTTTGTCGCCGCGGCCTGAGAGGTTGAGCACCACCTCCGTTCCGGGGGCAAGGGTGGGGCAGAGGGTCTCGAGCCAGGCGAAGGCGTGGGCGGTTTCGAGGGCCGGAATGATCCCCTCGAGTTCACACACCAACTGCAGCGCCCGCAGGGCTTCGGCGTCCGTCACGGCACCGTATTCGGCCCGGCCGATCTCCTTGAGGTAGCTGTGTTCGGGGCCCACTCCCGGGTAGTCGAGGCCGGCGCTGATCGAATGGGCCTCCTGGACCTGGCCTTCGCTGTCCTGCAGCAGCAGGCTCATGGCGCCATGCAGCACCCCGACGCGCCCTTCAGTGATCGTGGCGGCGTGGCGACCCGTGGCCACACCGTCGCCGGCGGCCTCCACCCCGATCAGGCGCACGGAGGTGTCCTCCACGAAGGGGTGGAACAGGCCCATGGCATTGGAGCCCCCGCCCACGCAGGCGATCAGCACGTCCGGCAGGCGACCGAAGGCCTCCTGGCACTGCGCCTTCGCCTCCCGGCCGATGCAGGCATGGAAGTCGCGCACCAGCATCGGATAGGGGTGCGGCCCCGCCACCGAGCCGAGGATGTAGTGGGTCGTCTCCACGTTGGTGACCCAGTCGCGGATGGCCTCGCTGGTGGCGTCCTTGAGGGTGGCGGTACCCGCGGTGACGGGTTGCACGGTGGCCCCCAGCAACCGCATGCGGAAGACGTTCAAAGCCTGGCGGCGCATGTCTTCGGCGCCCATATAGATCACACACTCCAGGCCGAAGCGGGCACAGACGGTGGCGGTGGCCACGCCATGCTGGCCGGCGCCGGTCTCGGCGATGATCCGTTGCTTGCCCATGCGCATGGCCAGAAGTGCCTGCCCGAGGGCGTTGTTGATCTTGTGGGCGCCGGTGTGGTTGAGGTCTTCCCGCTTCAGCCAGAGGCGCGGACCGCCTTCGGGACGGGCGTAGTGGGCCGTGAGTCGTTCGGCCTCGTAAAGGGGCGTGGGCCGGCCCACGTAGGTGCGCAGCAGGTGATTCAGCCGATCGGTGAAGCCTGGATCGGCCCAGGCTTCGGCCGCCGCCTGCTCCAGTTCCGCCAGGGCCGGCATCAAGGTTTCGGGCACGTACTGGCCGCCATACCGCCCGAAGCGACCGGCCGGGGTGGGCCGTGCCGACGGGTCGAGGGCCGTGGCATCGGGCTGCCCCGGGGCTGGGGTCTGCGCTGACAGGGTGCTGGTCACCGGCGGCTGGACGGGGTGATCCCAGCGTAGGAAGCCGTGCTCAGGGCGGTGGCGGCGGCGCCACCGGCCAGCCGGGCGGTTCATCGATACGCAGCCAGTCCGGCTCGAGGGTGCAGTCGGCTGCTCCGGACACGGAGGAACGGAGGCTGTCGGGTCGCAACGGCGCCTTGCGGCAGAGAGCGGCGGCAGGTTCGCCCTGCAGGCCGATCCGCAGCATTTCCAGCTGCAGGGGGGGAAGATCCACGGTGGGGGCGTTGGCGGAGTGGAAGGGCGGTGCGCTGGAGTGGGTGGTAGCGAAGGATGGAGCCATGGCCAAGGGGGGCTGGACCGAATTCAGCAGTGGCGGCAGCCGGCCGGAAAGCCTGCAGCGCGCTGGTGCGGGGGATGCCGCCGCCCAGCCACGTGCCCAGCAGCGGGTGCGGGTGCAACGCACCAAAGCGGGCAAGGGCGGCAAGCTGGTGACCGCCATCACCGGGCTGGAGATCGGCGAGGCTGAAAGCAGGACCCTGCTGAAGCAGCTGAAGGCCTCCGCCGGTACCGGCGGCACCCTCAAAGATGGCGTGATCGAACTCCAGGGCGATCAGGTGGCCGCGGCTCTTTCCGCCCTTGAGCAGGCTGGTTTTCGGCCGAAGCAGGCAGGGGGATGACGCGAGCAGGGCCCCTAGGGTTGTGAGATCTCAGAGATTCCGCTGTCTTACCGATGCAACTCTCGATGGTTGATGCGTCGGTGCTGCCGCTGACGCGGACACTGACCAATCTCGCCGCCGTGCTCGCCAAGGGGCAGGCCCACGCGGAAGCCCACAGCATCGATCCGGCGGTGCTGCTGCAGAGCCGCCTCTATCCCGACATGTTCCCCCTGGTGCGTCAGGTGCAGATCGCCTCGGACATCGCCCGCCGAGGGGTCGCCCGGCTGGCCGGATCCGAAGCGCCAGCGGTGGAGGACAGCGAAACCAGTTTCGCCGAACTGATCGAGCGGCTGCAGCACACGATCACCTTCATCGAAAGCGTGCCGACGGAACAGCTGAACGGCTCGGAAGAACGGCTGGTCACAGTGCCGATCGGCCGCGATCAGACGATCACGATGCCGGGCTGGCCCTTTCTGAGCAGCTTCGTGCTGCCGAACGTCTATTTCCACGTCACCACCGCTTACAACATCCTGCGCCACAACGGTGTTGTCCTCGGCAAGCGCGATTTCCTGGGCGCATCCTGAAATCTTCGCCTCCAGCCCATTGCCATCGACACGATGCCTCTCCATGGGGTGGGCAAGGGTCCTGAGGCGCCCAGGCCAGGCTCAGATCTGAACGGCCACCGACACCTCCGCCAGGGAAACGGCGCCTGGATCGGGGTGGCCGACGCTCCTGGCGCCATGGGATCGGGCTCGACCCAGTCGGGGCAACAGCTCGGCTGTGGCCTGGGCAGCATGAACTGCGCAGCTGGCCGCCTCAGACCAGGCCCTGGCAGCCGACTCCCCTTGGGCGATACCGCTGCTCAACCGTTCCGAGAAAGGGATCAGGGCATCGACCAGGGTCTTGTCGCCAGCCTGGGCCTTGCCGAGATTCCGAATGGCGCCAAGAGCGGCGGCGACGGCTCCGGCCAGGGCGGTTGGATCCAATCGATCCGCCGCGGCGAGGGCATTGCCGGCAGCCGCCAGACCAATGCCCCAGAGGGCACCGGAGCTGCCGCCGCCCTGCTCAGACCAGGCCTCTCCGGCTTCCAGCAAGACACGGGCCACGCTGCCCTGGTCGTCCACCGCCCGCTGGGCAGCAGCCACCGCCCCACCGACGCCCCGCACCATGCCCAGGCCATGGTCGCCGTCTCCTGCGATGGCATCGAGCTGGCCCAGCTCCTGGTGGCTCGCCTCCAACGCTGCCTGGGCCTTCTGGAGGCCCTCCAGCACCCGACGGGCCCAGATCAGCTGATCCCCCTGGCCAGCTGGACTGTCGCGCGCTGATGCCGGCGGAATCGGGGCAGGAGCGTCTGCCTCCCGTTCCGGAGCGGTCGTCGGGCCGAGTGTCGGATGGCCGCGTTGGAAAGCAGCGCTGTCGGCTGGGGCTTGCCAGAACGGCTCGAGCTCATCGTCGAGCCAGAAGAGACTGAGAGACAGCCCGGCCATCTCCAGGCTGGTGACCAGTTCGCCACATTCGGCATCGACGATCCGCACGCCCCTGGCCTCAAGATTGCTTGCCACCGCATCGAAGAGGCTGAACAGCTCCTCATATTTGAACCCGCCCAACCCGTTGAGCAGCACCACTACCCGAGCCTCCTGGGGCGGTATGTCATCCGGGCTTTCCGCCAGCAGCGCAGCCACCAGCAGCTCCGCCAGTCCGGCAGCGTCGGGGAGAGGACGCTCCTCCAGCCCCGGCTCGCCGTGCACGCCCAGCCCCACGGCCATGCGACCCGCCGGCACAGAGAACAAGGGAGACTCCGCCCCCGGCAGGGTGCAGCCGCTGAAGGCCACACCGAGGGTTCGGGTGCGGGCATTGGTCCGCCGGGCCAGCCTCTCCACCGCATCCAGGTCCAGGCCTGCTTCGGCAGCCGCACCGGCCACCTTGTACACCGCCAGCCCGCCGGCAATGCCACGGCGCTGATTCATGGCGGAGGGCGGGGCACTGGCGATGTCATCACTCACCGCCACAATGCGCACATCGTGGCCCTCGGAACGCAGGCGTTCCGCCGCCAGGCCGAACTGCAACATGTCGCCGGTGTAATTCCCGAAAGTGAGCAGGAAACCAGCGCCCCGATTCACCTCACGGCTCACACTGACGATCTGGCCAGCCGACGGCGACGCGAAGATGTTGCCGCAGGCGGCACCGGCGGCCATGCCCATCCCGACAAAGCCCATGAACGCGGGATAGTGGCCGGACCCACCGCCGGTCACCACGGCCACCCGTCCCCTGACGAGGCCTGAGGCACGCACGACACCACCCGCCACGGCCCGCACCCGGCGGCGATTCGCAGCCACGAACCCAGCCTTGGCCTGTACCGCAAAGCGGCCGGGATCGGTGATCAGGTGCGTCATGCTCTGAGACCCCGAATGGGGCCGTCCGGATCGTCAGCATCAGCATGGACCCTGCTGCTGTTGCGGCCCAGGAGTTTCATGACAGCGTCATGCTGTACCACCCATCTCACTACCCAGGACCATCGGGACGGTGCCGAACGCCGCGGTCACTCACAGGCCGTGAGGCCGTCGTAGCGACCGTGGCGGGGGTGGGCAGGATGATCACGGCCGGCAGCGACGTAGAGCCGCTGGAGGATCAGAGAGGGGACTGGCTCAAACAGGCCTAGATGGCGAAGGTAGGAAATGAGGGCATGAACCATCCGGCAGCTCACACAGGTCGACCTCATTCCAATCAGACCATCGGACGACGTCTGTATGAAAATCATCCAAAAGGCCTGGTGAAATCCAGATCTGTAGTGATTGATGCCAGCAAGACGCGTCGATCAATCGATAGTCAGGAGTTCGCAACTGACATCAGGCCATGATCCAATGGCACGGCCTGATGCGGTAGCGGACATCACGACAACCGTTGTTCATGACTGCGAACCAAGACACAATGATCTCTGCATTGCTGGCTGCCAAAAAAGCCAAGGGAATGAGCTTTGCCGACCTGGGCGCCAAGCTGGGCCGCGACGAAGTCTGGGTAGCCTCCCTGTTTTATCTCCAGGCCACCGCCTCGGCGGACGAGGCAACCCAACTGGGTGAGCTGCTGGACCTGGATGCGGAAATCATCGCTGCATTGCAGGATTTCCCTACCAAGGGATCGCTGGATCCGGTTATTCCCACTGATCCATTGATCTATCGTTTTTACGAGATCATGCAGGTGTACGGCATGCCACTCAAGGATGTGATCCAGGAGAAGTTTGGCGATGGCATTATGAGCGCGATCGACTTCACCTTGCACGTGGACAAAGAAGCCAATCCCGCCGGGGACCGAGTGAAGATCACCATGTGCGGCAAGTTCCTGCCTTACAAGAAGTGGTGATCCAGGCGCTGCGCGTGCCCACCGGCCGAATCAGCCAGTAACGAAAAAGGACCCGTCGCAATGCGACGGGTCTGATCGTTGGAGACCTTGCTGATTGTTGAAAGCCGTTGAGAAAGTCGACTTTTAAATCAGCTTACCCAGATCATCAACGGGCGCCAAGCTCGGCAGCCAACTCACGCTCAAGCTTCTCATCATGCACCGTGGGCAGCACATTGCTGACCGTTGTGCGATGGGTGCTGTAGAAGAGCATACCGATGAACACCATCCCACCAACAATATTTCCCATGGTGACAGGCAGGTAATTCCAAAATGCAATCTGTCCGAAACTTACGCCAGAGCCCAGAAGAGGCCCCGTGGTGTGCAGGAACATGTTGACCACGATATGTTCCATACCGAGAGCCTGGAATGCCGTGATTGGCAGCCAGCAGGCAAGGATCTTTCCAGGAACACTTTTGCTGACGAGCGCCAGAGTGACACCAAGGCAGACCAACCAGTTGGCAATAAGGCCTCGGACAAAGGCAAGAAAGAAACCAAGGACACCGAGGGACTGATACTTGACGATCACGTTGGCTTTATTCAGGCCGATGATCTTGTTGGCGACCGCAACCCAATCCCCTGACCCTGCAGCCAGATCTGCAGTTCCACCACTTGTGAGGCTGATGGCAAACAGGATGCCCACCAGGCCTGTACCGAGGAAATTGCCGATCCAGACCCAGATCCAGTTCCGGATGGTTTTGCTCCAAGTGGTCTTACCTGCCCAGACCGCCATAGGAAGCAAGGCAAAGTTACCGGTGACCAGTTCCATGCCGAACAACACGATACTGGCGAATCCGAAAGGAAAGATCAGAGACCCGATCCACGGTATTCCGGTCTGAACCATGATCGTGAGGGCAAGGCACAAGGCCAGACCGAGAACGGATCCGGAGTAGAAACCTCGCAGCAACAGATTCTTGATGCTGACGCCGGATTTCTTGCCGCCGGCAGCAATCATGCCGTCAACGAGTTCATTTGGTAAGACGTAATCCATCTTTGAGGTGCTACTGAATTGGAACTGGGAACGAAAGAGTTAGGCGCCTCAGCCACGGATGGCGTTGATGAAGCAACCGATCAGCCCACTACCTGGACGGTGGCCTGCCTGGACAACCCTGTCGGGTGCCATGAAGTGATGGCCATGGGAAGAGAAAAAGCAGCTGTGGAATCAAGTTGGCGCCAACTAAGCAGAGCCTGCCGGTAGGGCCCCAGGGAAATGGACGATGAGACTACGCCTCAGTCAAGATGTCCAGCCAGAGGGAGCACTTCAACAGGGAAGGTACTGGAACAAGACAGACGACGAAGAAGCGAGAAGCATTCACTGCCCCGAGGGGTGGACGCAATAACGTCCAATGTTGACCTGTCGGAAACAAGCGAGATCAACGGAACTTGTCTAGGTGCTGCCAGAACGAAGTGTTGTGACAGATGCTACAGAAGATCAATCCTGGCTGCCCAGGGGCTTCGGAGCTCGTGGCACAACCGTGCTGATCGTCTCCCATAGAGGTGCCGGCCTGAAAAGTCACAGAGTGGGCAATGTGTGCGCAGCGCCGCTTCCCCATCAAGCATTCCGAGCCCGTCGCGTTAAAGGCTTGTCAGCGATCTGACGGCTGTGACGAGGTCCTGATTCCCTTGATAGACAGATGAATGTGGACATGGGGAGAGTGAACACCCTGAGCTTTTCAACGACAAGACCGCGTCGGCCAGATCATGGCCGGGGTGAATTTCCTGCATGGCTGATCTCTCCTGAATGGTTGACTCTGGGCTTCATCCAACCTCGATTCCCAGCCCACGCACAGCTCACCCCCGGACTGGGAATGCTCCAGCAGTGAGTCACTGGCATCAGTGCATTTCAGAGGTCTTTCGGTCGAAAGTCCAGACCGAATCCGAAGCGAGTCTCACGGGCCCTGCAACGAGGCCTTCCCGATCACCCGCGCCTCAAGCCATCCATTCCACCAAGCCTCCACCTGGGTGCCGCCGGTCCGGATGGATGATCAGGGCCTCTCCCGCCACAGGCGGGAGGCTTGCCGCTCTTCCAGCCCTCCCCCATGCTTCGCCTCGCCCAAGCCCTCGACAGCCAGCTGTGTGCGGCAATGGAGCGGGCGTTTCCGCAGGCCGCCGCCGAGGCCCGTGCAGATGGCCGGCGCCTGGATCCCCAGTTGGCAGCGGCCAGCAAGCCCGAATTCGGTGATTTCCAGGCCAACGGCGCCCTGCCCCTGGCCAAGCCCCTGAAGCAGCCGCCCCGTGCCATCGCCACGGCGATCGTGAACGAACTGGCGGCGGATCCAGCCTTCGCGGAACTCTGCCTGGAGCCCCAGATCGCCGGGCCCGGCTTCATCAACCTCACCCTGCGTCCTGAGCGGCTCACGGCCGAGGTGGCGGCCCGTCTTGGGGACCCCCGCCTGGGCGTTCCCGCGGCTGCGGAGGTGGGCGGAGGCCAAGGCGGCAGCGATCAAGGCGGCGGAGCACCGGCGGCTCCGGTGGTGGTCGACTTCTCCAGCCCCAACATCGCCAAGGAGATGCACGTGGGCCATCTGCGCTCCACGATCATCGGCGACTGCCTGGCCCGGGTGCTGGAGTTCCGCGGCCACCCGGTGTTGCGCCTCAACCACGTGGGTGACTGGGGCACCCAGTTCGGCATGCTGATCACCCACCTCAAGCAGGTGGCCCCCGAGGCGCTGATCACCGCCGATGCGGTGGACCTGGGCGATCTGGTGGCCTTCTATCGCCAGGCCAAGCAGCGCTTCGACGACGACCCCGTCTTCCAGGCGACGTCCCGCGAGGAGGTGGTGAAGCTGCAGGGGGGAGATCCGGTCTCGCTGAAGGCCTGGGGCCTGCTCTGCGACCAGAGCCGCCGGGAATTCCAGAAGATCTACGACCGGCTCGACATCCGCCTCAGCGAACGGGGCGAATCCTTCTACAACCCCTACCTCGAGGCCGTGGTGAGCGACCTGGAAGCCACCGGTCTGCTGGTGACCGACGACGGCGCCGGCTGCGTGTTCCTGGAGGGGGTGAGCGGCAAGGACGGAAAGGCCCTGCCGGTGATCGTGCGAAAAAGCGATGGCGGCTTCAACTACGCCACCACCGACCTGGCGGCCATCCGCTATCGCTTTGCCGAGCCCCCGGCCGGCGATGGCGCCCGCCGCGTGATCTACGTGACGGATGCTGGTCAGGCCAGCCATTTCGCCGGCGTGTTCCAGGTGGCCCGGCGGGCCGGCTGGATCCCCGCAGACGGGCGGCTGGAGCATGTGCCCTTCGGCCTGGTGCAGGGCGACGACGGCAAGAAGCTCAAGACCCGTGCCGGCGACACCGTGCGCCTGCGGGATCTGCTCGATGAAGCCGTGGAGCGGGCAGGCACCGACCTGCGCCGCCGCCTGGAGGAGGAGGGGCGCCACGAGGAGGAGAGCTTCATCACCCAGGTGGCCACCACCGTGGGACTGGCGGCGGTGAAGTATGCCGACCTCAGCCAGAACCGCACCACCAACTATCAGTTCAGCTTTGATCGGATGTTGGCGCTGCAGGGCAACACCGCCCCCTATCTGCTCTATGCCGTGGTGCGGATCGCCGGCATCGCCCGCAAAGGCGGCGACCTGGCGGGCCAGGCGGAGGCCTCCAGCCTGCAGTTCAGTGAGCCTCAGGAGTGGGCCCTGGTGCGAGAACTGCTGAAGTTCGACGCGGTGGTGGCCGAGGTGGAGCAGGAGTTGCTGCCCAACCGGTTGTGCAGTTATCTCTTTGAACTCAGCCAGGTGTTCAACCGCTTCTATGACCAGGTGCCGGTGCTCAAGGCTGAGGAAGCCGCCCGCCCTGGACGCCTGGCGCTCTGCCGCCTCACGGCCGACACCCTGCGGCTGGGGCTGGGGCTGCTCGGCATTCCCAGCCTGGAGCGGATGTGAGCGCTCCTGGCAGCAGGTCATCCGGCCTTTCCCAGCGGCGACCGGTCGGCGCAGGAGCCGAAGCTGCCGCGGAGATGGGGTTCATCGAGAGGCAGGGGTCCGTCACCTGCTTGCGGCGTCGTTCGGGCATGGGACTCCAGAATCCTTGCCTCCATGGCCATGGTCAGCCGATCACTCCTGAATCGATCACCACACGGCCCGCAAGAGCAATCTGAGCAATGATGCGTTCAGACAGTGTTCCCCAGATGATCGGGATCGAGACGATCCAGAGGGGCAAGTCCTGCCCCTACGGCACAACGAACAGCGAGCTCACATCGGGTCTGATTGAGCGCATCGGTGGCAGCCCAAGCACTGTTCGTCTTGAGCGCGAGACCAGGCATCGTGGCAGTCAGTGATCAGCTCTTCGGGAGTTGGATCAAGGCCCAACGCCCAAGCTCGGAACCGGCACGCCCGTGATGGGCATGAGCTTCAAGGCGGATTGACACCGCCATCAGCGGCATCCGCCGGTTGAAGCGGCGGCACCCCCATCGCCGCTCGCAGCTTCTCCAGCGGCTCATCCACGTGCTCCCAGAAGTTCCAGGCAGGGTTGAACGTGTCGCCACTGGTGACATCGCCGCGGTTCCACGCCACCCAGAACTTGCGCGCATCCAGAGCTCCCGTGGCGCTGCCGGCAGGCTCCACGAGCGGCACGCCCAGGTGCCAGCTCACGATCACCGGCAGGATGTGCCCAGCCAGCGCCTCCACTGGGTGCATACCGGCAGTGAATGTGCTCACCAGCAACTCCCCCTGCGGCGACGTGCCGTAGCCCGAAAGCAGGTGGGCGGCATCATGGGGCGTGGTGAAGGCTTCGGCCACTGCCTCCTCCATCCCAGCAAAAGGGAAACCGTTGACGCGGTAGAAGTCGTGAAAGGCCCGCCCGAAGGTCCCGGGTGGCTTCGCAGCCAGCGCCTCATAGCGCTGGCTGAGTTCCGGAGCCGACGCATCCCGGTAGGGCAGCAGCCACTCACAGAAGCTCGCCACGTCCTCCACCCACTCGCCGGTGATGCTGGCCCGGTTGCGGCGCAGCATGTCGGCCCGCACCAGCCCCAGCTCGCCCTGCACCAGCGACTGCAGATCGCGGACTGCCGGCTCCTCGACCCCGAGGGCCTCGGCATAGGCAGCCACCCGCTCGGCCGCAGCGGGCGACACCTGCCCATCCACCGTGGCGATCACCACCAGCGGCACGATCACCTCGCTCCCCCGCTCCCCCAGACCCTCGGCCAGCTGGGCCGGCGAAACGCGCTCAAGGCTGTGGAGATCCAGTCCGGTACCGATCCGGAACACCAGCAGCGCCGCCGAACACAAGGCACTGCGATCGAGGGCGGTGAGTTCACCATCGCCAGCCCGGGCCACCTCCGCCATCGCGCCAAGGATCAGCCTGGCCTGCTGCTCACTGCCATCGAAAATCACCGGCCACTCCCCTGCCGTGGATCACACCATCCTCAGGCGGGAACCGTCGCTCGGCAATGCAGAGAACTGAGCGCCGGAGCTGGCGATGGTTCAGGGATGGGCGAGTTGTGATCACGGCAACGGTTTGAACTGATCCTGGGGCTCAGAGACTGGCTGCCCGGGCTGCTTTCGTTTCAGCAAGTGTCGCCTCGACAGGTAGCTCAGCGCCGTTGCGAACACCAACAGGGCCAGCCCGGGCTGGATCGAGACATGGGCCTGAGCCGCCAGTGGCCATTCGGGGCAGGAGAAACTGGCCCTGAACTGGCTGAGGATCTGCAGCAGTCCGCTGAAGATCGCGCAGAACATGAGCACGACCACTAGGGGGAACAGCACCAGGGGCGTGACCACCCCGATCAGGGCAAGCACGAGACCAAGGACCTGCAATCCTCTCAGCCAGAGCAGAGTCCGGGTCGTCATCCCAGCGCCTGGGAGCAACCCGTTCAGCAGTAGGGCGAGTAGCAGGGGCAACAGCAGGGTCAAGGCCCAACGGAACGCTGCGGCGACGGATTCAGGCACAACCATGGGGAAAGAAGCATGACCCGATCATCTCTGCGTCGGGAGTTGACTCAGCCCCATATTGCGAAGCTAAGGTCCTGAAGGCCGAAGGGAAAGGCAGGCGATCCTGCCGTCCAGGATCCAGGCCTTCGGGGCCTCACCTGGGGCAATGCATCAGGACAACTATCAGTGAGTCGTGCAGCAATGGATGCGCTCAGAGCAGTCCGGCGCATGCTGTTGCCGGCCAGCAGCAGTCATCCATCTATTAGTCTACGAATGGCGAGACTCAATCAGTTGCGAGGACGTGCACCTCAGGATCTGCATCAGATACGACTTAGAGGTAACGCGAATAAATGGACCCGCCTTAACTTCGATCAGATCAGCGCGGAAGCCTAGCCGCACTGCCTTGTGGCGTCGAGTGGAGCGCTCTATCAGGCACTTTATCCGCCAGCAGAAAGGCTAACGCGAACAAGCAGATCGCCGGCGCCAATAGTTACCAGAGCCTAATCATCACCATCCCCGTATATAACGAGCAAGGACGAATCCTGTCCTTACCCGGCATTGGCAAAGTGCCTTTGGCCCAGCAGTAGCCAACCATGCCAGCGAAACCGCCCGAAGAAATCAGACCAAAAGCCAAACAATTCAGCGCAGAATCTTGAAACAAGGTTCCAAGACCATGATTCGACTTATCACTGAGAAAAACGAGTCCTGCCCAAGCAAGTAAATGCCGCCGGCGAATATTCCGAGCGCCAGGAGAAGATTCCGCTCACCTGCAGATCGACCGCCAGATGGCTGAGGAACGCCTTCACCTCAGCGCTGCCCATCTCTCGCGGTAGCGCTGGATCAGGCCTCCCTACGCTGCCGTTGGTCGTCGCCCCGTTCCGCCTTGCCCGCCAGCCTGCCTCCAGGACCCAAGGCCCGGCCCGAGGTGGAGTCGCTGCAGTCCTACAGCGCCCCCCTGGAGGGCAGGCGCGGCCTGCTGCGGCTCGATTTCAACGAGAACACCGTGGGGCCCAGCCCCCGGGTGGTGGAGGCGATTCGCGCCATCCCGGCCGACCACTACGCCATCTACCCGGAATACGACGGCCTGCGCGAGGCGGTGGTAGCCAACCTCAGTGCCACAGCCCCAGGGCTGGTCCGGTCACTCGCCCCTGAGCAGGTTGGCCTGTTCAACGGCGTGGATGCCGCGATCCACGCCCTGTTCCAGGCCTATGGCGCGGCAGGAGACCGGCTGCTCACCACCAGCCCCACCTTCGGCTACTACACCCCCTGCGCCCGGATGCAGGGCATGGCGATCGAGGCGATTCCCTACGAGGAGCCGTCGTTCACGTTCCCGCTGGCCGCGATCCAGGCCGCGCTTCAGCCACCGGCGACTGGTGCTGCGGCTGGCGATGAAGCCCAGGCGAGCTGGACGCCACCTCGCATCCTGTTGCTCTGCAACCCCAACAACCCCACCGGCACCCGGCTGGCACCGGAGCGGGTCCTGGAGCTGGCGGCGCTGGCACCCCACACCCTGGTGGTGGTGGATGAGCTCTATGAGGCCTTCACCGGCGACAGCGTGCTGCCGCTCCTGCTGCAGGCCAGCGGCGCCGCTGATCCGTTTGCGGCCTATCCGAACCTCCTGGTGCTGCGCTCCCTGGCCAAGACAGCCGGCCTGGCGGGGCTGCGCATCGGTTTCGCGATCGGGCCAGCAGCCGTGGTGGACCGGGTGAGCCGGGTCACCGGCCCCTACGACATCAACAGCTTTGCCGTGACTGCCGCCCATGCCGCCCTGGCTGACCAGCCCTATGTGGAGGCCTATGTGGCGGAGGTGCTGCGGGCCCGGGACTGGCTGGTGCAACGCCTGCGGGAGGCCGGTGTGCGCCACCACGTGGACGGGGGCAACTATCTGCTGCTTTGGCCCCAGGGGGATCCGGCTGAGGTGGAGGCCGAGTTGCGGCGAGCCGGCATTCTGGTGCGCTCGATGGCGGGCAAACCCCTGATCGATGGCTCCCTGCGGGTGAGCCTTGGAACGCTGGACCAGATGGAGTGCTTCTGGGCGGCCTATGCCGCCATCGAGCTCAGCGCATCACCATGATCTCGGTGCCCTCACTCAGCTTGCCCGGCAGGGTCACACTGCTGCCCACCCGCTTCACCGGGGTCCCGGCCATGGCCTGCAGAAAGGGCTCGACGCTGCCCTGGTCGCAATCCGGCTTCTCCTTGCCGCTGTTGTGCTGAACGGGGATCACCCTGCGAGGCTTCAGTTCCCGCACAACCTCCGCCGCCTCGGCACCGGTATAGACCTTCGCGCCACCGCCGACCCCGATGATCAGCACATCCGGTGTGCCCAGCAGCACCCGATCGGCCGGGGCCAGCCTGGCGGCAGTACCGCCCAGGTGAGCGAAGGTGAGTCCACCCTGCTGCCAGCGCCACAGGGTGGACTGCCCGAAGCGGCGGCCCCCGACCCGGTCATGGGGTGCGGCGATCCCCTCGATCTGCAGGCCCGCGACGCGATAGGAACCCGGAGTCACCAGCATGCGGCCGCTGGCCACCGGGGCTCCTTCATCCAGCAGGCGACTGCTGGCCAGGATCACATCGGCACCCACCCGCGGCTCGCTGAGTCCCGCGGCACAACCCACGGCCTTGAACGGATTCACCAGCACGGTGGCGCCGCCGCCACGGATCAACAGGGCGCTGTGGCCATAGCTGGTGATGGTTACCCCGCCTGCAGCCAGCGCAGCCGGGGTGAGGGCCGCTCCTGCCAGGGTGGTTCCCGCCAGCACGCTGGTGGCCGTGAGCGTCGCCAGGGGGCGGAATCGGCGGAAACCGGCAACAGCCATGGGATGGGGGAGGCGGCCCCAAGGGCCCTTGCGTGGCGCGAAACTAGCAGCGATGGGGCGCCAGAACAGTTTGGCCGGGCTGCTCAGCGACTGGCCTGGCGCTGGTTGCTCGGATGCAGGCTCGCCTGCCGCAGAAAGTTGGCCAGCAGCGCATGGCCGTTCTGGGTGAGCACGCTTTCGGGGTGGAACTGCACCCCCTCGATATGGGGATGGTCACGGTGGCGCAGGCCCATGATCGTGCCGTCGTCGAGCCAGGCCGTGATCTCCAGGCACTCCGGCAGGCTGGCGCGCTCGGCGATCAGGCTGTGATACCGCGTGGCGGTGAGGGGATCAGGCAGGCCGGCGAACACCCCTTCGCCGCCATGGCGCACCGGAGAGGTCTTGCCGTGCATCAGCTCCGCCGCCCGCACCACTCGCCCTCCATACACCTGGGCAATGGCCTGGTGGCCCAGGCACACCCCCAGGGTGGGCACGGTGGGGCTGAGCTGCCGCAACACCTCCAGGCACACACCCGACTGATCTGGATCGCCCGGGCCGGGGGAGATCAGAATCGCGGCTGGGGCGAGTTCCCGGATCTGCTCCAGGCCGAGGGCATCGTTGCGTTCCACCCGCAGCTCAGCAGCCAGGGGATGGTCCGTCGCCAGCTCGCCCAGATACTGCACCAGGTTGAACGTGAAGCTGTCGTAGTTGTCGAGGACCAGCAGCATGGGAGCCTTCGGGCGCCGGCAGGCGCCGCATCGATCGCCCCATTCAACGTTGCCGCCTCAGCAGCGGGATGGCTTGGCAGGGCGCAGCCTCAGAGGCCCAGCCGCAGCATCAGCGGCGGCAGCAGCAACAGGCCCGCCACCAGCAGCGAGGCCAGGGCCGCCACCAGCACAGCGGCGGCGGCGCAGTCTTTGGCGATCTTGGCCAGGGGGTGGAAGGATCGCCCGATCGCCAGGTCGACCACGGCTTCGGTGGCGGTGTTGAGCAGCTCCAGCACCAGCACCGTCGCCACCGTGAGCACCAGCACCGCGAGCCGGTCGGCGCTCAGCCCGAGCCAGAGGCCCAGGGAGAACACCACCACCCCCGTGCCCACATGGATGCGGAAGTTGCGCTGGCTGCGGAAGCCATAGATCACGCCCTGCGCTGCGTAGCGAAAGCTGGAGGGCAGATCCCCTGCCACGGTCCAGGCACCCAGTCGGGGTTTGCGGCTGCGGGAAGTCCCTTGCGTGCTCATCGCCAGGCCGCTGGGCTCATGCAGCGTGAGGATGGGGGGCTCGTGCGGAACCTGCATGGCATCGGTACCAGCAACGCGTCTCTTGGCGCACCCTACCGCCGGTTTTCGGCCTGACCAGTCCTGATCAAACGCTCCTGCAGGGCCAGCATGGCCGCGAGGCTGGGCTCATCGGGATGGTCCCAGCCGAGCAGGTGAAGCAGGCCATGGCTGGCCAGGAACAGCAGCTCATCCTCGAGCGTGTTGCCAGCATCTCCGGCCTGGCGAGCGGCGGTTTCCAGCGAGATCACGATGTCGCCCAGCTCCAGGGCCTCCAGCTCCATCCCAGCCGCCATCGGCAGATCGGGGAACTGTTCGCCTTCAGCGGTCTCCTGGGCGGCGAAGGCGAGCACGTCCGTGGCGCCATCCTTCTGCCGCCAGGAGGCGTTGAGTTCGGCGATTGCGGCATCGCTGCAGAGGCTCAGGCCAAGGCTGTAGGCCGTTGCCTGCAATGTGCCGGGCAGCTCCGGCCTCAGCTCCGCCAGCCAGCGCCCCAGGTGCTCGCTCCAGGGTTCCAGCCCCGCCACGGCATCGGCCAGGGGCGCTGCCGCTGCCAGCAGAGCGGCTTCCAGGCTGTCGTCCGCCTGGAAGGCCAGGTCAAGGTCGAGCTCGTTGGGGTCGATCTCGATGGTGGAGTCGGCGGGCATGGCGTCAGCCCGTGGGGGGCAGGGTGGGCCGGCCCAGCCAGGCGATCAGCACCAGAAAGCCGCACAGGCCCAAAGCGGTGAGGCCGAAATGCACCAGGCTCTGGCGTCCCTTGCGCACCATGTTGCGCATGGCCAGCTTCACGAAACTGGCCGGTGGCGCCTGCGGGTCTGGTGAAGAATCCGGCATCAAGGAAAAGAGACGGGAGAGCGTTCGTTTGCGCCTGTTCAGTGTCGGCGTTTCAGACGCCGATCGTGAGCCCGGAGGTTCAGTCGGTTGCTTCAGTCCTGCGCATCGGTCCGGCGCCTCAGTCCGGCGCTTCGGTGGCCATCTCCACCCCCTGGTGCAGCAGGCTCTCGATGAAGGGGTCCAGGTCACCATCCATCACGCCCTGCACGTCGGTGGTTTCGTGCTGGGTGCGCAGATCCTTCACCATCTGGTAAGGGTGGAACACGTAGTTCCGGATCTGATTACCCCAGGCCGCTTCCACGATGTCGCCACGGATGTCGGCGATTTCAGAGGCCCGCTGCTCCTGGGCGATCACCAGCAGCTTGGCCATCAGCAGCGCCATCGCCTTCTCCTTGTTCTGCAGCTGGGAACGTTCCTGGGTGCAGCGCACGAACAGGCCGGTGGGGATGTGCAGGATCCGCACGGCCGTCTCCACCTTGTTGACGTTCTGGCCGCCGGCACCGCCCGAACGGGAGGTGGTGATCTCCAGGTCCTTGTCCGGGATGTCGAGTTTCACCTCCTCATCCAGCTTCGGCATCACCTCCACACCAGCGAAGCTGGTCTGGCGCTTGTCGTTGGCGTTGAACGGCGAGATCCGCACCAGCCGGTGGGTGCCCTTTTCATTGCGCAGGTAGCCGTAGGCGTAGCGGCCCTCGATCTCGATCGTGCAGCTCTTGATCCCCGCCTCCTCCCCTTCCGAGAGTTCGTCCACGGTCACCTTCATGCCGTGGTCTTCAGCCCAGCGCGTGTACATGCGCATCAGCATCAGGGCCCAGTCCTGGGCGTCGGTGCCGCCGGCACCGGCATTGATCGAAATCACGGCGCCCTCCTTGTCGTAGGTGCCGGAAAGCAGCCGCTCCAGCTCCCAGCGGTCCAGATCGGAACGCAGGGTGGCGAGGCCGCTGCTGGCCTCCTCCAGCAGGTCATCGTCGGGCTCCAGCCCGTACAGCTCCAGGGTGGCTTCGGCGTCGTCCACGGCGCCGCGCCAGCGGGCCAGCTGCTCGAGCTGGCTCTTCACATCGTCGAGCAGGCGCATCTGGCGGCGCGCCTCCTGCTGGTCATCCCAGAAATCGGGCTGGGAGGCCAGCTGCTCGAGGTCGCGCTGGCGGGCTTTCAGGGCCGGTACGTCAAAGACAGTCCTGGGCATTGCCCAGGCGGTCGGTGAGCTCGGACAGATCGCGTTTGAAGTCGGTGAGGTCGAGCACCGTGGAGGGAGGTCGCATGGGGCGACCGTATCAGCGCAGTTGCTCGTCGAGCCAGTCGAAGACGATCTCCTCCGCCACCTGGGCACCCACCGGCTGATCGTGCAGGGAGGCCCCTTCGGCCGCCGTGAGACGCACCAGCCGCCTCTGGCTCGGAGGCAGGGCGGTCAACAGGGCAAAGGCCTGCTCCGACTGGTCGGCAAAGGCCCAGTCCCCCTGGTTGGCCAGCACCAGGCTGGGAATCCGGATGCGCTGCCAGTCGCTGCGGAAATCGAAGGGCAACATCGCTTCGAGCAGGCCGTAGTAATCGGAGGGCGGCTGGCCCGCCCTGGCCTCCAGCAGCACCTGGCGGCTGAAGATCTCGCCCCGCTTGTGAATCTGGAACCGCTCGGTCGGGCTCAGGGAGGGCCAGGCGGCCTGCAGGCCGGCATTCACCTGGCGGCGCACCTGCTGCTGCTCGCGGCTCCCAGCCCCCTGGCTGCGTTGCACGGCGGCCATGCTGGTCTGATCACCCCAGAGGGGGGCAAAACTCCAGGCCGCCGGTTCGAACACCACCGCATCCAGCCCGCTGAGCGCGGCCGCGGCCCGGGCGCAGAGCATGCCACCGAAGGAGATCCCGATCAGGGCCACCCGCCCCACGTCGCTGCGTTGACGCACCGCATCCAGCACCGGACCCACCACCTGGTCCCAGTCGGGGGCAGGGCTGCCTAAAAGTGTGATCAGCCCAAGCTCCCTCGGCTGGCCACGCCGCCAAGTGCCAGCATTCCCTTGATGTCGTAGGCCAACTCCCGCAGGCCTTGGCGGATCGAGCGGTAGCCGCCCCGCCGCAGCAAGTTCATCACGATGGTTCGCAGGAAGGCGAACACCGGGGCCCCGATCCGGTTGGCGTAGCGATGAGCGTCCTCACCCAGCTGGACGTCACGGGCCCAGTGCCATTCGTTCTCAATGCTCCAGCGCTGACGGATCAGGCGCAGCAGGGCTTGTGGCGTGGTGCGCACGCTGGTGAGGAACAGGTGGTGCCTGATCTTGCGCTTGCCCTTGCGGGTGAGGGTGCCTGTGATCACCTCAACGATCCAGGCGCTGCCGGGCCAGTTGGCTTTGATGTGCTCCGGTGCCTCTCTGGCTCGCAGTTCCCAGACGGTGTCGCGCCCGTGGCGCTTCTCGTGATCTGTTGCAGTGAAAGGGATGTGACGCTTTCCCTGGAACTGGCAGCCGATCTGGCGGTAGAGGGTCTTCTGGTTCGATTTGACGGTCAGGAGCACGTCGGCCCCCTGGGAGAGGCACCAGCGAAAAACGCCTGCGTCGTGTGCAGGGCATCCGCCTGGATCAACACGCCATCGAGATCCAGGCTGCTGAGCAGCTCTTTCAGCGCCGCACGCTCACTGGATTCGTGGGTGTCATAGGTCGTCTGGGCCAGGGCGACGCCAAGGGCCCGGGCGTACACCGTGACCTGGGCGACAAACCGGTGACTGCCGTCTTCTGTCTCCACGGCAGAGCCGCGCAGGGTCTTGCCATCACACACCAGCTGATCCAGACCCGTTGCCCCGCTTGGGACCTGGCTGATCATCCAGGCCTGCAGCACCTGGCCAAACTCCTGCAGGCGGGCCTTGTTGAACAGGTAGAGGAAGGTGGCATCGGAGGGCCAGCGCTTGAAATTCAGGCCCAGCGCCTGGTTGAGTGCCTCACGGTGCCGCCGGGCAAAGGCCTCCAGATCACGGGAGCTGCGGCAGCCGCTCAGGATCCCGAGCACAGCCACCAGCAGCAGGAACCACTGCGGGTAACGCACCCCGCGGCGGCAACGCCCATCCGGGATGGCCTTGAGGAAGCTGATCAGGTCATCCGGTGCGGGCTGATCGACTCCGGTGGAGCGGGTTTCGGGCATTGGGGGCACTGAGACCCGCCGACCAAACCCAATGCTGGCAGACCTGCCAAGAGCTACCAGGACAGACTTTTAGGCGGCCCTGCAGTCGGGGGTGAAGGGGATCTGCCGCTGGAACAGCAGCGACATCTGGCCGGGCCCCTCGAACAGGACAACGTTGTATCCCCGGGCCAGGGCAGCGGTGACGCCGAACTGCATCGTTTCGACGTTCTGCCCGTCGCTGCCCTCGCTGATCAGCACCGTGGGGCGCGCTCCGCTTCCGCCAGGGGCGGGGAAGAAGGTGACAGGAAGCTCTCCGAAGCGCGAGGCCACCACGAACCGTTCGACCCGGGGCTCCAGGAGGCGGATCGCCTGCAGCCAGCGGCGCTGGGCAGAGGCAAAGAGAGCCTCCTCGCGCGCGCCATCGCCGCTGCCGAGCACGAAGAACAGCTGCTGGGCGGCGCAGGTGGCGGCGCGGAACCAGCGGTGGCGGGCGGTGACGGGGTGCGCACTGGCCTGCTCGGCCAACTGTTCGAGCCGATCTCCGGCGCTGCCGAAGGCCTCGACCAGGGCATCGAAGGCAGCCGTGGGCGGATCGGAAGGGTTGCCGCTGCGGGCACGGATCACCTGGGCGATCCGCAGCACTTCTCCCACCTCCGCCGTCTGGGAGCTGGCACCGCCGAGGGCGAACAGAACCTGGTCGTTGAAGACGGGCGCCGCCAGCAGCTGCAACGGCGTGACCGGCAGTCCCGAAGACTCGCCTGCCGACGGCCTGGCCTGCGCCCTCCAGGGAACCGTGCCGGCCACTGCACTCGACGCCGCGACCAGCAACAGGTGGCGGCGTGTCCATGTCATGGCCCAGCCCTCAGCCCCCTGATCACCATGCCCAGCCGTGCCGCTGTTCACTTCTAGGATCCACCCTTCCGCCTGAGTTGAGGAGATGGCCGCCAACGTTGAGATCTACACCTGGCGGTATTGCCCGTTCTGCATTCGCGCCAAGCAGCTGCTGGAGCGCAAGGGAGTGCCCTACACCGAGTACGGCATCGATGGCGACCATGCCGCCCGGGCGGCGATGAGCGAGCGGGCCGATGGGCGCACGAGCCTGCCCCAGATCTTCATTGATGGCCAGGGCATCGGTGGCTGCGATGAGTTGCATGCCCTCGATCACAAGGGCCAGCTCGATCCCCTCCTGGGCAGCTGACGGTGAGCGTCCTTCCGCCCCCCGGTTCCGCCTCCCAGCTGTTCCTGATCGATCCGATCGCCCGGCTCAATCCCGCCAAGGATTCGAGCGTGGCCCTGATGCAGGCGGCTCAACGGGCCGGCCAGGAGGTCTGGGTGGCCACCATCGCCGACCTGTCGGCCGCGCCGCCAGTCAGCGGCGTTGACGACCGCGGCCATCGTGCCTGGGTGTGGGCCCAGCCGGTATGGCTGGAGCCGATGGTGGCCGATCCGGCGGGCTGGCAGGTGCCCCAGCCCTGGTACCGGGCCGAGCCGCCGCGGTTGCTGCCCCTCGAAGCGTTTCCCCGGGTCTGGATGCGCAAGGATCCGCCCGTGGACGAGGCCTACCTCTATGCCACCCATCTGCTGGAGCTGGCCGAGCGCCAGGGGGTGCGGGTGCTCAACCGGGCCGCCTCCCTGCGCGGCTGGAACGAGAAAGTCGGTTCCCTGCGCTTCAGCCACCTGATGGCGCCCTCGCTGGTGAGTGCCCGGGTGGAGCAGTTGGCCGCCTTTGCCGCCGAGCACGGCGATGTGGTGCTCAAGCCCCTGGGTGGCCGGGCCGGTCAGGGGGTGGTGCGCAGTGCGGCCTCAGCCCCCGGACTCACGGCCCTGCTGGAGCTGGTGACCCAGCAGGAACGGTTGCCGGTGATGGTGCAGGCCTTCCTGCCGGGGGTGACGGCCGGCGATAAGCGCATCCTGCTGGTGGACGGCGAACCGCTCGGGGCCGTGAACCGCAAGCCCCTGCCGGGTGAGTTCCGCAGCAACCTGGCGGTGGGTGGGGCGCCGGAGGTCACCGAGCTGACGGAGGCGGAGCGGCGGATCTGCGCCGAACTGGCCCCGGTGCTGCGGGCGGAGGGTCTGTTCTTCGTGGGGATCGATGTGATCGATGGCCGCCTCAGCGAAATCAACGTGACCAGCCCCACCGGTGTGCGGGAAGTCGAACGGCTGGCGGGGCAGCCGCTGGCGGATCTGACGATCGAGCGGTTGCTGGCACAGGGCTGAAGCAACCCCACCTGAACCACGCCGGCGCGCCCCCTCAGAGCCCGTTGCCGCACTGGCGGCAGAAGCGGGCATCGCCCTGGTGCCCCCCCTTGCCGCAGCTGGGGCAGCGCCGCACCGGCTCCTGGCGGCGGCGTGCCTGCTGAATCCCCACCGTGAGGATGCCGGTGGGCACCGCGATGATGCTGTAGCCCAGCAACATCACGATCGAGGCGACGAAGCGCCCCAGGGGGGTGACCGGCGCGACATCGCCATAGCCCACGGTGGTCACGGTGACCACGGCCCAGTAGATCCCGACCGGGATGCTGACGAAGCCGCCGGATTCGCCCTCGATCAGATACATCAGAGCTCCGATGATGACCACCAGGAGCACCATGGTCATCAGAAAGACGATGATCTTGCGCCGGCTGGCCACTATCGCCCGCCAGAGCAGCTCCGATTCCTGCAGATATTCGCCCAGCTTGAGGATCCTGAAAACCCGCAGCAGCCGCAGGATGCGTACCACCAGAAAGTATTTGGTTCCCGCCAGCATCAACCCCAGGAAACTGGGCAGGATCGCAATCAGATCCACCACGCCGAAGAAGCTGGTGGCATACCGAAACGGCTGACTGGTGCACAACAGCCTCAGCACGTATTCGAGACCGAACAGCAATGTGAAGCCCCATTCCAGCCCCTCGAAGAGATGGGGATGGCTCAAGGCCACGCGGCTGTCGCTTTCCAGGATCACCGCCAACACGCTGGCGCTGATGGCGATCAGCAGCAACAGGTCAAAGGCCTTGCCCGCCGGCGTGTCCGCCTCGACAATCACCCGATGGAGGGTGGCGCGGCCAAAGTGCTGGCGCAGCAGCAGGCCACTGACCAGCAGACCGCTCAGCAGCAACAGCAGAACGAGCAGGGGGGCCATGGCCGGCTAGGGGCAGGAGCGGTGCAGAAACCCGCGGCAGCGCTCGTGCATCAATGCGGCATCGGAGCCAGCGGCAGATTGAGCTGCTGCTGCAGCACCCCCAGCTTGAGGGCGACCTCCTGCAGTTCCCGCTCCGCCACCGAGCCCTGCACCAGGCCGGCGCCGGCGGTGAGTTCCAGCTCGCGGCCGCGCAGGGTGCCACTGCGGATCGCCACCCGCAGCTCGGCATCCCCCTCGCTGTCGATCCAGCCCAGGGGCGCGGCGTAAGTACCTCGCTCGAAGGGCTCGAGGCTGCGCAACCAGGCCATGGCCTCCCGCCGGGGCAGGCCGGCCACCGCCGGAGTGGGATGCAGGGCCGCGGCCAGGGCCAGGGGTTGCTGTTCCCCGAGGCTGGCGGTGATCGGGGTGTGCAGATGCACCAGCTGGCCGTGGCGGGCCAGCCGCGGTCGCCGCGGCCGGCGCGGATCGAGGCCGGCCTCGCGCAGCACCTCGGTGATCGCCTCCACCACCAGCTCGTGTTCATGCCGATCTTTGACGGAGCCGGGCAACAGATCGGCCGCCGGGCCGATCGGAGCCGTGCCGGCCAGGGCATCGCTGCGCAGCTGGCCCTGGCGCACCGTGAGCAGCCGCTCCGGTGACGCGCCCAGCAACACCCCACCCTGGGCCTGCTGCCAGAGGAAGCGACAGCTGCCGGGCTGGCGCAGGCGCAGCTGGGCCAGGAGCAGGAGGGGATCCAGGGGGCGATCCAGCTCCAGCCGCTGGCGCACCGCCAGCACCAGCTTGCGCAGCGCCCCCGTCTCCACCAGCTCCAGGCCTCGAGCCACCGCCTCGCGGTAGCCCTCCTGCCAGGGGGAGCTGTGCAACAGGCGGACCCCCAGCAAATCGCCCGCCGGTTCGGAAGACGGCGGCAGTGTGCGCAACAGCTCGGCCTGCTCCCAGAGCTCCTCCGCCACCGAGCGGGGGGTCACGTCGCCGCCGAGGCTGCGCTGCAGCCGCAGCCAGCAGTGGCGCCCCTGGCGGCTGAGCTGCCAGCGCGGCAGCACCGCCTCCACCCCGGCCACGCCCTGGCCGTCCTGCAGGGGGCTGTCGAAGAAGGAGAAGGCCAGCAGCACCCGCGGCCTGGCCAGGGGCGGGCAGGCCTGCGGCGCCACCGCCAGCCGGCTGAGGCTCACGGCGCTGAAGCGCTGGGCCAGCTCGAAGCGACGCGGTCCGCTCAGCTCCAGACTGTGGGTCTTGCCGCTGGCGGCCAGGCAGAGGCCGGGGGCGCTGTCCCAGAGGAAACGAAACCGCTGGCCGTTGGGCAGATGGGCCAGCAGCGCCATCGGGTCTCGCGCGGCCAGCGGCAACGCCAGGCTCAGCACACCGTCGTCTTCCAGCTGGCTGGCCCCCTGGGCCGCCGCGGCAAGGAGCTCCGTGAAGCTCGCCTCCGGCAGGGAGGGCTCCGCGAGAAACGACGGGAGTGGGGAGGTGACGCTGGGTGGAGCCTGCACCGGGTGGCGCCGAAGCGGCTGCTCAAATGTATGGACCTTCTCGCATCAGCAGCTGCCGGCATCCATGTCCGAGCCCCAGGTCGTCGCAAGCCTTCACGCCGCCGAGGCGCCACGGCAAGGGCCACCGCTGGATCGGCGCCGCCTCTGGAAGGCGGCGATCAAGTGGCCCATGTATGCCGTGGCGGTGATGCCGGCCCTGATCGCCGCCGGCTGGCGGCTGGGTCGCGGCCTGCCGATGCGGCTCGATCAACTGCTGCTGTTCCTGCTGGCGGCCGTGCTGCTGCTGGCCTGGGAGAACCTGGCCAACGACGTCTTCGATGACGAGACCGGCGTCGATACCCAGGGCAAGCCCCACTCAGTGGTGGCCCTCACCGGCCGGCGCGACCGGGTGGCGGCCCTGGCCAACGGGGCCCTGGTGCTGGGTCTGTTGGTGATGGCCGTGGTGGCCCTGCGCAGTTCCACGGCGGTGCTGCTGCTGGTGCTGGCCTGCTGCGGACTGGGTTACCTCTACCAGGGGCCGCCCTTCCGCCTTGGCTACCGGGGTCTGGGGGAGCCGCTCTGCTGGCTGACCTTCGGCCCCTGCGCCACGGCGGCGGCCCTGCTGGCACTGGCGCCGGTCGCCGAGGCCGGTGGGGCGGCGGGAGTCACGATCCCCTGGGCCGATGCCCTGGTGCTGGGGGGAGGTCCGGCCCTGGCCACCACCCTGGTGCTGTTCTGTTCCCACTTCCATCAGGTGGAGGAAGACGCCACCCATGGCAAGCGCTCACCGGTGGTGCAGCTCGGCAGCGATCGGGCGGCGACCCTGGTGCCCTGGTTTGTGGCGGCCACCCTGGCCTGGGAGTGGGCACCGGTTCTGCTCGGCTGGTGGCCCCTCACGGCCCTGCTCGGTGCGATCGGTCTGCCGCCGGCCCGGGCCCTGATCCGCCTGCTGCGCGAGCACCATCATGTGCCCGAGCGCATCAGTGGCAGCAAGTTCCTGGCCCTCCGCTTCCAGGCCCTCAACGGCCTGGGGCTGGCCCTGGGCCTGGCGCTGGGGCCCTGGCTGGCGCGGGCCGGGCATTGAGCTACAGCCCTGGATCAGGAGCGGCCGTGGCGCTGCGGCTGCAGTGGCGCCCGTTCCGTCTTTCATTGCCCCAGCTCCTGCGCACCTCCCAGGGCTGGCTGCGCCAGAAGCAGGGCTGGCTGTTGCGACTGGAGTCGCCCGATCACACCGCCTTGGGTTGGGGCGAGGCGGCGGCCCTGCAAGGCGAAACGGCGGCTCTGGCGGTTGCGATCGCCCGTTGCACGCCTGGACCAGACGCCACCATGACGCGTGTCGCCCTCGAGGCCCTGCTGCCCGGCCTGCCAGAGGTGCTGGCGTTCGCGATCGGTGCCGCCCTGGCGGAGCTGGACGGGCTGATCGGCCCCATCTGGCTGCCGCCGCCGCCCGCCGCCCGGCTGCTTCCGGCCGGAGAGGAAGCCCTGGCTGCCCTTGAGCTCCACCTGAACGCAGACGGGGCCAACAGGGCGGTCCGGCCGAGCTGCAAGTGGAAGGTGGCCGCCAACCCCGATCCACTGGAACGGCAGGTGCTGGAACAGCTTCTGGAGCGGCTGCCTGCCGGCGCCCGGCTGCGACTTGATGCCAATGGCGGCTGGAGCCGCGCCACCGCAACGGCCTGGGCAGAGCGGCTGGCGGAGGAGCCGAGGCTCGAATGGCTGGAGCAGCCGCTCGAACCCTTCGACCTGGAGGGCCATGAGGCCCTGGCCCGACTGCTGCCGGTGGCCCTGGATGAATCCCTGCAGCACAGGCCGGAGCTGCGCCAACGCTGGCCCGGCTGGCAGGTGCGGCGCCCCTCGCAGGAGGGGGACCCGCGCCCCCTGCTGGCGGCACTGGCAGGGAGGGGGGGCGGGCCATTGCCGCGGCTGGTGCTCAGCACCGCCTTCGAGACCGGCATCGGCCAGCGCTGGCTGAACCATCTGGCGGCCCTGCAGGCTCACCAGGGCGACGCCCCCGCCCCAGGCCTGGCACCGGGCTGGCTGCCAGGCACGGGGCTCGGCAGCCTGGACCCTGTGGAGGTGTGGGAGGCGGCGGCTCGATGAAGGATCCGGAGTTGCACGCGGGCGCCGAACCGCTCTTGTTGCAAAGCGGCGAGGCTGGCGACCCGGCGGAATTGATCGCGACGCTCGAACGTGCCTGGCAGGAGCAGCGCCTGGTGGCCCTGACCGATCCCGCCGAGGCGCAGCAGCTGCAGAGCGAGTTGATCGGCGCCCAGTTGCCGGTCGGCGCCGGCGTGCTGGTGGGCAGCGGCGGCAGCAGCGGCGGGCGCCGCTGCTGCCTGCAGCCCCTGGCCCACCTTCAGGCCTCGGCTGCGGCCACGGCGCACTGGCTGGAGCAACTGGGGATCGATCCGGCCCGTTGTCTGCACCTCAACCCCCTGCCGCTGCATCACGTCAGCGGTCTGCTGCCGCTGCTGCGGGCTCAGCAGTGGGCGCAGCAGCGGACGCGGCCGCATCCCTGGGCGGAGAGCCACCGGTGGCTGCCAGCGACCCTGCTGCGCCAGCCCCAGCACCTGGCAGACGCCCTGCCGCACCCTGGCGATCGGCCGGTGCTGCTCTCGCTGGTGCCCACCCAGCTGGCGCGGCTGCTGGAGCATCCGACTGCCGTGGCCTGGCTGCGTGGCTGTGCCGTGATCTGGGTGGGTGGTGCGGCCCTGCCGCAGGACCTGGCCCGCAGGGCCCGGCACTGGGAGCTGCCGCTGGCCCCCTGCTACGGCGCCACGGAAACCGCCGCCATGGTCTGCGCCTTGGCGCCGCAGCAGTTTCTGGCCGGCGATCCGGCCCAGCCTGGTTGCGGCTTCCCACTCGAGGATGTGGAACTGCGGCTGGAGCCCCAGACCGGCGCCGTGCAGCTGCGCACCGCACGGCTCAGTCCCGGCTGGCTGGCGCAGGGCTTGCTGCAGCCGCTGCCCCGCACCCCGGACGGCTGGTGGACCAGTGGGGATGGTGGGGTGCTGACACCCCTGGGCCTGCACATCCAGGGCCGTCTGGATGGCGCCATCAGCAGCGGCGGTGAGACCGTGTTTCCCGAGCAGCTGGAGGAGCGGCTGCGGCAGCTGGCCGCAGCGCTGCCCCTGCAGGAGGTGTTGCTGCTCGGCGTGGAGGAGCCCCCCTGGGGGCAGCGGCTGGTGGCGCTGGTGCGCGGTCACTCGCCTGACGACTGGGAGTCGCTGCAGCAGGCGCTGCCGGCACTCACGGCCGGCTGGCGGGCCGCTGAACGGCCGCGCCGCTGGTTGCTCTGCCCCGATCTGGCACCCACCGCTACTGGCAAATGGCAACGGGGGCGTTGGCAGCAGTGGCTCGCCTCGCTACAAAACCCTTGACCCAGGCCCTCAAGACATGAACGGCGTTGATCCGGAAGTGAGCAACAAAAAGCTCGCCGCCGGCCTGCTTGGGATCTTCCTGGGTGCCTTTGGGATCCACAAGTTCGTACTGGGCTATACGAACGCCGGCATCATCATGGCCGTTGTCACGGTTGTGACGTGCGGATTCGGCGGATTCGTGATGGGTGTGATCGGCCTGGTTGAAGGGATTATCTATCTCTCCAAAACACCTGAGGAGTTCAAAGCCACCTATCTCGACGCCAAGCGGGAATGGTTCTGATGCCGTTGGGTCTTCCCCTTGCCAACCCTGCATCGCCCGGGGTCTCACAAGGTTCAGCACCGCGTTCCGGCTCCCCGGCATCGACCGTCTTCCCCATGGCCCTGCGCCGAATGCCGCTGCTGCTGTTGGTGCTGGCCAGCCTGATCAGCCTCGCCGCCTTCAACGCCATCCCAGATCAGGGGCTCCACCCTCTGGCCTGGATGGCCAGCCTGCTCCCCCTCCAGCTCGCGGCCCTGCTATGGGGCCTCAGCCGGCAGCGCTGAGGTTGGAGGCCTCCAACCAGCGCTGGATCGCCAGCGGCAGAGGGCAGCGCCTTCGGGTCTCCACCGTGATGGCCACATGGCGCGTCAGGCCAGTGGCGACGTCGTGGCCGTCGCAGCGGAAGCTGTAGCGCACCTCGAAGCTGCCGGGATCGAGGCGTTCCGGTTGCAGCCACACCCTGAGCTGATCGCCGCAAACCAGCGGGTGGCGGTAATCGGCGCTGCAATGCACAATCGGCAACCCCACGGCGAGCGGCTGGCCAGGACGCGGGAAGATCTCCTCGGCGCTGATGCCGTAGCGCGCCAGGCTCTCCTCATAGGCCTCATGGCACCAACGCAGCAGCTGGTGAAAGTGCATCACCCCGGCGGCATCGGTGTCGCCGAAGCGCACGGTGCGCTCGATCTGCAGCCAGTGGCTCGATGCCATCGATCCTGTCCCCGGGTCTCCCTTGTGCGGCTTTGGTGGCCCCATTACATTCCGGCCATCTTCGCCCCGCTGGTGTGGCCGCTGCGTTCGCCTACGAGCCGCCCAGCCTGAATCGGGCCTGGGAGGCCTTCGTGGCCCATCTCCCCACCCTGCTGGTGATCTGGCTGATCACCATGGCGATCACGGCGGTGGGCAGCGGGGTGTCCCTGGTGTTTGCCTTGCTGGGCGTGAGCCTGGGCGGCGCTGATCCGGCGGCACTCACCCAGGGAGCCCTCGATCCCACCGGCGCGGCTGCCCAGATGGCCTTGCTGCTCGGCCAGCTGGGTCAGGTGCCCTTTGCCATCCTCTCCAGCCTGGTGGGGGTACTGCTGGTGGCGGTGCCGGCCCTGCACTACGAAACGGGCACCACCATCACCGTGTCCGAGGCCCTGCGGATCCTGCAGGATCGACCGATGCGCTATCTGCTGGCGGGCCTCTTCTTCGCGCTGGTCACCTGCGTCGGCCTGTTGCTCTGCCTGCTGCCCGGCTTTGCGGTGCTGCTGGTGGCGCCGGTGTATGTGAACCGCATCTTCGCCACCGATCAGGGGGTGCTGGACGCTTTTGCCAGTTCCTTCCAGGCCGTGTTCCGCTCACCCCATGGCATGGCCTTTGTGGGGGTGCAGGCGCTGGTGGGAACGGTGGTGCTGGTGGTGTCGATCTGCACCTGCGGCCTGGCGGCGCTGGTGGCGATACCGGTGGGAAACTTCTACATCCAGAACTCCGCGTATCACCAGGGCGTGATCTCCTGATCCCGGCTCCGATCAAGGCCGCTCTGCTGGGCCTCTGATCTGCTGATCAGATCTTGCCTTCTGATCTGAATCTTGTCTTCTGATCTTGTCGTCCTTCTGATCTGAATCCTGTCGTTTGATCTGAATCTGGTCACTCCTGGCCTGTCCTGCTGCGGAACCCTCAGCCCGTCGGGAAGGCCGGCAGCCCCAGTCCGTACTGCAGGGTCATGCGCACCCCCCAATAGAGAACCAGCGCCACACTGATCACCACCAGATGGCTCCCTTTCAGCTGGGGTGGCACCAGCCGCCGGCTGCGGATCGACGCCACCGACCAGACCAGCAGAGCCACGGCCGCCGCAGGTCCGAAGGCATGCCAGTCCATCGCCTCACGGATCTGGCCCTGGAGGCTGGAGCAGACAGCCCGGGTGAGGAAACAGGTGGGGCAGGGAATACCGGTGAGCGCCCGCAACGGACACGACCAGCCGGGCAGGAGGCCATGGCCCAGCCAACCCTTGAGCCCCAGGTAACCGGTGAGAGCAGCAGGCAGGAGGAAGCCAGACTGCTGCAGCCGCTGGAGCCAGCGCTGGCGCGTGGATCGAGGTCGGGTTGCTGCGCGGCTCAGCGGTCCACCGAGCCCATGATCACGTCGATCGAGCCAAGGATCGCCATGATGTCGGCCACCTTGTTGCCCTTGAGCAGGTGGGGCAGGATCTGGAGGTTGTTGGAATCGGCGGCGCGAATCTTGAAGCGCCAGGGGGTGACGTCGTCGTTGCCCTGGATGAACACACCGATTTCCCCTTTGCCGGATTCGAGGCGTGTATACAGCTCGCCCGAAGGAATCTTGAAGGTGGGAGCCACTTTCTTGGCCACGTACTGGTAATCGAAGCCATACCACTCGCTCTTCTTGCCCTCGGCCATGCGCCGGGCTTCCAGGTTCTCGGTGGGGCCGCCGGGGATCATCTGGCAGGCCTGGCGCAGGATCTTCAGCGACTGGCGCATCTCCTCCACCCGCACCCGGTACCGGGCGTAGCAATCACCTTCGCTGGCCCAGGCCACGCTCCAGTCGAAGTCGTCGTAGCACTCGTAGTGATCGACCTTGCGCAGGTCCCAGGGCACGCCGGAGGCCCGCAGCATCGGGCCCGAAAGGCTCCAGTTGATCGCCTGCTCCCGCTCGATGGTGCCGAGCCCCTCGATGCGGCGGCGGAAGATGGGGTTGTTGGTGATCAGCTTCTCGTATTCATCGATCTTGGGGCCGAACCAATCGCAGAAATCGAGGCACTTCTCCAGCCAGCCCCAGGGCAGGTCGGCAGCCACACCGCCGATGCGGAAATAGTTGTTGTTGATCAGCCGCTGGCCGGTGGCCGCTTCCCAGAGGTCGTAGATCATCTCCCGTTCGCGGAAGATGTAGAAGAACGGCGTCTGGGCGCCCACGTCCGCCAGGAAGGGGCCGAGCCAGAGCAGGTGGTTGGCGATGCGGTTGAGTTCCAGCATCAGCACGCGGATGTAGCTGGCCCGCTTCGGCACCGGCACGTTGGCCAGACGCTCGGGCGCATTCACCACGATCGCCTCGTAGAACATGCCGGCCGCATAGTCCATGCGGCTTACGTAGGGCACGAACATCACGTTCGTGCGGTTCTCGGCGATCTTCTCCATGCCGCGATGGAGGTAGCCGATCACCGGCTCGCAGTCCACCACGTCTTCGCCATCGAGGGTCACGACCAGCCGCAGCACCCCATGCATGGAGGGGTGATGGGGCCCGAAGTTGACCACCATCGGCTCCGTGCGCGTCTCCAGCTGCGTCATGGGGCCGTGGGCTGCGGATCGAATGGCGGGATCTTAGGAAGGGAGAGCCCGCTGCATGGCCTCTTCTGGCACAGGCCTTCGATCACGTGCCGGTGCTGGCGGAAGCGGTGCTCGCCAGCTTCGCGGTGCTCCCCCCCGCGGCGGCGGGCCCGCAGGGCGGCCTGCTGATCGACTGCACCCTTGGCGGCGGCGGCCACAGCGCCCTGCTGCTGGAGGCCCATCCCGGCCTGCGCCTCATCGGTCTCGACCAGGACCCCACCGCCCGCGCCGCCGCCGCCCAGCGCCTGGACCCCTACGGCGATCGGGTGCGGATCGTGGCCACGAACTTCGCCGATTTCCTGCCCCCCGAGCCCGCCGCCCTGGTGCTGGCCGACCTGGGGGTGAGCAGCCCCCAGCTGGACGTGGCGGAACGAGGGTTCAGCTTCCGCGTCGATGGCCCGATCGACATGCGAATGAATCCCGCTGCCGGCGAGCCGGCCGCCGCGCTGCTCGATCGGCTCTCGGAAACCGAGCTGGCCGATCTGCTGTATGCCTATGGCGAAGAGCGGCTATCGCGCCGCATCGCCCGCAAACTGGTGGAGCTGCGCCCCTGGAGTGATCCCACAGGAGCGGAGGGTAGGGGTACAGCCGCCCTGGCCTACGCAATCGCCGGCTGCTACCCGCCCAAGGCGCGGCGCGGCCGCATCCATCCCGCCACCCGCAGCTTCCAGGCCCTGCGCATCGCCGTGAACAACGAACTCGCCGTGCTGGATCGCCTGCTGCAGCGCGCCCCCGACTGGCTGCTGCCCGGCGGACTGCTGGGTGTGATCAGTTTCCATTCGCTCGAAGACCGGCGGGTCAAGACCGCCTTCCTCGCCGATGAACGGCTGGAGCGGATCACCCGCAAGCCCCTGGTCGCCAGCGCAGCGGAGCAGGAGGCCAATCCCCGCAGCCGCTCCGCCAAGTTCCGGGTGGCCCGGCGGCGGGTTCTGGAGGAGGGTTGATGGCCCTGGCCGCGATCGCCCTGCCGGCGCTGAGCGCCACGGCACGCACCGACCTGCTCTGGTGGCTGGCATTCCTGATTCAGCTGGCGGCCCTGCCCGGCACCCTGCTGCCGTTGCTGCCCGGTCTGGTGCTGCTGCCCCTGGGGGCGCTGCTCTGGCCCCTGGCGGTGGGCTGGAGCGTGGGCTGGCCGCCGCTGGCGCTGGCCGTGGTGCTGTTGCTGCTCGGCTGGGGGGCCGAGGCGCTCGGGCTGGTGCTGGGTCCGGCGCGGCTGCAGGCCACGCGCTGGGCCTATCTCGGTGCCGGCATCGGGCTGCTGGTGGGGTTGCTGGGCCTGCTGCCCGCCCTGCCCTTCGGTGGACCTCTGCTCGGGGCACTGGTGGGACCCCTGCTGGGGGCGAGTGTGGGGGAGCTGGTCAGCGCTCCGGCCTCGCTGGCGCCCACCCCGCTGCTGCGGTTACGGCGCTGCCTGCTGGTGGGGCTGGCGGTGGTGAGCGGGATGCTGGTGAGCCGGGTGGCCCAGGCCCTGCTGGCCGTTGTAGGGGTGGTGGGCTTCGTGCTGCTCACCACCCTGTGGGGCCCGAGCGGAGCTGGTTGACGGCCTCACGCACGGCCGTGATCGCCGTGCTGATGTCGGCCTCGGTGGTGCCGCGCCCCAGCCCGAAGCGGATCGAGGCGGCGGCCTCGGCGCGGCTGCGCCCCAGGGCCGCCAGCACGTGGGAAGGACTGCCCTGGCTGCAGGCCGAGCCACTGCTCACCGCGATCTGGCGGCGCAGCCGCTGATGCAGTCGGGTGCCGTCCAGGCCTGCCACGCTCACATTGAGGCTGTGGGGCAGGCGGGCCGTGGCGGACCCGTTCAGGGTCACCCCCCCGAGGTTCTCGAGCGCCTGCTGCAGCCGGTCGCGCAGGGGCGCCAGCCGCAGGGCCCGCGCCTCCCGGTCGGCCAGGGCCTGCTCCACCGCCACCCCCAGCCCCACGATCAGCGGCACCGGCAGGGTGCCGGCCCGCAGCCCCCCCTCCTGCCCGCCGCCGTGCTGCTGCGCCGCCAGGGGCACGCCGGGGCGCACCAGCAGCGCCCCCACCCCCTTGGGCCCATACAGCTTGTGGCCGCTGAGACTGAGCAGGTCGATGCCGAGCTCCTCGGCGGCGAGCGGAATCTGGCCCACCGCCTGGGCGGCATCGCAGTGAAACAGCACGCCCCGATCGCGGCAGAGTCGGCCGATCGCCGCCAGGGGCTGCAGCACGCCGATCTCGTTGTTGGCGGCCATCACCGAGAGCAGCAGCACGTCCGGGGTGAGGGCCTCCTCCAGCCGGTTCAGATCGAGCAGCCCATCGGGCTGCACCGGCAACAGCGTCAGCGGCACACCGTGGCGTTGCAGATGGGCGAGGGGATCCCGCACCGCCCGGTGTTCGCTCACCAGGCTCACGATCCGCCGGCGGGAGAGACCGCGCTCCGACGCCGCTTCCACCACACCCTTGAGGGCCAGGTTGTTGGCCTCGGTGGCGCCGCTGGTGAAACACACCGTTTCCGGGGCCACGCCAAGGGCCCTGCCGATGCGGCCGCGGGCCTGCTCCACCGCCGCCGCCGCCTGCAGGGCCGGCCGGTAGAGGCGGCTGGCGGGGTTGGCGAAAGCCTCACTCCACCAGGGCGCCATGGCGGCGACCACGGCCGGATCGCAGGGGGTGGTGGCGTGGTGGTCGAGGTAGGCCAGCATGGATTCATGCTGACAACTGCACGGGCAACCGCGACACCCAGGCTGGCCGGTGGGCTGCTGACCCGCGGGCTGACAACCATGGCGGGGCTGCTCGCCTGCTGGGTTCTGGCTGCGCCAGCCTCGGCCCAGGGCCTGAACTTGATCCCCTCGAAGGCGAGGCCCAAGGATCTGATTCTTCTGGAGGAACGGCAGGTGCGGGGCGGCAAACAGGCCACCGGCGTCTATGGCGCCACGGCCGATCCAGCCGAGCCCGGGCTCTGGCGGATCAAGGTGTGGGAGGAGCTTCCCGACGACATCAAGGTGCGCACCGAGTCGATCCGCTGCAACCCCGCCACGCCGATGCGGATCACCAGCGACGGCCGCAACCTGATCGTGCTCGAGCTCAACCCCGGCGGCCAGATCACCCCCGGCAACCGGCTCCATCACCTGATCTGGTGGGCCACCTGCTTCCCGGAGCAGGCCGGCAAGGATCCGGCCACCCTGGGGGCGGTGGCCCGCCAGCTGGGCTATCCCGGCCACCTGCAGGAGCGCCGCCAGGTGCTGCCGGGAAGCCGTCGATAGATTGATCGTCATGACCCCCGACCCCACCGGCTCCCGACCCGCCGATCCCCATGCGGCCGCAACCAGCCCCGCTGGTGCCAGCTCCGCAGCGGCCGGATCCGCCGGAGCCGCTTCAGCCGAGGCCGCCGAGCCGGCTCCGCAGGCACCGGCCCGGCTGCTGCTTGTGGACGATGAACCCGGTCTGCGCACCGCCGTGAAGGCCTATCTCGAGGACGAGGGCTTCGTGGTGACCACCGCCAACGACGGCGAGGAGGGCTGGACCCTGGCCCAGGAGCTGCTGCCTGATGTGATCATCAGCGACGTAATGATGCCCCGCCTCGATGGCTACGGGCTGCTGCAGCGGCTGCGGGGCGATGAGCGCCTGGGGGGCACCCCGGTGATCTTCCTCACCGCCAAGGGGATGACCGCCGATCGCATCGCCGGCTTCAATGCCGGCGCCGACGACTACATCCCCAAGCCCTTCGATCCCGACGAGCTGGTGGCCCGCGTCCACAACGCAGTGCGACGTCAGGAACGGCTGCTGGCCGAGGCGGCCCGCTTTGCCGATGCGGACATCGGCCAGATGGCCAAGCAGATCACCGAGATCCGCTCCCTGCTCTCCAGCAGCGGCAGCAAGAAGCCGCCGGCGGCGGTGCGGCTGGAATTCACGCCCCGCGAGGCGAGCGTGCTGCAGCTGGTGGCGGAGGGGCTGATGAACAAGGAGATCGCCCGGCGGCTGGAAACCTCGATCCGCAACGTGGAGAAGTACGTGAGCCGGCTGTTCACCAAGACCGGCACCTCCAGCCGCACCGAGCTGGTGCGCTACGCCCTCGAGCACGGCCTGGTGGAGTGAGCTCCGGGGCCCCTCCGGGCGAGGCAGCTCCGCTGGAGGAAGCTCCGCCTCCGGACTGGCTGCCGGAGAGCCTCAACCAGGGTCACGTGTATCGCGAGCGGATCAGGGCCGCTGATCTGCGCCAGTTGGACACCCTCTCCAGCCCAGATTCAGTGGCTGGGGTACCGACGGCCAACCCCGCAGGCGTGTTGTCTTACTTGGCGTCCCGCTTCACCCATTCGGGGGCGGCACTGTGGCGCCAGCGGCTCGCCGCCGGTGAGCTGTGGCGGAACGGCCACCAGCTCCGGGCCGATGGGCCTCTCGCAGCCGGGGATCGGCTGGACTGGCATCGGCCCCCCTGGAAGGAGCAGGCCGTGCCGGGGTCGTGGAACGTTCTGTTCGACGACGGCGACCTCTGCGTGATCGACAAGCCCAGCGGGCTGCCGGTGCTGCCCGCCGGTGGCTTCTCGGAGCACACCCTGCTGCGGCTGCTGGAGCGGCGCCATGGCGGTGATCCCGCTGGGGTGCCCCGCCCCGTGCATCGCCTGGGCCGCTCCACCTCCGGCCTGCTGGTCTGTGCCCGCCGCCCCGCCAGCCGCGCCTGGCTCAGCGCCCTGCTGCGCGACAGCAGCAGCAGCCAGCGGTCAGGCACCGGCCAGCACGGACAGCGCAGCTGCAGCAAGATCTACCGCGCGCTCACGACTCCGCTGCCGCCGGATCTGGCGGGGCTGGCCCCGGGGGAGAGCCTCACCATCACCACCCCGATCGGTCGGCGTCCCCATCCCTTGCTGGGAACGATCTGGTGTGCCGCCGAGACGGCCGAAGACCCCGCTGCCCTGGCCGCCGAGAGCCGCCTGACGCTGCTGCAACGCCGCTGCGGCGCCTGCCTGGTGGCCGTGGCCATCACCACGGGCCGCCCCCACCAGATCCGCATCCACACCGCCGCGCTCGGTGCCCCCCTGCTCGGCGATCCGCTCTACCAGCCGGGCGGGACCGCCCATCCGGCGGTGCTGCCCGGCGCCGGCGGCTATCACCTCCATGCCCACCGGCTCAGCCTGCCCCTGCCCGGGGGTGGCTGCCTGGAGCTGGAGTCGCCGTTGCCGGCAGTCCTTGCGTACGCAACGGAGCCCATGACCGCAGGGGACTCGCTCCGAAAGGCCGAAAGCCAATCCTTTGCATCAGTCCCTGGCTAGCAAGGGGGAGTCCCCGTACACCTCCATGGCCCATCCATCCCGATCCCGCTGGGGGAGCCGGCCCCAGGGCCTGCTGCTCAACCCTCTGCTGCTGACGCCCCTGCTGTTGCTGCCCCTGCTGCTGTCGGCACCGCAGGCCACGGCCAGGCCCATGCGGGGCGGCGGAGTCGGCGGACCGGCCTCCGGTGCCGGGGTGCGGCCTGGTGCCGGTTTTGGAGAGGCCGGACCCGGCCTGTACAACCGCGGAGGCGTGGGAGGACCGGCTTCGGGGCGGGGCGTGCGGCCCGGCGCCGGCTGGGGTGCGCCCGGTGCCGGGGTGGTGCGGAGGCCTGGGGTGGGCACCTGGAATCCCGCCTGGCAGGGCGGCCGCTACTGGCAGGCCAGGCCATGGACTGCCGGCTGGTACCGCGTCAACCCGGCGGGCTGGGGCTGGTGGGGAGCGCGGTCGGCCGCCTGGGGAGTCGCCAGCCTGGCCACTGCGTCGGCCGTCACCGATCTGGTGGACGCGGCGGTGGAGGAGCACAACACCGTGATCGTGGTGCCCCAGACCTCGATTCAGCTCGACTACGCCTCGGTGCAGGCCGTGCCGCCGAAGGGCGCCAGCTTCGCCTATGCCATCAGCGGCGGCAGCTATTCCTATGGCCAGGCGGATTGCGACCAGGGCCTGTTGCAGGGCCAGCCCCCCAGCACGGCAGATCAGGCCCAGTTGCTCAATGCCGTGTGCCAGATCGCCTATGGACCCGGCTGACGCCGCTCCGCAGGCGTGCAACGGTGGGGCACAGCTCCCTTGCACCCGACGTTCGGAGAGCCGTCCGCCACCAACAGCAACAGATCGATGCCCGCCACCCCACCTGCGTCCATCGAGCTGGTGGCCGGCGCCACTGCGGAGCTGCTCACCTGGGCCGAGGCCATCGAGTCCAGCGATGCCACCACCTTCGAAAAGGCACGCCTGCTCGCCACCCGCCTCGGGGCCCGTGGACGAGCCGATGGGCTGACGGAGATCGGCTTCTGGACGCCGGAGCTGTCCACCGGTGTGATTCAGCCGAAGAACATCGTGCTGGAGGTGTTCACACCCCGCCAGGCGATTGATCCGGCGTTGGCCGACCAGGAGGTGCGCTTCCGCCGCGACTACGTGCAGCTCGAGAAGCAGGGCGATTACCACTGGGGGGTGCTGCGTGGCCTGCAGCAGGGCAACCGCGAGATAATCGGCTCCCTCTACTGGCTCCGCTATCTCAGCCCGGAAACCAACGCCGTGTGCATCGTGGGCGACTGCCTCGGCACCTCCTTCCCCTACGGCGTCTATGCCCCAGCCGAGCTCTACGACCTGGAGTCACTGCAGCGCACGCGGGCGGATCTGGCCTATTTCGAGACACAGAAGGAAAATCCTACCGTTGTTCCAGCGCCGCGGAACATTCTCCAGCTGCATGTCAAAACGGCATCCCCGAATGGCTACCTCTCGGGGCTGACGACCCTGTTCCGGGAGCTGGGCCGCAAGCTCAGCCGTGGGGAGAACCTCTCCCCGGCGGAAACCAATTTCCTCGGCTACGACGCCGTGCAGCTGCTGCCGACTGAACCCACGGTGGAATACCGGGGAGGGAGGCCCCATGAGGACGGCTTCTTCAGCCTGCGGGACGGCGATGAAGAGAGGCTGGATCCGGAAACCGAAGGCATCGTCAGTGAATCCGCAACCGTGCGGGTGCAGCTGCGTCGCCCCGATCTCCAGAACTGGGGCTACGACGTGGTGATCTTCGCTGGAGCGGCCACCAACCCCGCCCTGCTGGAAACCCTGCGGCCGGATGAGCTGGTGGATTTCATCGCCACGTTGCATACCTTCCCCACCGGGCCGATCCGGTTGATCTACGACCTGGTGTATGGCCATGCCGACAATCAGGCGATCGACCTGCTGAATGGCCGTTTCCTCAAGGGGCCGAACATGTACGGCCAGGATGTGAATCATCAGAATCCCGTGGTACGGGCGATCCTGCTGGAGATGCAGCGCCGCAAGGTGAACACCGGCGCCGACGGCATCCGAATCGACGGCGGCCAGGATTTCAAGTTCTTCAACCCGATCAGCGGCCGGGTCGAGTACGACGATCCCTATCTGCTGGCGATGGGCGATCTCGTTCAGGAGATCGGCGGCGATCAGTGGCGTCCCTTTGTGATCTATGAGGATGGTCGACCCTGGCCGGCGGAGGGCTGGGAAGAGATCTCCACCTACCGAGACCTGGTGGAGCTGCGCCCGGATTCCTACCAGTGGGGACCGCTGATCTTCGCCCACAACACTCCGGCCCTGAAGGGTTTCTGGGCGCACAAATGGCACCGCGTCTGCGAGAAGATGCAGTTCGGCTCCCACTGGATCACCGGTTGCGGCAACCACGACACCCTGCGGCGCGGCACCCAGGTGGATCTGAACGAGCCGATCAATCACCACCTGGGCAGCAATCTTCAGCAGGTGCTCAACAATGCCTACGACAACCCGGCGATCGCGGCACTCACCTATGGCTTTGCGCCGGGGCTGCCGATGGATTTCATCCACTGTCTGATGCGCGCCCCCTGGGGCTTCTTTCGCAACACCGACGACCGCTATGCCGTGAAGGTGGTGGCAGAGGAAGCGCCGGGATTCCTCGATTGGCAAGTGACGCCGGAGTTGTTTGCAGAGGCAGCACTGTTTCCCCGCATCAAACAGCTGGGGTTCGCTGAGCTGGGGCAGCTCCGGCGGTTTCTCGCCCTGCTGGTCGAGACCATCACGGACACCGATTACGACCTTGAACGGATGGCCGAACACTGCGCGCGGGCCGTGCCGGTGGAGACCGCCGGCATCGATGTGTTCTGGCTGAAATCATTCGCCCGCCAGTTCATGGAAGACGTGCACGAGGCCTGCAATGTCTGGTTGCACGCCGATCGGCTGCAGCCCACCCAGGCCGACTTCAATCTCTCGCTGCGACGCTTCCGCCAGGCCCGGCCCTGGCTGGGCGACAACCTCGCTCCGGCAGAGCGGCTCAATCTGCTGGCCATCCCATCCACCACCATCTTCTATGGGCTGCGCTGGGAGCCACCGATCACGAGGGATCCATCCCGGCATGGGGTGGCCCTCGTGGCCCACATGGGCGGCGAGACCATGGAGGTCCGTCTGCAGGAACTCTTCCCGAGCCACTGCGGTGGCTGGCAGCTGCTGCTCGCCTCACCGGGCCTGGAGCTCACCGCAGTCGACCTGGCTGGCGATGCGATCGCGCTGAGTGACAGCCAGGCGCTGCTCTTGGAGCCCCTGGCAGGCTGAGGGTTCAGGCCACCAGGACTGCGGCCTGGAACCTCAGCCCCGCTTCTCGAATTCGATCAGCCGCGAGAAGTAGAAGGGGGCCTTGTTGAGGCTGCGGCGGATCGGCTGGAAGCCGCAGGCCATCGCCGCCTTGACGATCCCCTCTTCCCGCAGGGTGTAGGCGCGGGTGGTCTTGCTGGGGCCGGGGAACAGCTGGCCGATCCCCTTGAGCAGCGCCAGCAGGGGGGTGTAGGGGGCAAAGCTCACGATCAGGCGCTTCTCCGCCATGCCGGCCAGATGGCGCACCATCTCCTCAGCGGCCGCCTGGGGGTAATGGATGAACACATCCAGGCAGATCACCGTGTCGTAATGGCCCTCGAGGCTCTCGAGATCAGAGGCCGTGAAACGCAGCTGCTCGCTGGAGATTCCGGCAGAGGCGGCCCGGCGGCCGGCTTCCTCCACCATGGCGGCGGACAGATCGCTGGCGGCGATCGATCCTGCCCCCAGCTGGGCCAGGGGCAGGCTGAGGCTGCCCACGCCACAGCCGGCATCGCAGAAGCTGCGGTTGGCCAGATCGCCCTGCTCCTGCAGCCAGGCCAGCACCTGATCGACGGTTTTCTGGTGGCCGATGCGGATGTTGCGCTGGACCCGGTTCACCTCCGAGCTGTCGCTGTAGATGCGATTCCAGCGCTCGAAGCCGGTGCTGTTGAAATAGGCCTCCACCACGGCTTTCTCGGCTTCTTTCGTGGGCATGGGGCTGGAATTCGTCGCTGGGAATCGTGGCGCGGATCTTAGGCAGCGCGTCGCCAGGCCAGACCCGTGCCGTCCTGATGCCAACGCAACGCCTCGCCGAGCGGGGTGCCCACCAGCATCGTTTCCACGGAGCGTTCGTCGCCGAGCACCCGCCGCGGCGACACCGTGGCCGCGGCGATCGCCTGCTCCGGCCGGCCGCTCCAGCTGGCGAGCCGCCGCACCCCCTCCAGCAGGGGCAGGGTGACGCCAGCCAGGGTGCCGTCCTCCAGGCGGCAGGAGCCTTCTTCCACGAGCAGCAGCCGCTCATCCCAGCGGTGAGCGCCTTCCCCCAGTCCGTAGGGCGCCAGGGCGTCACTCACCAGCACCAGCCGATCCGGCGCCAGCCGCTGCAGCAGCACCGCCATCGAGGGAGCCACATGCACCCCGTCGGCGATCAGGCCCAGGGCCACAGTGCCCGCCAGGATCGCCGCCGCCACCGGTCCGGGGCTGCGGTGCTGCAGACCGTCCATGGCATTGAAGGTGTGGGTCACCATGGTCACGCCGGCCCCATAGGCGTGCTGCGCTGCCGCCTCATCGGCGCCGCTATGGCCGAGGCTCACCACGATCCCCCGGGCCCGCAGGGCGTCGATCACGGCCTCGGCGCCGGCAAGCTCCGGGGCCAGGGTCACCAGATCGATGGCGTCCTCATGGCCGCCGATGCGCTCCTGCAGGGCCTCCAGGCTGGGCGGGCAGAGGTGCTGAGCTGGGTGGGCACCACGCCGTTGCGGCGCCAGGAACGGGCCTTCCAGGTGGGCGCCCAGCAGCCGGCAGCGCCCGGGCTGGTGCTGCTGGCGGGCCTGGTCCAACACCGCCAGGGCCTGGCGCAGGGGACCCACACCACAGGTCACCAGGGTGGGGCAGATCGCCTCCACCCCATCCGTCCAGAGCCGCTCCAGCAACTGCAGCAAGGTCGGCAGATCCGCCGGGGTGAGTTCCGGGAAGGCGAGGCCGAGGCCACCGTTGATCTGCACATCCACCCCGGCCGGGCTGAGCCAGTCGCCCCCCCAGGCCTCACCGGCGGCGGCGCTGCCGGCCGGGATCGGCTCCACCACAGCGATCTGACCCGCCTCATCGATGCCGATCCGCCAGGAGCGGTTGTGGCCATGGCGGCAGGGGGAAGCCTGGGGCAGGCGGACGTGGCTGAGCCAGCGCATGGCGAAAGCCGACCCGGCGGCGGGGCAGGCGGAAAGATGCCATCCTCTCTGGCTTGCTCCCTCGGCCCGTCGTCGGGCGTTGCCCTTTGGTGTCCTCCCCTTCCGCTGCCGCTGCCGGATCCGCTGCCGACGCGGTGGCGCCCCAGGCCCAGCCCGTGCGGGTGGCGGTGATCATGGGCAGCGATTCAGACCTGCCGACCCTGCAGCCCGGGGTGGCGATGCTGGAGCGGTTCGGGGTGAAAGCGGAGGTGCGGGTGCTCTCGGCCCATCGCACGCCCCTGGAGATGGTGCAGTTCGCCCGCGAAGCGGCAGGCCGCGGCCTGAAGGTGATCATCGCCGGCGCCGGCGGCGCCGCCCACCTGCCCGGCATGGTGGCCTCGCTCACCACCTTGCCGGTGATCGGCGTGCCGGTGCAGACCCGGGCCCTGGGGGGCGTGGATTCCCTCCATTCGATCGTGCAGATGCCCGCCGGCATCCCGGTGGCCACGGTGGCGATCGGCAATGGCACCAACGCCGCCCTGCTGGCCCTGCAGATCCTGGCCACCGCCGATGCGGAGCTGAGTGCCCAGCTGGAGGCCTACCGCAGCGACCTGCACGATCAGGTGGTGGCCAAGGACACCCGCCTGCAGGAGCTCGGCAGCAGCACGTATCTGGAGCAGATGCCCCATGCTTGAGCGCCTGGTGCTGCCCCCCTGGCTGCGGTTCGGCCTCGCCCTGCCGCTGCTGGTTCTCAACCTCTGGGTGCTACGGCAGCTGCTGCTGCCCCTGGCGCCGTTTCCGGCCCTGTTCCTGGGGGCAGCCCTGATCGCCTTTCTGCTGGATCTGCCGGCCCGCTGGCTGAAGGATCGCGGCATGCCGCGGCTGCTGGCCCTGGCCCTGGTGCTGGGGGGCGCCCTGGGGCTGGTGGCCCTGGCGGTGCTGTGGCTGGTGCCGCGGCTGGTGCAGCAGCTCGGCGATCTGATCAATGCGCTGCCCTCCTGGCTGGCGGAGGGGGAACTGCTGCTGCAGAACCTGCAGGACTGGGCCGTGCAGCGGGGCCTCCCCAGCGACTTCGGCAATCTCAGCAGTGATCTGATCAGCCGCACCAGCCGGATTGCCAGCCAGGTGAGCCAGCAGCTGCTGGCCCTGCTGGGCACCACGCTGGGGATCACGATCAACACGCTGATCGTGCTGGTGCTGGCCGCCTTCCTGCTGCTGGGCGGCGACGCCATTGTGGCGGGGCTCGGGATCTGGTTACCGGCGGGGGTGCGCTCCCTGGTGCTCACCACCCTGGGACGCACCTTCCGCGGCTACTTCGCCGGCCAGGTGGTGCTCGCCCTGATCCTCAGCGGCGCCCAGATCGTGGTGTTCACCCTGCTGGGTATTCCCTACGGCGTGCTGTTCGCCGTGGCGATCGGCTTCACCACCTTGATCCCCTACGCCAGTGCCCTCACGATCGTGGTGGTGAGCGTGCTGCTGGCGCTGGAAGACCCCCGCACCGCTCTGGAGGTGCTGGCGGCCGCGATCAGCGTCGGCCAGGTGGTGGATCAGGTGATCCAGCCGCGGCTGATGGGCAGCATCGTGGGGCTGCAGCCGGCCTGGCTGCTGGTGAGTCTGCCGATCGGGGCCCGGGTGGGCAGCCTGATGGGCTTCGGGGAGCTGCTGGGCCTGCTCCTGGCGGTGCCCCTGGCCAGCTGCGTCAAGACCTTCCTCGATGCCTGGGGTGAACGCTTGCGGGCAGGGGAGGCACCGGGCGAGCCACTCAGTTGACCGCCGGGATGATGCCCTGCGCCTCGAGGTGGCTGATCACCTGGGCGACGCAGTCGTCCAGACTCTGACTGCCGGTATCGACCCGCAGTTCGGGGTTCTCCGGTTCCTCGTAGGGGCTGGAAATGCCGGTGAATTCCTTGATCTCACCCGCTCGGGCCTTGGCATAAAGGCCCTTGGTGTCGCGGTCTTCGCAGATGCTCAGGTCGGCGGCACAGTGGATCTCGATGAAATCGCCGGCCTCCACCAGCGAGCGGGCCTTGTCACGATCCGCCCGGAATGGCGAAACGAAGGCGGTGAGCACCACCACGCCGGCATCCAGGAAGAGCTTGGCCACTTCACCGATGCGGCGGATGTTCTCCTCCCGATCGGCATCCGAGAAGCCCAGGTCCTTGCAGAGCCCGTGGCGGATGTTGTCGCCATCGAGTACGTAGCAGGCCAGGCCCTGCTCGAACAGAGCCGAGTTGACGGCGTTGGCCAGGGTGCTCTTGCCGGCACCACTCAGCCCGGTGAACCAGAGAATGGCGCTGCGGTGGCCGCGCTGGTGGGCCCGGGCGGCCCGGGTCACCGTGGAGTGGTGCCACACGATGTTGGTGGAAGCCCCCCGGCTGGTGAGCTCGCCGTAGGCGGGATTCGAGGCGGGGCTGGCAGTCATCGGGCGGCGCGGGACAGGAGGACGCAGACAGGCATTCTCCCCCGCACTCGCCGCGCTGCCGGCCTCAGACGCTCTGCAGCCGGCAGCGCAGCAGCGCCAGCGCCTCATCCGGCAGGCCGAGAAAGCGATCCAGCCACGGATCGCCGCAGGGGGGCACGGTGGCGACTCCCACCAGCACCCCCTCCCCGGCGGCATCCAGCGGCCGGCCCGCGAGGCGATGCCGCCGGCTGGCCACCGCCCCGGTGCTGAGCCTGGTGTCCACCAGCAGATCCGGAGCGGCGTAGAGGCTGCCGATGCGGAAGCGGAAGCGGGCCTGGAACTGCAGGCTGAGCTGGCCGCTGGCCGGATCCAGCTGACCGGCCAGGGCGGTGGGCACGATGGCGATGTGCAGAAACGGCGGCAGAGGAAGGCCTAGCTGACGGGTGTTTCGGCTGCACAGCTCAGGGATCACCACGCCGGCTGGATCGAACTGCACGTCGTGCAGACCCTCAGCCCCAGGGGAGGAAAGGTGGCCAAGCGCTCCACCACCGCGGGCGTCGTAGCGGAAGCGCGGATACCCGCCGATCGCCAGGCCACAGCCATCGAGGGTGTCGAGCTGGATGGAGGGCATGGGGGGTGTTGCGTCGTGCTGGATGTCGCGCTGGACATGGCGCTGAATGCCGTGCAATCAGTCGCGCTGGATCGAAACGCTTTCAGGAGCGAACAGGAACACCTGATCGCCGGCCCGTTCGGAGGAGCCATCGAGGGCGAAGACACCGCCGGCGAGGAAGTCGACCACCCGCTGGGCCACATCCTCGTCCAGCTGGGAGAGGTCCACGAGGATGGTTTTCTGCTCGCGCACCAGCACCAGGGCCGCACATCCCTCCGAGAAGGAGCCGGGATGCACGACAACCACTTCGATCGGACGGATCCAGAAGGGGTCGTCGATGGCCTGCAAGGTGCCCTCAAGATCCATCGGGGGGATGGTGCGTCGACCGGATGCCGGATCATCACCCGGGCATCCAGCCTGCCCTGCCGGCAGCTGGCCTGGCGTTCATCCGGCTCCAGAGGATCAGCAGGGCAGCAGATCGCGCGCTTTGATCAGGAAGCCTCTTGATAGAGCGCTTCCAGCCGCTCGCGTTGAAGATCCACGTAGAGCACCGGCTCACCAGGCTTGGGAGCTTCGGGATGACGGGGCGCCGCTGGGGGACTGGGGCGGCGGAATCCCTGGCTCATCAGGGCGAAGGAGCCGCCGAGCAGCACCGCAAAGACAATCAGATAGAGGATGGGGAACAGGACGTCCACGGGCGCACCGACGGTCCCCCAGACTAATGTAAAGATCTGTTAACCGTGACCGACGCGCCAGCGACTCCCCTCCTGTTCCTGGTGGTGCTCGGCGGCCGGACGGCCCGCTGCCACGTGGAGCTGCACGATGTGCGCTTTGTGGCGGGGGACTGCATCGAGGCCACCATCCCAGCCCTGCGCGCCCAGTGGTTCGGGCAGCGGCGCGGGCTGCACATCGACAGCTATGTGGCCGTGCATCGCGTGGATGGCTTCCAGGTGATGCTGCAGCCAGAGCCCCAGCAGGCCAGCGCCGAACGGCTCTACTTCGTGAACCTCGGTGCCTACGACCCTCGGCAGCTGGCGGAGTTGCACCAGTTCGGACTGGTGGTGGCCCGCTCACCCCGGGCCGCCAAGGCCAGGGCCAAGGGCCGCTGGCTGGTGGGAGCCACCGAGCAGCACAAAGACGATCTCTCCCTGCTCCAGGTGCTGCCGGAGGCGGACGACTGCCTCCCCCTGGCGCAGGTGGGAGCGTTGCACGTGCACCTGATCCCCGATCCGCAGGGGCGCCATCAGCCCCTGGTGCCCGACTGGTTCGGCTACCGGCGCATCGATCGGGATGACGTCTGATCGCGATCAGGCTGATCGTGATGCCAACGAACGCGATCAGGGCCTTCAGGCCGGCACCACCTGGCGGTAGCCGTTGGCGGTGCACACCTTCAAGGGGGTGTCGAACAGGGCGCTGAGAGGAGCGTCCTGCAGCAGAGCGGCGGCGGGGCCATCGTTCACCACCCGCCCCTGGTTCAGCAGCACGGCTCGGCTGATCTCGGGAAGGATCGCCTCGATCTGATGGGTGACCAGCAGCAGGGTGGTGCCGGACTGGGCCAGCTGCCGCAGGATCGCCAGGAGCTGGTGCTTCGCCTGGAGGTCGAGGCCGTTGGTGGGTTCATCGAGCACCAGCACCTCGGGGTTGTGCACCAGGGCCCGGGCCAGCAGCAACCGGCGCCGCTGGCCATCGGACAGCTGGGCATAGGGCCGTTCCACCAGATCGGCCAGCCCCAGCTGCTCCATCAGCTCGGCCACCCGCTGGCGCTGGGGGAGGGTGGGCTGCTGACTGCGGCCGATCCCCACCGAGCCGAAGAAGCCGGAGAGCACCACATCAGCAGCGGGCACGCGGCCGACATAACCCGCCTGCAGATCCTGAGACACCAGGCCGATCCGGCCGCGCAGCTGCCAGAGGTTCACCGTCTCGCTGCCGAAGATCCGCAGCCGGGAGCCTGGCCTGACCACGGGGTAGAGCTCGCGGCTGAGCAGCTTGATCAGGGAACTCTTGCCGGAGCCGTTGGGCCCCAGGATCACCGTGTGTTCGCCCAGGTGCAGCTGCAGGGAGAGGTCGTCGAAGACGCGGCGAGGTCCCAGCCAGACCTCGACCGCCTCAAGCTCCAGATAGGGGGTGGGGGTGAGCAAGCGGAGCCCTGACCATCGACCCACATGGTTGCGCACCAAGGCGGAGACAGCTGAAGAGGATCTTTCAGACGAAGCATCCAGCCATAAAATGATGTCTTGTGCAGGACGCGGCTGAGTATGGGATGACAGCTTCCGATTCACCGCTCGATTCCTCCTTCCCAGGCCTGCGGGCCCTTCACGACGCCACGCATCACCTGGGACTGGTGGAGCGGACCCGGCTGGTGATGGAACTCCTCAGCCACTACCAGGTGCTGGTCTGCAACCCCAACCGCACCTTCGGGGTGCTGCTGTTGAGCCATCTTCAGGAGTGGCGTGCCACTGGAGTCAGCCAGCGGCTGGTAGGCATCGCCCACACCAGCAATGAGGGGCGCTCGCTGATCGAGCGGGTCCAGGGGCGCCTGCTGGTGGTCACCACAGTGGCCCTGCAGGATGGCCCGGTCTACGGGTGGTCAGGAGAGTTGCACCGTCGCAGCTCACCCACCAAGGTGCTGATGCTGATGGATGCCGCCCATCGCACCACTGTGAAAACCGCGATCGATGCCGGTGTGGATGCGCTGCTGGTGCAGCACAACATCGGGCAAGGCGCGTTGCTGGAGGCCCTGGAAGCACTGGAAACCGGCCAGCGCTACCTCGATCCGGAGTGCCGGCTCGCCCTGGAAACACGCGAGCGGGCCAGCGACGAGCTCTCGGAACGCGAGATGGAGATCCTGCAGCTCGTAGCAGAAGGCTGCTCGAACCGGGAGATCGCCGGTCGGTTGTCCATCGCCGAGGTGACGGCCCGCGACCACGTCCAGAACATCCTGCGCAAGCTCCGGGTGGATAACCGCACCGCGGCCGTACTGGCGGGCGTGCGGCAGGGCTATCTGCACTGGACGAACACCTGAACACAGGATCAGCCAACGGACCAGGGATGCTGCACAGCACCCCTGCAGTTGAAGGATCCTGCAGAGCCATCCTGCATGTGCAGGATGGAATCGAACGGCGCTGATTGCACTCTGGGATCAAGAGAAATCAGATCCGCCATGAACCCTCTCACCCTCCATCCAGAACTTCCCATCTCGAGCGAACCGATCACGGCTGTGACTCCTGAGATCAGCGCCTACGAATCCCTGGATTCCGAAGGGGATCTGTAAGCATTCAGGGGTCGGGACAGCACGCGGCGAACATCGTCTCTGCTGAACCCTTGACGGCGTCCTGATTCCCGTTTGCATCTCAGGCAGAGACTGCTTGAGATGGGCGCCCCTCCTGCTGGCATTTCCGAGGTGGACTGGTTGTCGTGGCCAGCTGGTGCCAGGGAGTTCATTCTGGCTCAACAGGAGGAGATGGTGCAGCTCCGCGTCCAGCTCACCGCCCTGGCGACCGAACTGGCCCATCTGCGCGAGCGGATCGGCCGCAGCTCCCGCAATTCTTCCAAGCCTCCCTCCAGTGATGGCCAGGGGTTTAGGCCGCCCGAACGACGCAAGGGCAGTGGCCGCAAGCGCGGCGGCCAGCCGGGCCATCCCGGATCTGGGCCGGAGCTGCTGCCGATCGAGCGGGTGGATGAGGTGGTCGAGCACCACCCCCAGGCCTGCCGCCGCTGCGGCACGTTGCTACAGGGTCAGGATCCCGAGCCCTTGAGGCACCAGGTGATCGAGATTCCACCGATCACGCCTCTGGTGATCGAGCACCGGCTGCACCGCCTGGTCTGCCCCTGCTGTTCCACCAGCACCTGTGCCTCGTTACCGGCGGAGGTGGAAGTAAGCCATTACGGTCCCCGGCTCAGTGCTCTGGTGGGTCTGCTGGGTAGTGCCTTCCCGTTGAGTTTCAGCAAGACCCAGGCGCTGCTGGATCAGCTGCTGGGGGTACAGATCAGCCGGGGAGCGATGGCCACTATCCGCCAGCGCTTGAGTGCAGCACTGGAGCAGCCCATGCAGGAGGCCCTTGCGTTTGCCCGTCAGCAGTCGGTGGTCTATGTCGATGAAACCGGTGCCCCCACCGGTAATGCCGATGGGGGCAACCCCGATGGCCGGCGCGGCTGGGAGTGGGTCATGGTGACCGCCATGGGGGTGACAGTGTTCTTGCAGAGCCTGAGCCGCTCGGCTGCCGCCGCGATCGACCTGCTCGGGAATGCCTTTGGCGGAATTGTGGTGAGCGATCGCTTCTCCGCCTACAACCATCTCCCGCTGGAGCAGCGCCAGCTGTGCTGGGCGCACGTGATCCGCGATCTCACCGCCATCGCTGACCGTCAGGGCGCCAGCGGTGAGATTGGAGCGGAGCTGCTGGGCCTGCAGCAGCAGCTGTTTGCCCAGTGGCACCGCTACAAAGACGGAACGATCGACTGGTCCACGTTGCAGCAGGGCTGTCGGCCGATCCGCCAGGCGTTTGTGGGCACGCTGCAGCGGGTTGTGGAGCTGGGCTGCCAGCGCGGCGAGCGAACGCCGTGGGCCAAGACGGTGCGTACCTGCCATCAGTTGCTGCAAGTGAGCGATGGCCTCTGGACCTTCCTGGAGATTGAAGGGATCGAGCCCACCAACAACGCAGCCGAGCGTGCCCTGCGCCATTCGGTGATTCAGCGCAAGATCAGCCATGGCGTCCAATCCCGCCAGGGTGCAATCTGCCGCAGCAGGTTGCTCACGGTCACCACCAGCCTGCGGCAACAGGGCCGTGATATCTGGCAGTTCCTGGAGCAGGCCTTGATCGCCCATCATCGCGGCGGTGAGATGCCATCGCTGTTGCCGAATCCCTGAGCCGGCCGTCATCGATCGTGGTGTCTGTGGTCGCTTGGTGATCAGCGATCAAGGGCGGTGAATGCTGCGCGGCTGCGTCACGGCCCCTGAACGGATACGGGGGGACTCCTGAAAAAGATTCTCGGCCCATCGGCGCCGGATTCGTCCGTTTGCTTCGCGTTAATCAGGCTGGCAAGCGCGGTGACATCAAGTCGGCCAGATCTCAAAAGCATGGCTTGCAGATGCCCTCAGGCGCTCTGATCGCTGACCAGGCCATAAAAAAGCTGTAGATCCACCCAAAAAGAAGGACAAAAAAGAGGCGCAGCAGCCTCAAGACCTTTTCCGCGCACATCACGACAAAGGCCATCGAGATGGAGGATTCGGCACCAGCTGGTAGACGAGCCATGATCAGATCCAGGGAATACTTGCGCTTTCCAGAGCCAAAGACGCCTTCCACTTCATTGCGTCGAGCTTGATCAGATCGGAGCTGGTGCTTGTGTGCAGTGGTGACATCAGGATCCTTGGGCGGGCGACCCAATCGCTTGCCGGAGAGGCGAATACCGTTCCTCGTGCAGAAATGCCTATTCTTGGCCGTGATATAAATCCGGTCGGCGCAGATTCGCTCTGGGTAAGATCCTGTATCCAGCTTGTATTTTTCCGCCTGAGCGATAAGGTCTTCTCCTTCGTTGTAGGGGTTCCAGCTTATGCGGTGCAAGAACGGAAAGCCGTTTTGAACCGAAACACTGATTTTGGCTCCAAACTCCACCGCAGCACGTGCTTTGCCTCGCACCATTGGGCGGATATGGGTCTGCACAAGATTCACCAGGCGGTCTGGAATGCTGTTGGTCTGAGAGGCGAGCAGAAGGCCCTGTTGCCGCTCCAACTCGCTGCAGGCCAACAACTTCTGCCACCAATGCCTCTTAAGCTCGGAAAGCCTTGCCCCGCAGCCGATCAGAGCATCAATGGCCTTGAGATTCTGCCGCACATAGCCAAGCTGATGTTTAATGGCAGCCTTCACTTTGCGGCGACGTGGTCGTTTTTGCTTCGCCACTCTCAGGAAATGAGCACGAGCAAGGCCACGGTCGTAGCGAGGTCGATGTCTCCTGAATCCCGATGACTGACTGCACAGATCATCAATGACTCGCTCGGTCGTTGTGCGAGCCTCGTTGAGGAGCTTGAGGTCTCTGGGATAGGTGATGTCGGCTGGAGTGCAACTGGCATCAATCGTGAGAGTGCCCCAATTCTTTCCTTCTGGCCAGTCAGCAGGCTTGATCAACGCATCAAGTTCTAGCTGAGCGCCTCCTCCACTGGAATCACGATCATCATGGTCGTCATCGTCTGCTGCCTGAGCAAGTGCTTCCAGAAGGATCTCTTTGCCGCGCTGCACCACCAGCTCGTTGATACGGCGCAGATCCTCGTCAGAAAAACGCTTGCGAAAGTGCACCATCATCGAGGCATCAAACGGTGCCTTAGCTGTGTAGCCCGCAAAGCCGAGAAAGAACTGAATATAGGCGTTCTCTCTGATCTGATGGACTGTCTCTTCGTCGGTGAGCCCTAACTTCTGTTTGATGTAGAGAGCACCAAAGGCCATTCTCACTGATTTGGCTGGAGCGCCAATTGTGGCGCTGAATTGAGGGGCATAGGTTTCTTCCAGCTCATCCCATGGGATCAGCCCCTCCAGTTGAACCCAGCGATTCTCGGGATCAAGTGTGCCGCCAAATGGCAGGTGGAACTCCTTGATTGAGATCTGACCGTTATTGTGCCTCCGGTACATATGGAACGATCAGGAGTAAAGGCAATCACGGATTGCCTGATTCACGGCCACTTTAGCGGTTTCTCATGCTTGAGACCAGCTGCGGCGCAATGGATCTGGATTGTTCAGGAGTCCCTACGGGGATCTACTGGTTGAAGAAGCAGAAGGGTTGCATGCAGACCCCGACCCAACCAGCACCTGGGAAACGCTTTCTTTACCCCCCTCCACAGAGACCCTCCATTTCTCGACGGCAACAGAAAGCATGGGCGGAGCACCCAGCGGAACCCTGCTGCACCACAGCAGGCACTATGTAGGCATGGGTCGCTGGACGAATGCATGGGTGTATTCCACCGGCGCGACGCACATGGCAGAAGGCTCGACCAACCTGGACAAACCCAACTGGGGATCACAACAACAGTCAGGAGGCACCGGCTTTTACGTTCCCAGCGAGATTTACGGCAATTCCCAGGACAACCTCATCGTGGGATACAACTCGGCGAAAACATCAAGTGGCGAGGAGTTCTACCACCACAATGACCGCATCGATGGTGGCGGAGGCAATGACACGATCTATGGCCAAAACGGCTATGACCTACTCCGAGGAGGAAGCGGCAACGACCATCTGCTGGGCGGCAACCACAACGACACGCTCGAGGGAGGCGACGGCCAGGACTTGCTGGAGGGAGGCAACGATCACGACCTGCTCCACGGCGGAGATGGCAACGATCGCCTGCTGAGCGGCACCGGCACAGACACCCTGATGGGGGGCGCCGGAGATGACTGGCTGATCGTGGATACGATGGCAGGGAGCGACCAGAACCGCCTGAGCGGCGGCAGCGGCTTCGACACCTTCGTGCTGAGCCCACTGGTGGCACCTGCGCTTCAATTCAATGAAGGCGTGGAAACCGCGTTTTCCCACTCCGTCGCCGCAAAGGGGCTGGGACGCGCAAGCGTAGTGGCACTTGCCACAGGGAACTTTGCTCTCTCTTCAGCCCTGAATCTGGGACAGGGACTGCTCGAATACCTGAACTCCAACGACAGCACTGCCCCCTCCTACTCACTGCAGTGGAGCAAGGCGCAGATCATCACGGACTTCAACCCCTACGAAGACTCCCTGATCCTCAACCTGCATCCGGACAAAGACAAGCCCCAGATCGTGGCCAAGCAGTTCTCCAGCAACAGCGGAGGCTTCTATGTCATGCAGGAGATCAATGGCGCCCCCGCCTATCTCGCCGATGTCACCTTTGACATGGATGCCATGCTCGCCCACGCGCAGCGCAACGGACTCGGCCATCTCTCCAATACCGACCTGGCAGACCTGGCCTTCTCCACCCTGCGCCGCAGCTACGTGATCGCCGATGGCACTTCATCGCAACTGCAGATGCAGGAAGGCGAGCGGAGCGTGAACCTGGATGGCCTCGATCAGCTGGGCGGCGATTCGATGATCATCCTCGGTGCCCACGGGGCTACCACCGTCAGCAAGGGGGTCAACGGCGTCTCCTCCTTCAGCGGCACAGCGCTCGACGACATCCTGGAGGGTCACCACTCACCCAGCGCCAACCATCCCGACATGAGCCGCGCCGTGCTCTACGGACTCGCGGGGGACGACATCCTCATGGGCGGCGGCGGCTCCAATCTTCTCTATGGCGGGGAGGGCATCGACACGGCCTTCTACGGCTATGCCAGCAACAGCGCCACCCAGGGCATCACGGTGGACACGGCCACCACGGTGGATGGAGCGGTGCTGCTGCACAACGGCATCCGTGAGCTGGGCAAGCCGATGGTGGCGGAAGGCGCAGACCTGGACTACCTCTATGGGATCGAGAACATCGTGGGTTCGGACCGCGATGACATCATCCGCGGTGACGATGGAGACAATGTCCTGGCCAGTGGCATGGGCGACGACATCCTGGCCGGCAGCGGTGGGAGCGACACCTTTCTGCTCAATGGCGGCACCAACACCATTGAAGACTTCACAGGAGGCGTTGATCAGATTCAGATCGTCATGAAGGCCTACGACGGGGTCAGTTCAGGCTCTGATCTCCTGATCACCTATTCCGAGACGGACGGACTGGGCAGGATCTCCACAACAACTGGCACCAACATTGCGATTCTTGAGGATTTTGATCTTTCCAAGTTTGATATAGCCCGAGATGTCCAGCTCCTCGATGCCAAAGGCCAGGTCCTTGCAGGCACGGGCAGAGTTGAGCTGATCTCCGACGAGGAGCACACAGACCCAGAGTCTGACGTGATCACAGGCGAGCCCATCCAGCCGCTCCTTCCGTGGGCCATCCAGCCACTGCTTCCAGATGACGACATCACCGATGGGCTTTCGGATCCAGGCAACGGCTCGCAGGTCGATCAGGTAACCGGCATCTTGGTCAACAGCACGGATACGTATCTGATGGCACAGAGTGGCGTGGCGGAGCGCATCATGATCCCCTACGCCTGGGGACAATCGCTCACGATTGATGGCTTCAATCCCAGCGAAGACGTGCTGGATCTGACCGTCTTCCGGAACGAATCCATCCTGCCGGGATTCATGGATCAGCCCGGCGGCACTCTGGTGGATCTGGGCTTCAATGCTCAAACTATCAACCTGAGCGGGATTATGGTCGCAGATCTGACCCAGGGGGCGGTGTTGCTGAGCTGACTCATCGCGCCCAGGAGGATGCCGATCTCTCCCCTCAGGGGCCGCGAAGGCTTCTGGGGGGAATCAGGACGGGTTGGCCCCTCGGCTCATTCCAGGTCGACGGATTCGAGCAGGATGCGGCTGCGCATCAGCCGGTCAGCATCGATTGACCAGGCAACGATCTGGCTGTGCTTGGCCTGCTCGTCGGCCTTCATCTCCTCCACCACTTCATCGTGGAAACCCTCCAGGTGGCGGACCAGCGTCAGGGCGATCTGCTGGTCTTCGGCGGCGCTGGTATCGAGCTGTTCGATCAGATCGAGCACCTCCTGCACCCTGGCACTCAGCTCCCGGTCGGGCTTCTCCGGACGCTCGGACCTGGCTTGCATGGCGATCAGTTCATCGGGGCTGCCGGGAATGCCGGTCGCCGGCGGCTCAGACGGGTCGGAGTCGACCATTTCGGGATGCACGCCCTCGTTGGGATCAGCGGGCTTGCCGCCGTGGTAGCGGTAACGGCCGCTGCGGCGCTGGGGCTGCCCCTACGAGGATTTCAGCGGCTGATCGGAAGGAAAGCCCATCGCAGAGGGGGGTGTCATTGTTCCCAGGATCGCGCCGATGGGGCGCAGCTGCCGTGTATGTCGCGGCGGCAAGGGAGGCATCCAGGGAAATGCAGTCTGTGGGGTCAGGTCGGCGGAGAGGGCGAGGTCGGCGGAAAGGTCGGCGGTCCGGCCTGACGGTCCAGAAGGTGGAGCAGCAGCAGCTCCAGGCGCTCCAGGCGCTGCTCCATCCGCTCGAGGTGCAGGATGATTCGCGGTTGGGTGGCCGCCAGGGCCTCGCCATGGCGGAGCGTGTCACGGCTGGGCCCGCCGACGGATCCTTCCGCTTTGCCCTGCGGCCACTGACCGCTTTCGACCGTGCGTTGGAGCAGGGCCCAGGAGACCCTGCCGATCCCTGCCGATGGGGGGCCGAGCCTCTCCTCAAGGAGGGCCCGGGCCGGGGCGAGGGTACGGAATGGATCTGTGATCACTCCTTCCAACGAAAGGGCTGAAGCGGATCTTTCAGAAGGGCACCTCGAAAAATCGTCCTTTCCGGGACTTCCAGGCCGGGATGACTCAGGCTGGGAAATGAGTCTCACTCGGGTCATCCCCGAGGAATTGGAATTTTTCGAGGTGCCCAGAAGAAGCATCCAGCCATACAATGAAATCTTGCGCATGACGCCGATAAGCATTGGAGGAAAGCTTCCGATTCACAGCTTGATTCCTCTTTCCCAGACCTCCGTGCCCTGCACGACCCCACGCATCACCGGGGACTGGTCTGCAACCCCAGCCGCACCTTCGGGGTGCTGCTGTTGAACGATCTTCAGGAGTGGAGTGCGACTGGAGCCAGCCAGGGGCGCCGGCTGGGGGTCACCATGGTGGCCCTGCAGGACGGTCCGGTCTACGGGTGGTCAGGGGAGTTGGACCGTCGCAGCTCACCCACCAAGGTGCTGATACTGATGGAAGCCGCCCATCGCGCCACTGTTAAAATCGCAGCCGATGCCGGTATTCATGCACTGCTGCTGCTGCATCACAACAGCGGGCAAGGCGCGCAGGTGGAGAACCCGGAAAGCCAAAACGAAGTTGATCAGGATCTGCCAGGACAGGAGACATCACGCACTCCCCACCTGGGCACAGGCAAGCATGACTTCTCGGTTTCACTGCGTGATCCTCAATCCCCTTCCACCCATAGGACGTCTTTAAGCTGCTCATAAAGCAGGCTTCACCACCAGCAGGAATCCCCAGGTGTTCTCTCTCGCATCACGAGTCGCTGTGATCACGGGCGGCAACGGAGGAATCGGGCTTGGGATAGCCACCGGCCTGGCCAAGGCAGGGGCTCATGTGGTGATTGCCGCTCGAGATGCCGCGAAGTCCGAATCAGCGCTTCGCACACTCAGCGCCATCGACCTCGAGGCGATGGCGATCCAGACCGATGTCACCGATGAGCACGCAGTCACCGAGCTGGTGAGGCAGATCGAGCGGCGCCATGGGCGCCTGGACATCCTCGTGAACAATGCGGGCATCACCATTCGCGCACCCGCCCAGGATCTCTCTCTTGCCGAGTGGAACGACGTCATCTGCACGAACCTGTCCAGCACGTTCCTGTGTGCTCGCGCTGCCTATCCGCTGATGAAACGCTCAGGCGGCAAGATTATCAACATCGGCTCAATGCTGTCCATCTTTGGCGCTTCGTTTTCGGCTGCCTACGGAGCAAGCAAAGGGGGTATCCTGCAGCTCACCAAGTCGCTGGCGGTGGCCTGGGCTCCGGACAACATTCAGGTCAATGCCGTTCTGCCCGGGTGGATCGACACCGATCTCACGCGTGCAGGGCGTACACAGATCCCGGGCCTGCACGAACAAGTGCTGGCCCGCACCCCCGCAGGGCGCTGGGGCACTCCAGACGACCTCGAGGGGGTGGCCGTGTTCTTGGCCAGTGCCGCTTCGAACTACATCACGGGTGCCGCCATCCCCGTGGACGGAGGATTCTCCTCATCGATCTGATCGCTGCAGAGGACGGGGCAGCAAACCAGCCATCCCCTTCATCCAGCCGAGACGCCATGTCAGAGGGAGTGGCTCGAACGGCAGAACAGCATGATGAGAGTGATTGCCAAGCAGCCACACAGCTGGTTCCTCGTTGAGGACGGTACGCGCCTGCCGCTGGACGTGAACTGCTCTCATGGCGCCGTGTCATACGGCTTTGCGATGGAACTCTCTGCAACGGAAACGGAGGGCTCTATTCATCATGGGAAAGGCATCATTGCCGATCTCGCGAGGCGAATCCAGAATTCAGCTCCTGCAGCGCAAGCGAGCAGTTCACCCTATCGCGAAAAACTCCTCGCCAGTTCAGAGCGCAACCAGATGAACGCCGCCATCGCCTCCTGGATCCAGGAACTCGATTGCGAGCCCTGATGCGAGCTCTGAACTTTGCGAAGCAGCGAGAGAGCTCACGTGAACCCTGCACCTGTTTCCTGGGTCCATGTCACCCCATCAGCGTGACACCCATCTTCAGATGCGCAGCCTCCGTCCTTGACCGTCACCCTTCTCCGGGAAGGGTGCCCAGATCCGTGCTGGAGGGCTCGATCGCCGGCAGCCAGGTGTTCGATGCACCGGGTCGGTCGGCACGGGGGCGGGGTTCACCCATGCCTTTCTGATTCAGCTCAAGGCCGGTGCCCTGCCCGCGGTCCGCGGCGCCGATGACGCCGAGAAGGCGTTCTGGATACCGCTGGCGGACATCTACGCCCACGCAGACAACTTCTTCGAGGACCACGTGCAGATCATCCAGCACTTCATCTCCCGGATCTGAGCAGCTACCGCTTCACTGGAGAGCGTGTTCAACCCTGTTTGGTTGCTTGCATCTGGCCTGGGTGGACCGGGCCGGGGCGCCTCCTTACTCTCGTGCGGAGAGCACACCATGGAAACCAACCTTCTCTTCGATACCGACAGCTACAAGACCAGCCACTGGCTCCAGTACCCCCCCGATCTCACTGCCATGGGGGCCTACCTGGAGAGCCGCGGCGGCGAGAACCCTGCCACCCTCTTCTTCGGGTTGCAGATGCTACTGCTGCAGTCCTTCACCACCCCGATCACCCAGGCGGATGTGGAGGAAGCAGAGGAGTTCTGGCAGAGCCACGGCCTCCCCTTCAATCGTCCGGGCTGGGAGCGTGTGGTGCAGGTGCACGGGGGCCGGCTGCCTCTGCTGATCCGCGCCGTACCCGATGGCAGCCGGGTGCCCACTGGCCAGGTGCTGATGACGGTGGAATCCACCGATCCCCAACTGGCCTGGCTGGTCACCTGGGTGGAGACCCAGCTGCTGCGGATCTGGTACCCCACCACGGTCGCCACCCGCAGCTGGCAGCTGCGCACGGTTCTAGCGGCCGCGCTGGAGCGCTCGGCGGATGATCCCGCCGTCGAGCTGGCCTTCCGCCTGCACGACTTCGGCTCGCGCGGGGTCTCCAGCCTCCAGAGCGCCGCGATCGGCGGTCTGGCGCACCTGATCGCCTTCCGCGGCAGTGACACCGGCGCCGCCCTGGTGGCCGGCCGCCGCCACTACGACTGCCCGATGGCCGGCTTCTCGATCCCCGCTGCCGAGCACTCCACGGTCCTGGCCTGGGGGCAGAAGCACGAAGCGCAGGCCTACCGGAACATGCTCGATCACTTCGCCCGCCCGGGAGCCGTCCTGGCGGTGGTGTCCGACTCCTACGACCTCTGGAACGCGGTGGATCACCTCTGGGGAGAGCAGCTGCGGCCGCAGGTGATCGAGGCGGGTGCCACGGTGGTGATCCGCCCAGACTCCGGCGATCCGGTGCGGATCGTGCCGGAACTGCTCCGGCGCCTGGAGGCCCGCTTCGGCAGCCGGATGAACGGCAAGGGCTACCGCGTGCTCCAGCACGTGCGGGTGATCCAGGGGGACGGCATCACCGCCCAGACCCTGCCCCTGGTGCTGGAGGCCGTCCTGGCGGCGGGCTTCAGCGCCGAGAACGTGGCCTACGGCATGGGCGGCGGCCTGCTGCAGCAGCTGAACCGAGACACCCAGCGCTTTGTCTACAAGGCGTCCTGGGTGGAGCGTTCGGGCCAGATCCTGCCGGTGCACAAGCGCCCGATCACCGATCCGGCCAAGACCAGCAAGGCCGGCGTGCTCGATCTCATCCACACCGGTGGCACCTACCGCACGATTGTGCGCCCCTTGCCCGGGATCCATCCCGACTCCTGCCTGCAGACCGTGTACGAGAACGGCGAGCTGCTGAACCGCTGCAGCCTGGATCAGGTGCGTGAGCGGGCCGTCCTCGGCTGAGGGCGGCAGCAGCAGGTCCATCCAGTTAGCCCTCTTGCCCTGGGGGAGAGACCTTCGCCTGCTCAGGGATCGCCGGCACGCGCGTCCCTCACCTCGGTGCTGGAGTGCAACAACTCCGGTTGCGGTTCTTGCGCAGCAGAGCTGAACCGGGCATCGCGGCCATGCTGCAACGAGCTGAGCAGATGCGAACGAAAAACAGAAGATTCCGAATACTCTCGGATCGCGCTTGATCCCAGCACTGAACTGCTGTTCTTGCCCATGGGCCCACGCCCACCCCGGCTGGCGAGATGCGATATCTCTTCACCAAGTCCCACAGCCACAGACACCAATCCTGTCCCTGTCGCCGCCAATCGGAACCAACCAATCTGGCAGACGCATGCCATGCAAAAAACCGACGCGGGATTCAACACTCGAATCGCCGGGCCATTCCATCCCCTTGGCAATTTTATTGAAGCCAGCGAAAAGAGCGGCGCAACTGCTCCGCTCCATTTCGATCACACCAACGACCGTGGGCAAAGACGAGCTGTTCTGGATTCCAGTCCAGCAAACGCCTCAAGGAACGCCGGGCATCCTGTTTTCGAGGACAGAAGGCCAATCGCAGATCCAAAGGAGCCTGCCCATCCGGCTCAACACAGCCCCCCACCCGCAGCAGAAAACCGTACTGCCAGCTCACTTTGTTGAGCCTGGAAACCTCAAAGTTTTCAATGAGGTCAGTCAGAATCAGAGTGGAACTTTTCCGATGGAAAAACACAACTTCATCCAGATATAGATTGCCAGCAAAAATCATCTGATCCAGATCCTGACCCCACTCAGGAGGAGGAGCATCCCGCAAGTCAGCAGAAAATGCCACATCCATTTTCTGCTTGATCACCCGCTCACGCACACCTGGGGAGACCCAGGCAATGGCTCCAGGATAAGTCTTGAGCCAAGCACCAATATGGACATAGTGGATCTTATTCGGAGATATCAAGTGCCGAACAGGCCCCAAAGAATCCACCTGTTCCTTAAGGGCAGGGCTGAACGCCGTTGGCGAATGGCACCACAGATCGCCATTGCCCAGGCGCACAATGGTCATTCGAGTCGGAAAGGGAACCCTCAGCCCGTACAGCAACATCTGCACGACTGGGCCGTCAACAATCCAAATATCCTCACCAATCTGCTTAAGGGCACCTCGAAAAATTCGGGATCTTCGGGATCCGGCAATTGAGACTCATTGCCACTTCAGGCCAGGCTTGAGGGCTCCGTCTTGGTGGAGGCAATTTTTCGAGGTGCCCTTAAGAGTGTCGACGGGCTCGTACAAAAAGCTGGCAGCGCATTGCATGGCAGACAACCCTGGTCACAGAGATTCCTGGAACCTTGGTAGCAATCCGCCTCCTGCCCCGCCAGGGATTGTGAAACCGCTTCATCCAAGCCCAACTTGTCTGTTGATGTGGGGGTTTGAACCATGCTTGTCCGACCGTTTCAACATGATCTCCACGGAAGTCGGGCAAGATTCAACGGGGGCATCCCGCCGAGTGGTGTCAATCCTGAGGACCAGGCCAAGCCTATCTACGATTCAGCCACCGGTGAGCTGGCGCCGCTGCCTGGCAGCGGCACCGCCGGTGAACCCATCCCTGCTCTGGTGCGCCAGGGTCTGCAGAAAGTCGATGGTGAATGGCACCTGATCGATGCCACACACACCCTGTTCAAATTGTTGCGCTTCAGGCGATCCCGGCATTCGACGCTGGCAGGAGCGACGGGATGCAGGGCAACGGCCTTGGCAAGAGTGGCCAGGGGCCCGCTGCTCGATTGGCAACCAACTGCTAGGCAAGCAACGGCACCAAGGAGCCCGGAGCTTGCCGCCTAATCCAGAGCATCCATGCAGATGGACCTGTGGAGCATGGCGTCCACGCCTTCAGCGCTCCCGGAGCCCCACTGGAGCCCATGCAAGGCTTCCAGGATTGACTGCAGGACTATGACCCCAGCAGAGCCGTGCACTCCTGACGCTCGTGGAGGGCATCCGTGAGCTGCATGCGCAGACGAATGGTCTCCGCGAGATGCTCGGCGTCGTCCGCAACGCCGCTGAAGCGGGCCGAACCCCAGGTCTGCAGCCAGGGAAGGCCGATGAAATACAACCCCGGACTGTGAGTCACTCCGCGATCGTGGGCCGGATAGCCAGCGCCATTGAAGACCGGCAGATCGATCCAGCGAAAATCGGCCGCATATCCCGTGCACCAGATCACCGCAGCGAGGGGCTCCTGGTGGAGAGCCACGCTGTCTGCGCCTGCTGCTGGCGGGTGCCAGCAGGGCTGGTAGGGCGCTTCCTCAGGAGCCTCAATCCCTTCCCGTTGAATGTAGGCATCGATGCTGTCACGGATACGGCAATACACCGCATCCGCCTGATCCAGATTCGCAGCCAGATCGCTGGAAAAGTGGATCTGTCCGTCAGCGAAACCGAGCAGTCGACCATGCAGCACCATTCCATTGCGGGCATGACGTCGCAGGTCAATGTCCCGTCCCCCGTCTCGGCCAGTGAGGTAGTGATTGGTCTTGTGGCGCACCAGCCTGGGCTCGGGGTGCTGATCAATCGGCATGGCGTAATAGCCCATGCGATCCAGCCAGTCGACCACGTCCTTGCCGCGATAGCGGCGCGGTGAGCGCGGTGCTGAGCCCACACTCAGATGCACTCGGCGGCCGGCAAGAAACAGATCCTCAGCGATCTGACAGCCAGACTGGCCGCTGCCGACCACCAGCACGGGTCCGGCCGGCAGTTGGTCAGGATTGCGATAGTCGCGGGCATCCAGCTGGACGACGGAGCTGGGCAGCCGCTCCGCCTGGGGATGGCGCTTTGGCTTGTGGTAGCCACCGGTGGCGACAATCACGTGCTCCACTTCGATCTCACCGGCATTGGTGGTGAGCGTGTAGGTGCCGTCACGCCAGCAGAGGCGCTGCACACTCACTCCCTCACGCACATCTGCAGCAATGGCTGCGGCAAATCGGCGCACGTAGGCCACGATGTCGTCACGCACCATGAAGCCTTCCGGATCCTTCCCGTCGTAGGGAAAGTCCGGCAGCCGGCACTGCCAGTTCGGGGTGACCAGGCAGAAGGAATCCCAACGCTGCCGTTCCCAGGCGTGGCCGACCTGGTGCTGTTCCAGCACCAGGGGCCGGATACCACGCCGCTGGAGGCAGGCTGCTGCCGACAGGCCGGACTGGCCGCCCCCGACCACCACGACGGGATGCCTGGGCGGCAGAGGAGCCGAGGGCTGCAAGGGTGCCAATCAAGAGGAGATCCCAGTTTCCCTGCTGGCGACTCAGGGGCCGGTAGCCATTGCAACCTCTGGACGGGCTCAGCCGGGTTGCGACCTCCAGGGATTCGGTCGCATCGGCCACATAAAACAAAACGAAACACGTGGCAGGGTTCGCCCTGGATTCCGCCACCAGACAACCTCACCCCATGCCCGAAGTCACCCGTCCCGCCAACCAGCCGGGCGATTTTCTCGTTGATTACGAAGAGAAAGTCTTTCCTGATGTCCAAGCGGAGCCCGGGGAAAAAGCCCTGGTGACCTTTCACACCGTCGCCTTCGAAGGTTCGATCGGCCTGGTCAATCTTCTTCAGGCCAGCCGGTTGATCACCAAGGGCTTCGAAACCTCGATTCTTCTGTATGGCCCGGGAGTCACGCTGGGGGTTCAACGGGGATTCCCCAAGCTGGGTGATGCGGCCTTTGATGGCCATCTCAACTTCAATGCCCGGATCCAGAAGTTCATGGGCCAGGGTGGCAAAGTCTACGCCTGCCGCTTTGCCCTCCAGGCTCTGTACGGCCACGGCGAAGGGGCGCTGATCCCAGGCATCACCCCCATCAACCCCCTTGATGTGCTTGACATTGTCTTGATGCACCGCAAGGAGGGGGCCTTCATCCTCGACACCTGGACCCTCTGAGATCTCTGTTTCAGACCTTTCGGATGTCTCCCATGGTCAGCACGATCACCGTTGCGGCGGCGCAGATTCGTCCGGTTCTGTTCAACCTTGAGGGGTCCGTGGCCCGGGTGCTCGCGGCCATGGAGCAGGCGGCTGCGGCAGGGGTTGAGTTGATCGTCTTTCCGGAGACATTTCTTCCCTATTACCCCTATTTCTCCTTCGTGGAGCCGGCCGTGCTGATGGGTGCTTCCCATCTGCGCCTTTATGAGCAGGCCGTGGTGATTCCCGGACCGGAGATCAGCCAGATCTGCTCAGCCGCCAGCCAGCACAACCTGCATGTGCTCCTGGGGGTGAACGAACGGGATGGCGGCAGCCTCTACAACACCCAACTGCTGATTGATGCCTCTGGCACGATTGTGCTGAAGCGCCGCAAGATCACCCCCACCTACCACGAACGCATGGTCTGGGGGCAGGGGGATGGCGCCGGGTTGCAGGTGGTGCCGACCGCCCTGGGCCGCATCGGTGCCCTGGCCTGCTGGGAGCACTACAACCCCCTGGCCCGCTTCGCCCTGATGACCCAGGGGGAGGAAATCCACTGCGCCCAGTTTCCCGGATCGCTCGTGGGTCCGATCTTCTCCGAACAGACCGCCGTGACCCTGCGGCATCACGCCCTGGAGGCTGGTTGCTTCGTGGTGTCGTCCACCGCCTGGCTGGATCCGGCCGACCATGCCGTGATCACTCCCGATCCTTCCCTGCATCGTGCCTTCCAGGGGGGCTGCCACACCGCGGTGATCAGCCCGGAAGGCCGCTATCTGGCCGGCCCACTGCCGGAGGGTGAAGGACTGGCGATCGCCACGCTCGACACCGCCCTGATCACCAAACGCAAACGCATGATGGACAGTGTGGGGCACTACAGCCGTCCCGATCTGCTGGGGCTGCGGATCAACGCAACGCCGGCCACCCAGGTGGACCCGATGCTGATCCCAGGAGCAGCTCAGGACAGCCACGCTCCGTCAGGCGCCACGGTGCAGGTCGCTTCCGCTGAGGCCCAGACCCATGGCTGATGCCTCCAAGCCGGCTCTGGCCAGCCAGAACCTCGGGCGTTTCGTGACGGAGCTGCAGGTGCAGGGGCTGGTCGACCCCGCCGTGGCCGGCAACCAGGGGCGCCGCGGTGGAGCCGGTCCATCGGACCATCGCGCCCTGACGATCGCGGGCACCACCGTGATGGTTCCCGTCTACAACGCGGTGTCCCAGGACTCTCCGTTCCGGCTGGAGCAGGCTGCCGATGGAGCGGTTGCCGTGACCGACCGGCCCGGCACAAAACTGGCCGCCGTGGAGCCTCCGCCACAACCACGCTTCTACGGCCTCTCCACCACCGACGGCACCCCCTACAGCGCCATCGCCCTGCTGCATGGCCGCGATGTGCTGGCCACCACCCTGCTCCAGACCTGCATCCGCTTTCGGGATCGCAGTCAGTCGTGCCAGTTCTGTGCCATCGAGCAGTCGCTCGAGGACGGACGCACCCTGGTGCGCAAGACCCCTGAGCAGGTGGCGGAGGTGGCCGAGGCGGCGGTGCGGCTCGATGGTGTGCGCCAGCTGGTGATGACCACCGGCACTCCGAACAGTGACGATCGGGGGGCCCGGCTGATGGCGGAAACGGCGGCGGCGGTGAAGGCGCGGGTGGACCTGCCGATCCAGGGCCAATGCGAGCCCCCGGATGATCCGATCTGGTATCTCCGCATGAAGCAGGCGGGGATTGACAGCCTGGGAATGCACCTGGAAGTGGTGGACGAAGCGGTACGGCGTCGTGTACTCCCGGGCAAATCGGAGCTCAGCCTGGAGCGCTATGTCGAGGCCTTCGAGCAGGCTGTGGCCGTGTTCGGCCGCGGGCAGGTGAGCACCTATCTGCTGGCCGGCCTGGGCGACAGTGCCAGCACCCTGATCTCCTGCAGCGAACGGCTGATTGCGATCGGTGTCTATCCCTTCGTGGTGCCCTTCGTACCCATTTCCGGTACACCTCTGCAGCACCACCCGGCCCCGAGTGCCGACTTCATGGTCGAGATCTACGAAGCCGTGGGCAAGTTGCTGGCCGAGTCCAACATCCGTTCGGACCGCATGGCCGCCGGCTGCGCCAAATGCGGCGCCTGTTCGGCCCTCTCCCTGTTTGAAAACGCATCCTGAGCCATCCCCGGTTCCATGTTGTTCATTGATCCCAGCAGCCACGACATCGGCCGCAGCACCACCTCCGCTCCGGCCGCCTTTACCCCCTCGGTGCGCTGGGGCATGGCACTCGATGCCGAGGATTTCCAGCTCTCCCCGACGGCCAGTTCCGAGGAGTTTTCCTTCCATGTGCTCGGATCGGGCTCCAGGCTGCTGCCGAGCTACTGGGATCTGCGCAGCAGGATCTTCTGCGAGGAGCAGCACCTCTTCGAAGACTCGGATCGCGATGAGCTCGATGCCAGCGCCTACCCGATTGTGGCTGTGTCCCATAGCCATGCCCGCGCCGGTGAGGCCGTTGGTGTGGTGCGGATCGTGGAACTCAGCCCGCGGCTGTGGCAGGGCGGCCGGCTCGGGGTCGATGCCGATTTCCGCCGCCACAATCAGATCGGCAAGGGGTTGATCTGGAAGGCTGTCACCACCGCCCATGGCTGGGGTTGTGATCGCTTTCTCGCCACCGTGCAGCGTCAGAACGTTCCCTTCTTCCGGCGGCTGCACTGGCGCTCGCTCGAGCAACTCGACATCCGCGGCATCTCCCATCACCTGATGGAAGCCGATCTCTCCTATTACCGGCCCTCGCTGGAACGGCGACCGATCGCCCAGGCGGCATGACCCCCGCCGACCTGCAGGCACTGACGCTGCGGCTGCGGCAGCACCCGGGCCTGCGGGGGAAGGAGGAGATCCAGGCTCCGGCGAGAACTTTCCCGCCGTTGCCCTTTCCCGAACTGGGGCCAGCAGCGGCCCTGGGCGATGACGCCGCCCTGATCCCCGGCGTGACCGGCCCCCTGCTGCTGGCCTCCGAAGGGATGGACCCCCAGCTGGTCGACGACGACCCCTGGTTCGCCGGATGGAGTGGAGTGCTGGTCAATCTCAGCGATATCGCCGCCATGGGCGGCAACCCGCTCGCTGTGGTGAACAGCCTTTGGGCGACCGGTGAGCAGCATGCCGAGCGACTGCTGGCGGGGATGCGCTTCGCCTCCGACACATTCGCCGTTCCGATGGTGGGCGGTCACACCAATCTGCACAGCCCCTACAACGCGCTCTCGGTGGCTGTGCTCGGAACCACGCCAGGCCCGGTGCTCTCCGCTCGGGCCGCCCGCCCGGGGGATCGCTGCCATCTGCTGGTCAATATCAAGGGGCACTTTCATCGCCATTACCCCTTCTGGGATGCCGCGACTGAGGCGGAACCCGCCCGGCTGCGCCGCCATCTCGCTCTGCTGGTGGAGCTGGCCGGTGCCCGCATCGTGCATGGGGCCAAGGACATCAGCATGGGCGGCCTGGTGGGCACGGCCGTGATGTTCGCCGAGGCGGCACATTGCCGCCTGGAGCTGGATCTTGAGGCGCTTCAGCCGCCAGGCGGTGTGGAGCTCGAAGCCTGGCTCACCTGCTTCCCCAGCTATGGCTATCTCCTGGCAGTGGATCCGTCCCAGTCGGCAGCGCTGCGGCATGCCACCGGGATCGATCCCGATCTCCTGTGCGTGGAGATCGGCAGGTTTCAGAGCGGTGATGCCGAGCTTGTGCTGAGTGCCGCAGGGGCGTGCCAGCGGGTGTGGCACCAGCAGGACCCACTCACCGGTTTTGGCGCCCTGAACGATCTTGGCCAGGAGCATCTGTGACCATGGGCACGGCGATGCACCTGGGGGGCTGGGAGCATGGCCGGAGCCCTTGCCCGATCGCCTGGTGCCAGAAGTTCACCTCACTCTGCAGTGGCCCGATGGCCTGAGCTCCCAGCTCTATTCACCCTCCACCGTGATCCTGGAGCACCTTCCCCCCGGCGAACAATTGTCCGTCGGCGACTTGCAGACCCGGGGGCTGGAGGGTCTGAAGCAGGCCTCTGAACGGGTGAGGGCGCGCTATGGATTCGCCTGCACGCGCACCGATGAGGAGGCCCTGAAACTGCAACAGACCCTGGCGGACTACAGCGCCGACCAGATGGTGACGATCCAGTCGGGCGACTGAAGGGCCCACGACTCCCTTCACCACCCCCACTTTCACTGAACGACCTCGCTCTGATCTGCTCGCTGAGACTCCCCTCGTTGTGACATCGAAGCCACCCCTGCCCCCGTTTGACCGTGACAGCGCGACCCAGAAGGCCCGCATGGCCGAAAATGCCTGGAATTCCCGCGATCCCGCCAAGATCGCCCTGGCCTACAGCGAAGACAGTGTCTGGCGTAATCGATCGGAGTTCATCCAGGGGCGCCAGGAGATCGAAGCGTTTCTGAAACGCAAATGGGCCCGCGAACTCGACTATCGCCTGATCAAGGAAGTCTGGGCCTGGCACGACAACCGCATAGCCGTGCGTTTTCAGTACGAATTTCACGACGACTCCGGCAACTGGTTTCGAGCCCATGGCAATGAGAACTGGGAGTTCGATGACCAGGGCCTGATGCGTCGTCGTGAGGCCAGTATCAACGATGTTCCGATCCGCGAAACGGATCGGCTCTTCCTCTGGCCCCAGGGCCCACGCCCGGATGATCATCCCGGCCTGACCGACCTGGGACTGTGAACCCGGCGGATTCCGACCTGCAGGATCACCCCCTGGCCGGTGCCATCACGGATCTGCCGGCGCTACGGCTGTTCATTGAACACCATGTGTTCGCCGTGTGGGACTTCCTCCTGCTGGCGAAGGCGCTGCAGCGGCAGCTTGCCTCCAGGTCTCGCTTCGCTCCGTTGCCCGGCTCCGGCCCATCGCCCCGTTCAGATGCGGCGGTGGCGGTGATCGATCGGATCGTGGCGGAGGAGGAGTGTGATCAGGCGCCTGCCAATCCTTTAGGTGCCAGCCATCTCAGCCATCTGGAGATCTACCTGCTGGCGATGCGGGAGGTGGGGGCCTGTACGGCACCGATCGAGCAGTTGCTGAGCCGATTGCGGGGGGTTGAGGCCTGGACCTTGAGCCCTGCCGAGCTCGCTGCTGCCCTGGAGGGTCTACCGATCCCCCAGCCTTCACGGCGCTTCATGACTTTCACCTTTGAGGTGATCGGCTGCGGTGAGGTGCTGCCGATGGCGGCGGCTTTCACCTATGGCCGTGAGCTGCTGGTGCCGTCGTTGTTCCAGGCCCTGTTGGAGCGGGCTCTGATTGCGCCGCAACGGGCTCCCTCCCTGCACTGGTATCTGATGCGGCACGTTGCCATGGATGGTGACGACCATGGCCCTACCGCCCTGGCGATGCTGAGTGAGCTCTGCGGCGGCTGCTCCTCCAGGCTTCAAGCCACCCAGGCGATGGCCCGACGTGCCGTGCTGGCCCGCAGGCAGTTCTGGGATGACATCCACCGGGCTCTGGCCCCGGTGCCGCTGCCCCTTGGATCGAGCCTGGCAACAGCACGACCAGCCATCCGTCGCGCCAATGCTGCCTGAGCGGCATGGCATGAAGCCAGAGGAACGGATCCATCAGGATTCCATGGCTTCAGGATTGGATCGTCATGGACGCGATTGTCGGTTCTTGAAATCTGCGTTGACCCATCACGCCTACGCTGGAGTCCGGTTGGAGATGAAGAGCACTGTGACCGAAGACCAAGCCCCGCTGGATTACGACCAGGATCAGGTTGCCCAGCAGTACCAGGAAGCCAAACAGCAGCTCTGGCGTTCACGAATCGAGGAGCCGTCACTGATGCGGCTGATCGGAGACTTACGGGGAAAGCGGGTGATCGATGCGGCCTGTGGCGAGGGGTATTTCACCCGTAGGTTGCGGAAGGCCGGAGCGGCAGAGGTGGTGGGCTTCGATGTCTCCGAACGCATGATCGAACTGGCCCGCTCCCAGGAGGCCCATGACCCGCTTGGGATTGCTTACCGGGTGGAGGATGCACGCACCGTGGTGCCGCAGCAGTCCTTTGATCTCGTGGTTTCGGCCTGGCTGCTGGTCCATGCCCAGACGCGCGAGGAACTTCAGGAGTTTTGCGACGGAATTGCCTCTCGCTTGCGGCCGGGAGGGCGCTTCGTGACGCTCACAACCAACCCCGATGTTTATTTCTTCAGGCCCAGGCCGGATTACCGGAAGTATGGATTCGAGATGACCCTGGCAGAGCATGTGAAAGGCGGAGCCCCGATTCGCTTCACCATGCACCTCGAGAAGGCCGATCTGGAGATTGTGAATTACTACTTGCCGCTAACGGACTATCGAGAAGCCTTCCGCAGGGCGGGGTTTCGTGATTTTCAGCTGCATCCACTGCACTTGGCGCCTGATCGTGATGACAGGGCGGATTGGGAGGACTTCTTGAAGAACCCGATCATGATTCTCTTTGATTGTGTCAAGGCGGAGTGACCAGGAATCATTCACTCGGGTGCTGCAAAAGCCGAATGATTTTCCTCCTGCCAATTCACATCCTGCAAGTCGCGGAACACCTGGCGCACGCCCACACCCCAGGCGCTGCTCAGTTCCGCGAACTCGGCATCGCCATCGCCGAAGCGGCGGCGGTGGGTGATAGCCAGGCTGTCACGCTCATAGGCGATCAGATCGATCGGCATCCCCACCGAAAGATTGCTGCGCATGGTGGAATCGAACGACACCAGCACACATTTGGCCGCATCCGCCAGCGAGGTGTCGGCGTGAATCACGCGGTCGATGATCGGCTTGCCGTATTTCGCCTCGCCGGTCTGGAGAAACGGCGTATCTGCGCTGGCTTCGATGAAATTTCCCTCGGCATACATCCGGAACAGCCGTGGCGCTTCGCCCTTGATCTGGCCGCCCACCAGAAACGACGCATTGAATCCACTGCCTGAGGCTTCCAGGTAGGCGGCATCACGCTGCTGGACCTTGCGCACCACATCCGACACCAACAGCATCACATCAAACATCGTGCGCGCCGTCCACAGGGTGTCGCCCCCATTGCTGTCGTCGGCCCGCTGGCGCAACAGGCTGATCACCGCCTGGGTGCCGGCCAGACTGCCGGAGCTGAGCAGCACCAGCACCCGATCGCCGCTGCGCTCGAACACGGTCATCTTGCAGAAGGTGGCGAAATTATCCAGACCCGCATTGGTGCGTGAATCCGAGCCGAACACCATGCCGGCCTGCAGGAGAACGGCTACGCAATAGGTCATGTGGCCCACACCTGGAAAGATTCCAGTGTCGAGGAACCGAACGTGGTGGGGAAGGCCCCATCGGCCGCATCTCGGCCGCGGGCGATCAGGATGCGCCCGATTCGCGGAGGATTGCTACGTGGATCGAACACAGACCAGCCATCGTCGAGGTAGGCCTCGAACCAGGCTGAGAAGTCCATGGCCGAGTGGGGCGGCCGCACCGCGATGTCGCTCAGGTAACCGGTGCTGTAGCGAGCCGGAATGGTCATCCAGCGGCAGAAGGCAATGGCCAGCAGGCCTGCTGGCCCTTCGTCGTGGCGATCAGGTCTTGGCGGACCTCCAGTTCCACGTGGGGAATCCGCCGTTGCCCTCCATGCACCGGCGTGAAACTGTGCACGGCCACCAGCACGCCGGGCTGACCCTGCCGGGATCGCCCATCAAGCTCGGCGGCGATGCGGCGGTGGCAGGGCTCGAACAGCGCCTCAGGCCCTCGCCGACGCACGTCCGAAGAGAGGGTGCGATTGGAGGGGATCAGGGCATTTTCGCTGCGCACCACGATCGAATCAGGGGCCCAGGGCGGATGGTTCACGTCGATCACCAGCCGTGAGTAGTTGTGGAGGATCAGGACGGCATCCAGCCGAGCCGAGAGGCGCTCCGCCAGAGCCGCCACACCCAGATCCCAGGCCCCATGGGTCTCGAGCACCTCATCGCTGAGCTGAAGCTTGGCCAGAGAGCGGGGAATGGAGCGGCCGGCGTGGTCGGCGGTGAGCAGCACGGCGGAGCGACCGCCGGAGCCGACGATCCGGAAACGGCATGGCAGGCGGGTGCGGGGGCATGCAGCCAGATCTCGAGAATAAGATCTGGCTGTGGGACAGTGACCATCCATTCCCCCATGCTCGTGCCAAACGACAGCAAGTCCATCAAGTCGGTGATCGCTGGCCTGCTGGTCCTGGTCGGCGCGATCGGAGGCCTGGCCCTGCTGGTCTGGTTCACGGTCGTGCTGCTCGACCTCAAACACCTGAACACCTCCGGTTTCACCCTGCCCTGAGGAGCGCCCTCACGCGGGCCGCGCAGGGAAACGGCTGCTGAATCCGAGCAGGTCGAAGCCCGTGACCAGAACACCGATGCCCATCAGGAGACCAATCACCGAGAGCAGAGCGGGCCTGCACGATGCCCTGTGATCGAGGGGAGGGGCGGCGCATGATCAGACACCGTCCTGGCTTGCCGAATTAACGTGCGAAAAAGCAAGAATCCTGCGTTGCTGCGGCATCCCTATCTCAGGTCAAAGCACGGGCTTCGCCTGCAGATTCACCTGGGCCCTTGCAGAGGACGCCGCGTGCGAAGGGTCCTTGACCGAGGGCAAGGCTGAAGGGGCCACGGCACAGCAGAGCAGCCTGCAGGTCGTACGGGATGAAGCTGCGACGGCAGCTGCCTGCCGCGCCCCACGGAAGCCAAGACCCCGACGGCAGGCAGCCGGGACCCATCGGCGCGATCCTGGTTGGAGCACAACGACACCACCTCTGCGATGGGCCTTCCCTCAGATCAGCCACTGAACCCCTCCTCAGGGGAGCCCCAGCGCCGCAGCGGGCGGTACCGCTACCACGGTGGCAAGCCTGCCGATCCCAACGAGGGTGTGCATCCTGAAATGGTCGACGCCGACGCATCCCAGCAACCGACTGCCGGCATCCCGGGCAGCCCCGATGAACTGATCGCCATGCAGGCCAGGTCCGAGCGTCTGGAGAAGCCCGAACAGGAGCCGAGTGCCAAGGTCCAGGAGGTGCTGGATCTGATCGAACAGCTCGATACCAGTGCCTCTGAAGATCAGCAGATTGCTCTGACGCTGGTCCGTCAATTGGAGGGGTTCCACGATGAGGTGGTCGAGGAGATGAAGGACGACGCGCAGGCCAAGCACACTCAGATCATTGCCTGGGCAATCGATGCCGACCGGTTGATGCGCAGTCGGATCTTGCTGGAGTCCGTTGACCTGGAGTGAATCGATCCGGAGAAGATCGCGATCCGATCAGCTCCTGCAGCAGCATCCTTGGGAGCACCGGCTGATCCTGCGACCCAACGACCTGAGCAAGGCTTCTTTGATTGTCTGCGGTCAGACGTCGGTTCCGGGACACCGAATCCAGCCAATTCCATCCCTTCTGCCACCATTCAGATCGCTCGAACGCAGATCGAGTGAGCCAATGTCAGTGGATTCATGACAGGCTTGGCATCAGCCCGCCGCGGCGATCAGGGATCCAGGCCAGCGGCACGACCAACCCATTTTCACGCGCCTGGACTGGGCCAGTGGCTGATCGCCTTCTGGTCGAGGATGGATGCGTGCATCCATCCTTCTGGCGTGGGATGCAGCTCCTCATCACATCCTGGTGATCGGTCATGGCATCCGTTACCCGTTTCTGGTCCACCTGGGGGGCGACCCAGCTGATGCTGTCCCCTGCCCTGGTTCTGCTCACCCTGGCGAAACCTGTCCACGCCCAGGTGCAGGTGCTGTGTGAGGGCACCCTGCTGGAGGCTCAGGGCAGTGCTGAACGCAAACGCGCCACCCAGCGCCTGGGCATCTCCCTTGGGCTTGAGGCGGAGGCGGCCTCGGCCGATGCCGCCCTGGCAGAACTGCAGCGCCGTCTTGCCGCTGTGCGCTCAGCACTTCAGGATCTCGATGTCAACGATCTGCGGGTGAGCTCTCCGTCGACATGGCAGCGCTCAGCGGAATCGAATCGACCGGCCCGGATCACAGCACAACTGCAGGTGAGTGGCGATCTGGCACCAGAGCGTTTGCAGCGCTTGGTCCGTGACGTGGGTGCCTTGCCGGGTGTCCAGCTAGCGCCGGTTCGCCCTCAGGCGGATCCGATCGCCGATGTTGCCGTGCGGCGCGAGCTGTTGAGGCTCGCGTATCAGGATGCCTTGCGGCAGGGCCGCGAGCTCGCTGAAGCGATCGGGCTCAGTCATGTGCGGCCGCTGCAGGTTTCGGTGAATGGCGGATTCAGGCCAGTGCCGATGCTGGCCAGGGCCGCCGATGCGGCCGCGCCTCCACCCTTCGATCCGGCCGAACTGCCCAGTTCGATCGACAGGCTGCAGCTGCAGGCCCAGTTCTGCGCGCGCTGAGATTGGCGCCACGGCGATCGATCCGGGCAAGCTCAATCTTGTCGGGGCACGTCGCGGGGCTGTAACACCTTTCTCCCAGGCAGGTGTCCGGACGCCCCCCCGCTCAGAATCGGTACTTCACTTGGGCGTACAGGCCCTTGCCCAGGGCCCAGTCGGTCCATTCGCCCAGGTTGTCGTTGGTTTCGAACTGTTCCACCCAGCCCAGTTCCACCAGCCAGCTGTTGCCGGCCAACCAGCGCGCCAGGATCCCGCCGGAGCCCACCGTGTCGGAGAAGGTGACCCCCGCCAGGGTGGTCGTCACACCACCCATGCCGATGAACGGCACCAGCTGGAGGCTTTGGTTGTTCTTCTGCCAGAAGGTCCAGGCCACCTCGGCGGTGCCGAGCCAGCCGTTGTCGCCACTGAGGAACTGGCCGGGCAGGCCGCGGATGCCGGCATCGGAGCCCACGGTGAACTGCATCGAGTTGGTCAGGGGCTTGAAGGCCACCTGGCCGCCGGCCCGCAGGTTCAGTTGCCAGCTGGGGGCAAAGGCCCAGGCCGCTGAGATCAGGCCGCCGAGGGCGGTGGCTTCGCCGGGATAGAGATCCACCTGAGCCAGCTCCTTACGCTGCTGCTGGGGTGTGG